>JADGNQ010000006.1 GCA_017883385.1 Candidatus Sulfotelmatobacter sp.
GAACTGGGCAAACAGCACTGGCTTCAGGTTCGGGAGCACGTGAACCCAGAACAGCCTGACCCCGCGAATCCCCGAAGCCCGCGCCTGCCGCACAAAGTCCGAGTCCCGTAGCGATCCCGCTGTCGAGCACAGCACGCGCGCCGCATTTGTCCACCCCAGCAGCCCCAACATCAAAAAAGTCACCAGCACCGAAAACAGGGGCGACACGTTCAACGGCATCACCGCCCGAACGGTAATCAGCAAGAACAGCCACGGCAACGACAGAAACAGATCCGTTACCGCCATCGCGCCCCGGGCCCACGCTCCGCCCAGATAGCCCGCCAGCCCACCCACTAGCGCTGCCATCAAAGTCGAGAGCAGTGCGGCGGCCGGCGCCAGCAGCAACGAAATGCGCGTTCCATACAGCACGCGTGCGAACCGGTCCCGCCCAATTTCATCTGTCCCAAGCCAGTGCTCCCGCGACGGAGCCGCGCCTGCCGCCTCGCGATACTGCTTCGCGTATCCCGCCGGAGCCAGCCATCCCGCCGCCAGCGACGAGCCCACCATGAGCAGCAAGACCGCACATGCCACCCTGCGCCAAAAGTCGTTGCCCACGATCCTCATGCTTCCTGACCTCGAAGCATGTGTCCGATTACGTCGGCGCCTGAATTCGCCATCAAGGTTACCGCCGTCACCAGGATCGTGATATTCATCAGCAACGGCAAATCGCGCCCCAGCGCTGCCTGCCATGCTAACTGTCCCACTCCGGCCAACCCGCACAAAGCTTCCACCGGGATCGCCGCTCCCACCGCAATGCTCACCGATATCCCCGCCACCGCCAGCAACTGCGGACCGACCACGGGCACAACATGCCAGAACAGAATCCGCAACTCGCCGAGCCCCTTGGCCCGCGCCATAGTGATGTGGGGCAGGGAATAGGCCTTCGCCAGCAGATTTCGTGCGTAGCGATAAACCCGCGGAAACACGATCAACGCGACCGCCAGCGCTCCCGGCACATTCCATAACACCGATAACAGGGCCAGCACCGCTGCTGGAATGCAAAGAAACGTTCCACTGATTACCGTGGTTAGCGCGTCATAAGCCGACACCCGCAGCCAAGCCGCGCTGAGTGCCAATGCCATCGCCACAGCCCAACTCAGCAGCAGTCCAAGCCCCACAAGGCGCAGCGTTAGCGGAGTCCTCTCCCACAGCAGCACGCTTACCGGCTGTCCCAAGGAAATTGAAGTTCCCAAGTCCCCGTGCACTGCCCGTTGTAAGGAATGAAAGTAGAAGCGAAACACATTGTGCTGCTCTAGCCGAGTTTGGCGTAGGGCTTGAACACTTGCGGAATTCAAATGCGGGTCAAGCTGCTGCTCATCCGCATCGAACCCGGGCGCCAGCCGCACCAGCGTCGCCGAGAGCAACCCTCCCAGCAGGACCGTTGCAACTATGGCGAGTCCATGCCGTGCAATTCTCCCCAGCATGGACAAGATTCTCCTATCTCCCCGCAGCCCGGTGGGCTTTGGTTTCTTCGGCCGCGACTGCTTCGGCGTGATGAATCTGCTTCATCGAATACATCCTGCGGTCGGCCTCGGCCAGCAACCGCTCCACATCGAATCCGTCTTCCGGACAAAATGCCATCCCCACGCTCAGCGTAATCACATCCCGCCCGCACACATGCCGTCCCGATTCGATCGCCGCCTGGTTCAGCCGGTCCGCTTTTTCCTTCGCTGCCTCCGCCGTGAGTCCTGGTGCCGTAATCACAAACTCGTCTCCACCCATTCGCGCCACATAGTCGTATCCGCGGCAGACTTCTTTCAGCCTTGTTGTGAACTCGCGGAGCAACTTATCCCCCTCGAGGTGGCCGAATGAATCGTTGATTTGCTTGAAGCCATCGATGTCGCATACCAGCACCGCCAGTTGCGTTTTCATGCGCCGGCATCGCGCCACTTCTTGCGCCAGATGGACAAAGAGCGAGCGCGCATTGGGCAGGCCGGTCAGATAGTCGGTCGTCGCCGAGCTCTCCGCCTGCTGGTACTTCAACGCGTTCTCCACCGACAATGCGACCTTCGAGCCTACGGCCAGCAGGATCCTTAAATGATCGGGCGTGAAGGCGTCGCGGTTCGCGTGATACATCGCCAGCACGCCGACCACGCCGTTCAGGCCTTCCAGCGGCACGACCAACGCCGATTGCAGCGTCGAATGCTTGCCCGGGTCGACCACATATCCCGCTTCCACCTGCGGATTTCCGTTCACGATCGGTTTGCTGTTTTCCGCTACCCATCCGCACAGCCCTTCGCCCACGCGAATCTTCAGC
This sequence comes from Candidatus Sulfotelmatobacter sp., assembly GCA_017883385.1. Classification (GTDB taxonomy): domain Bacteria; phylum Acidobacteriota; class Terriglobia; order Terriglobales; family Acidobacteriaceae; genus Sulfotelmatobacter. The sequence continues at coordinate 2,297 of JADGNQ010000006.1, forward strand.
GACGACAGCATGCGGAAGTTCTCGCCGCTCACCAGTTCCGGCAGCAGCCAGCCGTTCCGGTTGACGAACACGGCAATCGAGTCGTAAGGAATCATCCGCCGCAGCCGCATGGAAAGCACCGACAGCGTCTCGCTCAAACTCAGCGACACACCCAGATCCTGGCTCAGTTCGAACATCGTCTGAGCCTCTTGTCGCGCCGACGCAATCGAAGTCAGGAAGTCCGTATCCACCGGCCCGTGTGTGGGGTCGCTGCGTTCGAATCCCGTGGCCGGTGCCAACCCGCGCTCGACCCGCAGTGTCTTGGAAAGTGAGTGCGGCGCCGCCGTGTCTTCCGTCATCTGCGCCATCCGCTCCAGCTCAACGTAGCGTTTCTCGAGAATCTCGACCACCTTCGGATCAAACCACGTCCCGGAGTTCTCCTTTACTTTTGCCATTGCCTCGCAAAGGGGCAGCGCTGGACGGTACTGCCGGTGCGAAGCCAGAGCATCCAGGCAATCCGCGGCCGCCAGAATCCGCGCCCCGATTGGAATGCCCTCGCCCGCTAACCCCTCGGGATATCCCGTTCCATCCCAACGCTCGTGATGCGATCGCACAATCGGCGCCACCGGATACGGGAATGCCACACGCTCCAGAATCTCCGCTCCCACCAGCGGATGTACTTTCATCTTTTCGAATTCTTCTGGTGTCAACCGTCCCGGCTTGTTGATGATCTGTTCCGGAACCGCGAGCTTTCCAATGTCGTGCAACAGGGCCGCTGCCCTGAGCGCTTCGATCTCGTCTGCCCCCAGATTCAGTTCCTTGGCCACTGCCACGGCGTACGTCCGTACCCGCTGGAGATGGGTGTGAGTGGTGTGGTCCTTGGCCTCAATCGCCAGCGCCAGGGCCTCGATCGTGCGCATGTTCAGCGACGCGATCTCCTCCACGTGCCGCTTTTCAACTTCGACCCGGTCTTTCTCTGCCTCAAGGCGACCCAGGTACAGCCGGTACGATCGGTAGACCCAATAGATGAGGGGCAGCACCAGCAGGGATGTTTCCCATCCCGCCGACCGGTTTACAATTCCCACCAGCCCCACTGCTGCCGCTCCTACCAGGTAGTACGGGAACGACCAGAAGTAACACTCCGACCAGACTTTTCGGCTCGATTTGCCCTCGGTCAGCGCAATCACGACCGAGATCGGCAGAGTGTTGGCGAAGAAGAACACCAGCGCGGCCACCATCAGCAGAATCGGTTTGTTCGATCCAAACCTCGCCGAGAGCCAGTTATAGCTGATGTAGGTAAGGGCGCTGGCGTTCGCCATCATGCCCGCCACGTTGAACAGCACCTTCACCGGGTCCAGCCGTTTGCGCGCGTGCCAGATGCTCTGCACCAGGGTAGCGGTGCAGCCCATCACCAGGGTCTCCGAAAGGCTCAACTCCATCACGCCCAGCAGGATGAACAGGAAGTTCACTGACATCGTGCCGTCGATGCCCGGCAGTTGCACTTTCAACCCTGATGCCAGAATCGCCACCACCAGATAGCACGCGAATCGCGTCAGGTCCTGAGATTGCCAATGTGACAGGGCATACCCCAACGCCACCACGCCAAAGAGCGCAGTTACGCCGACGAATACCTTCGTCTGGATTGATAATCCCTCTGTCTCTGGCTTCATGTAATCCTTGGCCACTGTCGCCGTTGAGGCTTTGAAGCGCGTTTGCCCTTGCTCACGCCCTCGCCTCCTCCTGCAAAGACACAAGAGTGTTCTGCACGGACCTCCCGCGCCCGCAGTTCAGCCCAAAAGGGCACACATCTGCCCACCTTGAGCCTTGCCTGAATCGTATTGCAGAGATTAGGTCTTCAGAAGCTTACTAAAGTAACCACACGGAGGGCCGTACACGTTACCCTCCGCGCCTCCCCCAACGGCGAAACCTCGAGCGCCGGAGCCGCACGGAAAAAGTAACCTATTACTTTCGTTACCCCCCGAGCAATGCGCCTCTCGGTTGAAGTGCCCTGCCTGTGTCAAGATCATCCCCAAACGCCCTTCAATGCCGATATCGAACCGCAATTCGGACCCGCACCAACCGCTCACCAGCCAAGGCGCAGGTACGGCGAATGCTCCCAGGACGGGTGGCCCAGGCGATACGCCCAGAGCCGTCTTCTCAGCCGATTTGCAGGGAGATTTCACCGCCTGCAACGCTACGTTCACCCAGCTTTTTGGCTATTCGCCGCAGGAACTTCTCGGCCGCAACTTCGCTGCCTTGTTCGCCCCCACCGAGAAAGCAGACCGCGAAGACCAGTCCCGGTTGCGACGGACGATTCTCACCGCCGCCTCGACCATGGGTGACTATCATTCTCAGTTGCTCGCTTATCCTAAGTCGGGAAGCGGGTTTCACGTCCACTTCTCGGCAACACTTTTGCGTGATGCCGCGTCCGCTCCAATAGCAGTCGTAGTCGTGGTCGTGCCGCTCGCGCAAGCTGTTGTCGCCAAGCCTGATTCACCCGCGATTCCGGTCGTGCAGGGCATCGTCTCCCGGAAAATCGACGACACGGTCTTCATCCTCGCCAGCCCCGTGATGCACAAGTTCATGGGTCTGGTCGATCGCGTCGCGGGACACACCGAGACCGTCCTGATTACCGGCGAGACCGGCACGGGAAAAGAGTTGATTGCCCGTACGGTGCATGAGTCATCCCATCGGCGTGGCCGCCCCTGGGTCGATATCAATTGTGCAGCCCTTCCCGAGAACCTCGTCGAAAGCGAACTCTTCGGATACGAAAAAGGGGCCTTCAGCGGTGCCGATTCCTCCAAGCCCGGTCTCTTTGAACTTGCCGACAAGGGCACACTTTTCCTTGACGAAATCGGCGAGTTGCAGCTGCAAACTCAGGTCAAGTTGCTGCGCGTACTCGACGGTCAGGCGTTCTACCGTCTCGGCGGCCACCGCAAGATTAAAGTTGACGTCCGCATCGTCGCCGCCACCAACCAAAACCTCGAAGCTGCGGTCCAGGACGGCCGTTTCCGGCAGGATCTTTTCCACCGCCTCGGACAATTTCAGCTCCGTGTTCCACCGCTGCGCGAGCGACCTGAGGACATTGTTGCCCTCGCCGAACACTTTCTGCGCTTGAAGGCCCCAGGCAAGAATTTCTCGTCGCAGGCCGTTTCCGCTCTTCTCTCGCACGCGTGGCCCGGAAACATTCGTGAACTGCGCAACCTGGTCGCCAAGGTGGCTATGGAGTTTTCCAGCTCAGAAATCGATTTCTCCAAGCTTAGTGCCGCGCTCACCGGAGAGCCGGCTGCGCTGCGGCAAACTGCGTCCATGCCTGTAGGCAATCTCGACAGCATGGAAGAGCAAATGATCATCAAAGCCCTCGAGCGTACCGGCGGGCAGCGCACACTCGCTGCCGAGCAGCTTGGCATATCCCGCCGCACCCTGAGCCGCAAGTTGAAGGAATACAGCATCAACTTCGCTCCGGGAGAAAGCACGGCGTCGCTTGGCTTTATCAGTACGGAGCAACAGAAATTCTTCCGCGCACGGGTGGAAATTGTTGTCAAGATCAAGAACTCTCAAGGAGACGAGATCACAGTGCAGGGCGTGAACCTGAGCACCGGGGGCATGGGACTCGACGGTATTAAGGAGCCCCTGCGCTTCTCCGGGTTGCTGGACGTAAGCTTCCTTTTGCCCGACAGCGACGTCCTCTTTCAGGCCAAGGCCCGTCTCATGTGGATCGGCGACGAAGGTCGCGTCGGAATTCGATTCGCCGTGATCGAGCCCGCCATCTTCGAACACCTGCAGCACTGGTCAAACAAGAAAATGAAGGAAGAAGGCTGGGAATTTCCCTCGTAGGGTGGCGTCCCCGCAAGTCGCAGCACAGATCCAAATCCTGTCATCCTGAGCGATGCGGACCTGTCGCCGACTCCATATGTTATGTTCTTCGCTTCGCTGAGGATGGACACACTCACTCATCTAGTCTGGCTCGTGAAGTCCGCCGTGCCGACTTTAACGATCGTGCCTCGGGCCGGCGCCTTCGGCTCTTTCGTGTCTTTTCCCGCTTCAGTCTCCTTCGCTTCAGCGGCGGCAGGCTTCTCCGTCCAGATCCCGTAAACGCGCCCGCCATACGCCGCGAGCCCCGTATAGTCGCCGAAGAAGACTCCACTGGCTTCGAAGGGCTCGTCGGTCCAAGCATAGTTCGTAAAGGTGCGTCCGGCGTCAGTGGAGCGCGCCAGAGCCACGACCTGCTTGCGATTCTGTGGATCGCCCCGGCGGTCATAGAAAAGAACATCGACGGAGCCGTCGGTTGGGTCTACGGCGAGCCACTGAAAGAATTGTTCCGCGCCATTGTGTTCCGGATCGTTGTTTACTCGTTCGGGCGAGGACCATCGCTTTCCCTTGTCGTTGGAGTTCGCGATGAAAACATCCAGATCGCCGTTGCGATAGTCGCTCCAGGTTACATACAGTCTCTTACTCTTCGGATCGATCGCGATCTGCGGAAATCCGTTGGCTCGTTCGAGCGTCTGTATGGCAAACATGATGGGCGCCGTATGAATGATGGGGCGTGCACGGGAGAACGTCTGGCCCCCATCGTGCGAGGACGTGAGCATGATCTCATCATCCTGGCTCCAAATCGCATAGAGCGTGCCATCGGGCGCAACCACGCCGTCGAATCCCTCGGCTGCACCGTTGTCATCGCGCGGCAAGCCAGGATGAGCATCGATCTCAATCGGCTTCGACCAGGTCTTGCCATCGTCGGTCGAACGTGAGAGCACCATCTGTGAATCGGTCAACCTCCAGCGCGTCCAGCCGATGTACAGATTCCCTGCATATTTACTCTTAGTGTTGTCTGCGACGATGTAAGGCTTGTCTTCGAACGGAATTCCCGGTTGCGACGGCTGTTCGGCGACTGGAACGTGCTCCGCTTCCCACGTTTTTCCACCATCGAGCGAGCGCTGCACAAAAATGCCGTTGCGCGTCGCGCCATGGGCCCAGTAGTTAAACGTCCCCAACCTGTCGAACGCGATGTAGCAGACAAACGCATGCCCCTGGTTGTCGAATGCCACCGACACGTCGCCCGAGACCCGATAGTTCTTGGGATCCACGCCCTCAGCCAGTTGCCAGGTGTGGCCGGAGTCCTGCGAGTGAGCCGCGTGCACGTTGTCCTGAAAGACGCCGACCACCTGCCGCGGATTTGTAGGATTTACCGCAATCCCTGGCTCTGTGAAGTAGCCTTGCGTTGGAGTCAGCGTGAAGACCTCCGACTTAGGAGCCTTCGGCATATCCTGCCCGTACAAGAGCGAGACTGTACCAACGAGCAACAGGGAAGGTATCAGCCATGCGAATCGGCGTAGAAAAAGTGTGAGGAGCATTCGAGGTCCAGTGGTATTGCTGATCTAGCTGCTAAGTAAGATCCTGCGAACACAATGCCGCGCCGCCGGCGATTCCCGCGTCGGCACCATAGTGGGCCATGACTAATGGTATTTCCGACGCGCGGGGATTCACGCACCAACTCGGAAGCCGGTTCTTGATTTCATCGAAAAATGGCTTGAGCATGGCCGCCACGCCGCCACCCATCACGAGAACGTCGGGGTCCAGCAGGTCAACGATGTTGCCCAGCCACACACTTAGGACCTCGACCGTCTCCTGAAGAATCTCGCGGGCCAAGGGATCGCCGGCAGCGTAAGCCTGCCCCACCAGTTCGCTGGCAACGGAGGCAACGTCTCCCTTTGCCAGATCGAGAATCATAGAATGAGCCGACTTCGCACCGAGTTTGGTTCGCGCCCGCGCCCCAATCGCAGGTCCCGCGGCCAGAATTTCGATGCATCCGCGTTTACCGCAAGCGCAGAGCGGCCCCCGGTAGTCGATACTCACATGCCCGCCTTCGCCGGCAGAGCCGGTGTTGCCGTGGTAGACACGGCCATCGAGCACGATGCCGGTTCCTATCCCGGTTCCGATGGTCGTATAGAAGACGTAGTGATACCCGCGTGCGGCGCCCCAGCGCGTTTCTGCGAGCGCCGCCGCGTTGGCGTCGTTATCTAGTTTGACGGGGAGGTGGTAAAGGTCCTTGATCCTCTCCACCAGTGGAAAATTCCGCCAGCAGGGAACATTTGGAGGATTGAGGATCACGCCCGTTATCGGATCTAGCGGTCCCGGCGCGCAGATGCCGATGCTCTGAATCCCTGCGCCGGACGCAGTCGCTGACGACGACATCGAGTCAATCGCGCCAGTGACCGCCTGCAACGCAGCCTCCGGCGTGCCATTCGCCAGCATGGGCCTGCGACCCTGCGCCAGGATCTTGCCTTCATGGTCGATGAGACCGACGGCAACTTTCGTGCCGCCGATGTCGACTCCCAGGACCACCTGCTTCATTTCGCTCATTGCGTCGCCGCCGTCTCTGCGTTCGGCGCTCCGGAGAACTCTACCTTGACGGTCTTGATCTCGTAAGGTTTCGTGGGCACGGTGAAGATATCGTGATGCAGAGCGAGGGCGCCGATGGGCTTTTCCATCAGATTAGTCTCTTCGGCGTTTGTTGCGCCTTGTGGAAGCTGCAGCTTTACGTCTCCCGCCTTGCCCGCCCATTCATAAAAGCGCAGGACAAGATCGTTGTGATCTTCCGCCTTCTTCAATGCCGTCACGATGACGTTCTCCGATTGCGTCTCCACAAACGACCGCTGCGGCGGCCATATGCCGGTGTGATTGCCGGTGGCCAGCGGAATCAGCTTGTAGTTCAACTCATATCCCTGGCGGATGGTCAGCGCATCTTTCCACCCACCGCCGTGCGGATAAAGAGAATACGTAAATTCGTGGCGGCCCTCGTCGGCGTGCGGATCAGGCCATTCCGGCGATCGCAGCAATGACAAGCGCAGCACGTTGCCCTTGGCGTCGTAACCGTACTTGCAATCGTTCAGCAGGCTGAACCCTTGTTTCGCGTCCGAGATATCAGCCCAGCGCTCCGCCGGCACTTCGAACTGCGCTTTTTCGGCGGGAGTGTTTCGCGTGGTCGGCCGCTCAACTGATCCGAAGGGAATCTCATACGCGGCCTTCTCGCTGTGCGCGGCGACTGGAAAGGCGACTTTGAGCAGGATATGCTTCTCGTGCCACTCGGTCTCCATCTTCACATCCAGGCGCGGAACACCGGCGTACATCGTGATCTCGCGCACAAACGTGGAATGCTGAAAATGGTTCTTGATCTGGATGACCGCGCGAAGAGGCCCGCTCTCCATCAGTTTCACCTCGTCGGCCTTGTCGAGATCCCAATGTTGCGCTTCGAAATCGGCGTCAATGTTCCACGCGTCCCATTGTTTCGGCTTGTCCACGAAAGTCTGCAGCAAGTTGCCGCACACGGAATTCTTCGGCCCGCCCGTGTCAGTATCCGCCGGAGCGAGCGCTTCAGTCCCACTGCGCTTATCGAACAGGCTGGTCATGCAGCCAGTCCTGGGATCAATCTTCACGCGGAGGAACTCGTTCTCGAGCGCGTCGGAGGTGGCTTTCAAGAACGAATGAACTGGAGAGGCGCTCTTTGCGCCCCGCACGAAATACGTCTGATAGCCGAGCGACGGCGTGTGCGACAGCAATAGGAATTGCGCCCGGTTCGTAGCGGGATCGAGCGACAGCAACTGTGCCTCGGCTGTCTTGCCCGCGGCATCTTCCACTTCGATCTCGCGCGCCGCCGCCGGAAGTTGCACTTCAAGTTCAACGAGTTCCGTTCGGGGCCATGACAGGGGATTGAAGAGCATCACCGGCAAGCCGTTGCCCGAAGTATTGACGTGCGCGGCGATTTCCTTCAGCGAGCCCGCCGTCACCGCATTCGCCGCCCTGTCCACGTCTTCCAGGTTCCGCTTGGCGTCCAGATAATTCACCGCAATCCCCGATCCCGGCATGATGTCGTGGAAGTGATCGAATAAGAGATTCTTCCACGCAAGTTCCATGTCGTCCTGCGGATAGTCGCGCCCGAACAGTGTCGCCAGCGAGGCAAACTTCTCCGCGTTCAGTATCTTTTCTTCGGAGCGACGGATTCGGCGTTTGGTCTCTGCCTGTGTCGTGAAAACGCCACGGTGATAGGCAAAATAAAGTTCGCCATCCCAGGTCGGAACTTGCATGTTCGGCAGCTTCTTGTCGATATCGCTGAAGAAGTCCCGGGCAAAACTGAACTGGAGCTTCGGATACACCGCGTCCGCCGCCCGGAGTTGATCGGCGTGATCGAGCATCACGCGAGTCGGCCCTCCACCGTGATCGCCCACGCCGTACAGATGCATCATCTCGGGCTTGTCAGGAATGGCGTCGCCATAGATCGACGGCATCCAGATGGAAAGGTCACTGGCTAGAGGCTCCGCGTCAATTCCCCCGGCGTAGTCATGCGGGAAATAGGTGAGCAGACGGCTGCCATCGGGTGCTTGCCACCAGAAGAGTTTGTAGGGGAACGTGGTGAATTCGTGCGCCCAGAGCAGCTTTTGGGTGACGAAGTAGTCCATTCCCGATTTCTTGTAGATCTGCGGAAGTTGATAGTTGTATCCGAATGAATCCGGATTCCACCCAATCTTCACGTCCACGCCGAAATTCTTCTGGAAGTAGCGCTTGCCCACCAGGATCTGCCGTACCAGAGACTCGCCGTCCGGCATATTCAAGTCGGGCTCGACCCACATGCCTCCGATGATCTCCCACCGCCCTTCCTTTACGCGCTGCTCGATCTGTTTGAACAGGTCAGGATACTTCTCCTGCATCCACTCATAAGTCCGCGCCGATGACATGGTGAACTTGAAGTCAGGATATTCCCGCATCAAGTCGAGCACACTCTGGAACGTGTTGCGCACAACTTCAACGGTCTCAGTCCACGGCCACAGCCACGCCATGTCGATGTGCGAATTACCGACGATGCGAATGTTGAACCGCTGAAGCCACGGCCTGAGCAGTTCGAGCTTGGCGTGAGATGCCTTGAGCGACGCGTCAAAGCCAGCCTGGTCCCCGCGATCGAGTGGCGAGAAATCAATTGCCTTAACCGCTGCGTCCAGCGTTTGCTGGCGCTCGGTCTTTCCTTCTGGATAGGCCGCAATAATGGGGCGAGCAGCAAGAAACTCCATCCGCAGAAAGACGGGGTCAGGCCGCGTGTGCGGCGGCGCGACAATAATCTCGCTGTGAAAGAACTCCGACTGCACGTCATCTCCCGCGACTACTCGCGCGGCAATCAGGAACTTCTGGCCGGGCTGCGCATTCTCAGTCAGTAGCACGGGCAGAATATCGTCGTCGGTGCCGCGGTAGACAATCGCGCCGCTCGAGAAGACTGTGATCATCAAGCCTCCCGGGCTACCGAACCGAATATCCATCCGGACCTGCGACCCCTGCGTGGAATAGCCGTTAATCTTCTCGGGAATCTGCACCCAGCGTCGAAAGACGCGCGTTCCTTTCCAGTGCTCTTCGTTCTCGCTATTTCCGCCCGGCCCCGATACGTTCTTGACCTTGAAGATTCCCCAGTCAGAATCATTCAGCCCGGGATCTTCCGGATGGGGAACGTCTGTGTGGAAATGCCACTCCGCTTCGCCCTGAATAGTGAGCGATTGCAGTCGGTCGAGAGTCGTCTTATAAGGATCAGGAGTGTCGGGAACCTGGGACGACACGAGAGTCGCACACATCAAGATGACGAATGTCAGAAAGAGGGCAGAACGCTTCATCGAGAAACTCACCTTTCGAGCCGAAGGTCAGACTGAGCATCCAGCCTGCTGCAAAACCAACCGAAGATTATCGCTCAACATTTGTCCGAGCGTCTAAGTTGTTGATTTTACAATCGGGTCCTGCCGATGTTGCCGGGCTGCGAAAATTCTGATCCTTTCCATGCAAATTATGAATCCAAGGTGTTACGCAAGTTTGTTGACGGCGTACGGCCGCTCAACCTAGAATCCAGACTCGAATGTCAAGTAGCCAAAATCTTCGCGCGACGTGTTGTTGCACTTGTTGTTGTTGTGCATGCGTGTGCACTGGCGCGGGGAGGTTGCTGACCTAAGAAGTTTTTCTTAATACAGCACTCATCAACCCATCGCCAGACGAACCTGGCGGTGGGTTTTTTGTTTTCCGGGCAAGTGAAACCAATGGCCAACACAGCAAAAGAAACGACAGCGCAGCGAGTCGAGCGCCTGAAGCGCGCCGCGAACCCATGGGACGGGCTGGAGGAAATCCGGCGCTTCGCTCGCGAAGGCTTCGAGTCCATCCCGCCCGAATGGATTGGGACCTATTTCCGCTGGTGGGGCGTTTACACCCAGGGAGATGGAGTCGGCGTAACCGGCGGTCAGGGCGGCGTAGGCCGCGCATTGCAGCGCTTCATGGTTCGTATCCGAATTCCCAATGGCATGATGAGCTCCCATCAACTGCGAGCCATCGCTGACCTCACTCGCCGCCACGCCAACGGGATCGCCGATCTCACCGTCCGCCAGAACATTCAATTGCACTGGATCACTATCGAAGCCTTGCCGGAAGTGCTCGACGGCCTCTGGCAGGTTGGACTGAACACGACGGGCGCCTGCGGTGATGTCGTGCGCAATGTGACCGGATGCCCGGTTGCTGGAGTGGATGCCGACGAGATGGTCGATGCTTCGCCGCTCGTGCTCGAAGCGTCCAAATTGCTGGCAGGGAATGCTGAGTTCTATAACCTGCCGCGCAAATTCAAAATCTCGATCACTGGATGCCCGGTGTGGTGTCCCTATCCCGAAATCAATGATGTTGGCCTGACCGCGATCACTCGGCTCGTGGGCGGGAAGCCCGAGGTCGGGTTCTCCCTTCGAGTCGCAGGCGGCCTTTCGACGGAACCATATCTGGGCTCGCGCCTGAATGCGTTTGTCCGCTGGAACCAGGTTGTGCCCGTGATCAAGGGCATTGCCGAACTGTTCCGCGACTCCGATGTCTTGCGCGAACACCGCGAGCGTGCCCGGCTGAAATTCCTTTTCCTCCGCCACGGATGGACCGCCGACCGTTTTCTCGGCGAACTCCATGACCGCATAGGATTCCAACTCGACCCCGCCGTCGAGGAGCATCCGCCGGACGACGTTTACCGCGACCACGTGGGCATTCATCCCCAGAAGCAGTCGGGGCTCTCTTATGTGGGAGCGGTTGCGCTGCGCGGGCGAGTCACAGCGGAACAGATGCAGTCCGCGGCCGATCTCGCAGAGCGTTTCGCTAGCGGCGAATTGCGCGCCACCAACATGCAGAACCTGCTCGTCGTGAACGTACCCACCAGCAACGCTGACGCGCTGGCCAAAAGACTGGATGCGATCGGCTTGAAAGTCGGTGGTTCATTCTTCTCGCGTGGGACAGTAGCGTGCAGCGGTACGGAATTCTGCAAGCTGGCCATAACTGAAACGAAGAGTTTCTCGCGCTGGCTCGTCGAGGAACTAGAAGAACGCTTGCCTGGCTTCGATCAGCATTTGAAGCTGCACGTCACCGGATGCCCCAACAGTTGCGGTCAGCACTGGATCGCCGACATCGGCATCGAAGGCAAGAAGATCAAAGTTCAGGACCACATGGTCGACGCCTATTACTTCTGCGTAGGCGGGGCCCTTGGACTTCACCAAGCCACAGCGCGGCCCGTCGGATACCGTTGCCCCGCGCACGAAGTGCCGGACGCCCTTGAGCGCCTGCTCGGTCGATATCTTGCGCAGCGCGAACCCGGCGAAAATTTGCGGCGATTCTTTGTACGCCATAGCGACACGGAGTTACGGGAATTTCTCGCCGGAGAAGTCGTGGCCGCTGTGACTCGTGACTTGCCAGACCCGACGCGGAGTCTGTCGCAGTCAGCGGGAGGTGTCGGTGACTAGCTTGTTTCCAATGTTTCTAAAGCTCGAGGGCAGGCAATGCCTGGTCGTAGGCGCCGGGAAAGTCGGCGAGCCCAAGATCGGGAGCTTGCTTGATACTGGCGCGCGGATCCGCGTGGTTGCCCTCGAAGCGAGCCCCGCGGTTCGTGAATGGGCTCGCGCCGAAAGGATCGAACTGGAACTGCGGTCCTTTTCCAACGATGACCTAGCCGGAGCATTTCTTGCCGTGGTCGCGACCGCCTCGCGCACCCTGAACGAGCGGGTTTACCACGAAGCGCAGAGACGCGGTGTGCTATGCAATGTGGTCGACGTTCCCGATCTTTGCGATTTCTTTTATCCCGCGATCGTTCGCCGCGGAGATTTGCAAATTGCGGTGTCCACAGCCGGGCAAAGTCCCTCGCTGGCCCAGAAAATCCGTCAGCAGCTCGAAAAACAATTCGGCCCGGGGTACGCAGCGTGGGTGGCAGAACTCGGTGAGACCAGAAAGCTGATCCTTGCCAGCGATCTCGACAAAGAACGCAAGCTAGCTCTGCTGCATTCTCTGGCTAGCCGGGAAGCCCTGGATGCCGCCCTGGCGGAACTACCTGAACTAGCTGCAAAAGGAGAGGACGCATGAAGGGGAAGGTGTATCTGGTGGGCGCGGGGCCGGGTGATCCGGAATTGCTCACGTTGAAGGCGCTGCGCCTGCTCCGAACGGCTGAGGCCGTGCTGCACGACGACCTGGTCTCCCCCGAGATCTTGCAGTTCATTCCTCCGAGCGCGCAGGTCCACAACGTCGGCAAGCGCTGTGGCAAAAAGAGAATCCTGCAAGAGGAAATCAACTTTCTCATGGTTGCTCTCGCCGATTCCGGGCTGCGTGTCGTCCGGTTGAAAAGCGGTGATCCACTTATCTTCGGACGCGCCGGAGAAGAAATCGAATCGCTGCGCCGGGCCAACATCCCTTACGAGATCGTGCCGGGCGTGACTTCGGCTTTGGGCGCGGCCGCAGCGGCGCAGATCCCGTTGACCCATCGCCGCGCATCGTCCGCACTTGTGCTCATCACCGCACATCAGGCGTCAGAGAGCGAAGCCGCAAACTGGAGCAAGCTTGCCGGAAGCGGAGCGACGTTAGTCATCTATATGCCCGGCCAGAACTATTCCGAGATTGCCGCCAAGCTGAAAGCGGCTGGGCTTGCCGGCGAGACCCCCTGCGCGATTATTTCGCGCGCGACAACGCGGCACCAGCGGACGCACCGTTCAACCATCGCCGAACTCACCCGCTCGCCGAAACTGGCAGCTCCCACCCTGCTGGTAGTGGGCGAAGTGGTGCGGTTTGCCGATCCTGCCGTTCTTGCGGGGCAATTCGTTGTGCCGGCTGTCTCCGAAATCGGCGACAGTCCTGTGCCCGCTCTGTATGCGGATTTCAATGCCAATCAGGAGCCCCTCGCGTGAAAGACCAAGTCACGGACCACATCCAAGATCAGATCGCAGAAGTCCAGCACGCAGCCGAAACCTGGAGCCCACAACGCTCTCTTACCTGGGCCTTCGAGACCTTCGGAAATCGTGTGGCCATTTCCTCAGCGTTCGGCGTCGAGGGCATGGTGCTGATCGACATGGCTTCGCGCGTGCGCAAGGATTTCCGCCTCTTCACCATCGATACGGAATTTCTCTTCCCCGAGACCTACAATCTAATGGACCGGATTGAAGAAAAATACAGCATCACGATCGAGAAAATATATTCCGTTCTCTCTCCCGAGGAGCAGGAGCGCGCTCACGGAGCCGCGCTTTGGACGCGCGATCCCGACCGCTGCTGCAATTTGAGGAAAGTCGAACCGCTCCGCCGCAAACTCGGAGAATTGAGCGCGTGGATCACGAGCATTCGTCGCGACCAGACGTCGGTCCGGTCCATCGCACGCAGAGTTGAATGGGATACCAAGTTCGGCCTGGTGAAGGTCAACCCAATCATCGACTGGTCGTCAAAGCAGGTGTGGCGCTACATCCATGACCACGACGTGCCTTACAACGCGCTTCACAATCAGGATTATCCCAGCATTGGCTGCACCCATTGCACGCGCGCCGTCCGCCCGGGGGAGGATCCGCGCGCAGGTCGTTGGCCGGGATTCGCCAAGACCGAATGCGGCTTGCACATCATCGAGCCCGTGCCCGACTCGTCGGCCGTGGTTGCATCGAAGGCTGCCAAATTCGGCAACTGAACCCTGTATGGCTTATCCTGCCGGGCTGAGGCCAGCTTGGCAGAATGCGACCGAGACTTCTCCCCAGTCAGGCGACGTCTCCGGTTTTGCGAAAAACAGCGCGTGCAATCGCTGCACCAATTCCTCGACATTCGATTCTTCCGCGAGAAACGAAATCGTCCGGTCGGAAGCGCCTTGGCACATGACTCGCACATCCATGTCCGCAACCGCCGGAAGGGCACGGCTGGCTACGTCGGGCTGTCGTCGAATGTTCTTTCCCACCAGACATACCAGCGCCTTGTGATTCTCCCATCGCACCTTGGCTACACCTTCCAGGTCCGCCGCAATCCCGGGCAGAGCACCAGTCGAACTCACCAGCAACGACATGCGACCGGGCGACATAGCCATGACGTCGACTGCACAAGAATGCGCGTCGAACACCGCATACACCGCGCGCAGCAACTCCGAGTCAACTCCCCGCTCAGATTCAATCTCAACTGCGGCTACCTTCCTCTTGGCAGTGATTGCGTGCACTACGTTGCCGGCTCCTGCCCTCGCCGCGATTTCGGTGCCCTCGCCCTCCGGCCGTTTCGAGTTCAACACATAGACAGGGATGTTCTCTCTCACCGCCGGAGCGAGCGTCGCGGGATGCAGCACTTTCGCGCCGAAGTGCGCCAGTTCTGCCGCCTCATCAAAGCTCATCTTGCGAATCACGCGCGCGTCGGAACAGAGCTTGGGATCGGTGGTCATGATGCCATCCACATCGGTCCAAATCTCGACCCGGGAAGCGCATAGCGCCGCGCCGACAATCGCGGCGCTGAAATCGGAACCGCCCCGGCCCAGAGTCGTGGGGACCCCGTCGCTGGTGGATGCAATGAATCCACCCAGCACGGCCACGCGGCCGGATTCCAGCAACGGAGCCAGAGTGTCCCGAACTTGCTGATTGGTCGCGTCCCAGACCGGACTAGCCTGCCCATGGCGGGCATCGGTCACAATGCAGGTTCGCGCGTCGACATGCGCGGCGCTGATTCCGGCTTCGCATAGAGCTTCCTTCACTAGCCTGCTGGAGAAGCATTCCCCAAAACCCAGCAATTGATCCTGCGCTCTGAGATCAAGTTGGCGCGAGCCTTCCAGACTGTGCAGCAGCGATTCCAAAGTCCGGAACTCGCCGCGCAATTCGCGATCGAGGGCGCGATGAGCGGAGCCGTCAACGAGCGAGTCCGCCAGTTCCTCGTGCCGGACATAAATATCCCGTACCGTGGCCAGCGCAGACCCAAGGTGTCCTTTCGCGGCCGCGTTTCCCGCCTCCAATAGTTGATCGGTGACCCGTGCCAGCGCGCTGACCACGACCACGACCTGCGCACTAAGCCTGCTCTGCACGATGCCAATCAGTCGTCGGATGGCGGCAGTGTCTTCCACCGACGTGCCCCCGAACTTCATCACCACCACATCGTCGCCTCTGTCGAATCTGCTTTGTTGCCCTCGTCCGTTCATGTCCAGCTCCGTTCCTCAGATATTTGGGGCAAAGAAAAACCCACCGCCAGATCGCTTCTGGCGGTGGGTTCGGTGAACTTACTTAAGATTGCCTTACTTCATCCGTTCCCGTCCTCCAGAAGACACGTAATTCGTGTCGACATGCCTGTGCCTGTCGATGTAATTCGTGCGTTCTTGTGGATGAGGGTTTTCATGAAGAGTCGTCTACAGACTACAAACACCAGCAGTGAAAGGCTATGCCAACTGGCTTTTCCTTGGAAATTCAAAATTCCGATGGCATCCATCGAAATTTCAGGTCCACGTGACTCTATGAGTCCGTCTTCTTCATTTGCGTTGCGAATTGACGCAACAGTGCGACAAATGCGGTCGAAGCCACCGAGAGCGTCCGGTCCTTCCGGTAGGCCAGTCCAAGTTCGCGGTACAGCACGGCGTCTTCCAGATCGATCAGCTTGACCCGGCCTGATTCCACTTCATCGCGGGCGAACGACGCGCTGATGAGTGACACGCCCAGGTCTGCGGCCACGAAGCTCTTGATCATCCCAATGCTGGGCAATTCCATTCGAACCTGCAACTCAGCGCTATAAGGTCGAAAGAGCTTGTCCAGCAGCCTGCGCGTATGGCCTGTTTTCGGGAACAGCAACGGGTACTTCACGATCTCCTTGACCGGCACCACCTTGAACTTGGCCAGCGGATTCTTGGGGCTCACCATCAACATCAGCTTGTCGCGGAAAATGGGCTGAATCTTCAGACTTGGAGACTGAATGGGCAACGTGAGAATGCCGACCTCCACCGACCCGTTTTCCAGTTTTTCCACGATCTTGTAGCTGAAATTTCGATAGATGCTGATCTGCACCGGTGGATAGCGCCGGCAGTATTCGCCGAACACCTCGGGCAGAACGTACAGGCACGTCGCCTCGTTGGCGCCCACCCGCAACGTGCCCCGAGGCGTACCGCTGTGGTCCGCCACCGCCATCAGCGATTCATCGCGCAGATTCTTGAGCCGCTCGGCATATTCGTAAAAAACCTGACCCGCGGGGGTCAATTTGACGGTCTTGCCGGAGCGGTCGAGCAGTCGGTCGCCGTACTCCTGCTCCAGTTGCCGGATTTGCGCACTAACCGCCGACTGCGAACGGAAAACCTTCTCCCCGGCGCGGGAAAAACTGCCCTGCCGGGCAACTTCCAGGAACGTAATGAGCTGATCAAAGTCCATTGTGGTTTCAGCGAATTATAGCGAACTTCCCCTCGATTCGAGGTTAATTACTCGGAATCAACCGACCACCAACGCGTCCTGAAATTTGCATGCGTTGCATCGAAATTCTGCATTGTACTTTGCTCGCCACAAGACGATATTAAAGAGAGTACAAAGCTCTGTTCCTGAGCAAGTGTGCTAGTGTGCGACACTCTGTCGCCCTGCAAGGGACGCCCAAGAACAACTGATTCGAAAGGAATTGAGTCCACCGGACGAGGTCCATGACGACGCGTCTCAACCCGAGAAGTGGCCTGCCCCCCGCCCAGGGTCTTTACGACCCCGCGCACGAGCACGATGCCTGCGGGATCGGGTTCGTCGCCAGCATCAGCGGCAACAAAAGCCACGACATCATCAAGAAGGGGATTCAGGTCCTTCTGAATCTCGCCCATCGCGGTGCGTGTGGCTGCGATCCGGAAACCGGCGACGGCGCGGGCGTACTCATCCAGATTCCGCACAAGTTCTTCGTCCGCGAGTGCGAAAAGCTTGGCTTCACCCTGCCGAAGCCCGGAACTTATGGCGTGGGCATGACGTTCCTTCCGGTCGAGAAGCACCCGCGTTTGCAGTGTGAGGGCATTCTCGAGCGCATCGTGCGCGAGGAAGGCCTGACCTTGCTGGGTTGGCGTGACACGCCGGTCTATGCCTCCGCAATCGGCCGCGTGGCTCGTGCCTCTCAGCCCTACATTCAGCAGATCTTCGTGCGCTGCGATTCCTGTATGGACGAAGACACCTTCGAGCGCAAGCTCTACGTCGTGCGCAAGCGTGCGGAAAATGAGATTCGCGAGTCCGGGGTTGAAGATGCGGAGATGTTCTACATTCCTTCGCTCTCCTGTCGGACCATCGTCTACAAAGGCCTGCTGCTTGCCCCGCAGATCGCAAACTTCTACCGCGAACTCTCCGATCCTGATGCCGTTAGCGCGTTGTGCCTGGTCCACCAGCGCTTCTCGACCAATACGTTTCCGAGTTGGCAACGCGCCCATCCTTACCGCTACATCGCACACAACGGCGAGATCAACACGCTTCGCGGCAACGTCAACTGGATGCAAGCTCGCCAGTCCCTGCTGCAGTCGCCTCTTTTTGGCGACGACATAAAAAAGCTGCATCCCATCATTGCTCCAGACGGTAGCGACTCGGCGAACTTCGACAACGCGGTGGAGTTGCTTCTCCTGTCGGGACGCAGCCTCCCCCACGTTATGGCCATGCTGATTCCCGAGGCCTGGTCGGGCAATCCCCACATGAAGCCGGAGAAGCGCGCCTTCTACGAGTACCACGCCTGCCTAATGGAGCCCTGGGACGGCCCTGCCGCGATCGCTTTCACCGACGGGCGCGTCATCGGAGCGACCCTCGACCGCAACGGCCTCCGCCCCGGACGCTACGTCGTGACGCACGATGATCTGGTCGTCATGGCCTCGGAAGCGGGCGTGCTCGACATCGCTCCCGAGCTAGTGAAGCGCAAAGGTCGCCTGCAGCCGGGGAAGATGTTCCTGGTCGACACGGTTGAAGGCCGCATCATCTCTGATAAAGAGATTAAGCAGACGCTCGCGTCGCGCCAGCCCTACGCTGAGTGGTTGAGAGAAAACCAGATCACCATCGATCAGTTGCCCGACCCCACGCGCATGCATCATCCGGACGCAGAAACCCTTCTCCGCCGCCAGCGTGCCTTCGGCTACAGCGACGAAGACCTGCGAATGATTGTGGGCCCCATGGCTGCTAAGGGAGAAGAGCCTATCGGCTCGATGGGTACCGACACACCCCTGGCCTGCCTCTCCGACAAACCGCAGTCGCTCTTTAACTATTTCAAGCAGCTCTTCGCGCAGGTGACCAATCCTCCCATCGATCCCATCCGCGAAGAGATGGTGATGTCGCTCATCAGCTATATCGGAAGCGAGCGCAACATCCTCGAGGAAGCGCCCGAGAACTGTCACATGCTGAAGCTGGCGCATCCGCTGCTCAGCAATCGCGAATTGGAGAAGCTGCGCCGCGTCTCGAACCGCGATCTGCTCGCGACTACGCTGCCCGCGCTCTTCCGTGCAAGCGAAGGCGAAGCAGGACTTAAGCGTGCTCTCGACGAACTGTGCCAGAGGGCTTCCCTCGCAGTGAAAGCCGGATACTCGCTGATGATTCTCTCCGATCGCGGCGTGGACAAAGACTACGCACCCATTCCGTGTCTGCTGGCCCTGGCGGCCGTGCACAATCTGCTGGTGCGAGAAGAAACGCGAACCCAGGTTGCCTTGATCACCGAATCGGGCGAGCCGCGCGAAGTCATGCACTTTGCGTTGCTCAGCGGTTACGGAGCCAGTGCCATCAATCCTTATCTTGCGCTGGAGACTGTTGAAAACCTGGCTTGGCGCGGCGAGTTAGGCGACGGCATCACGCCTGAAACGGCTGTCAAGCACTTCATGAAGGCGATCAAGAAGGGCCTGCTGAAAACCTTCTCCAAGATGGGCATCTCTACTCTGCAAAGCTATCAGGGAGCGCAGGTCTTCGAGGCCATCGGCCTGAACAAAGAACTGGTGGACGCGTACTTCACGGGCACAACCTCGCGGATCGAGGGCATTGGACTCTCCGTCCTGGCCACCGAGGCTCAACTGAAACACGAATACGCATTCCGCCCTCTAAGCGAGTTCGAGACTGAACTTTCGGTCGGTGGCAGCTATCACCAGCGGGTCAACGGCGAATATCACCTGCTCAATCCGCAGACCATTAGCAAACTGCAGCAGGCCGTACGTCAGGACAGCTTCAAGACATTTGAGGAATACACGAACCTCATCGACAACCAGAGCGCGAACCTCTGCACGCTGCGCGGTCTGATGAAGTTGAAAAAGAGCGATACTCCGGTTCCGCTTGAAGAGGTGGAGCCGGCTAAGGAGATCGTGAAGCGCTTCAATACCGGCGCCATGTCGTTCGGATCGATCAGCAAGGAGGCGCACGAAACGCTGGCCATCGCCATGAACCGCATCGGCGGCAAGTCCAACACCGGTGAGGGCGGCGAAGACGAAGAGCGATTCAATCCCGACTCGAACGGCGATTTGCGGCGCAGCGCCGTGAAGCAGGTGGCCTCGGCGCGTTTCGGCGTGACCGCCAACTACCTCGTGAACGCCGATGAATTGCAGATCAAGATGGCTCAGGGCGCAAAGCCCGGCGAGGGCGGCCAACTCCCCGGACATAAGGTTGATGAAGTGATCGCACGCCTGCGGCATTCGATCCCTGGAGTGGGGCTTATCTCCCCGCCGCCGCATCACGACATTTACTCGATCGAAGATCTCGCGCAACTGATCTACGACCTGAAGAATGTGAATCCGACCGCTCGCATCGCCGTAAAGCTCGTCGCGGAAATCGGCGTAGGTACGGTTGCTGCTGGCGTGGCCAAGGCCCATGCCGACGTCGTTCTGATCAGCGGGGACACTGGGGGCACGGGCGCCTCACCCCTCAGTTCCATCAAGCACGCCGGAATCCCGTGGGAGCTTGGATTGGCGGAAACCCAGCAGGTACTTCTGTTGAATGATCTCCGCAGCCGCATCCGCGTTCAGACCGACGGCAAACTCCAGACTGGCCGCGACGTTGCCATTGCTGCACTGTTGGGCGCCGAAGAATTCGGTTTTGCCACGACTCCGCTAATCGCGATGGGCTGCATCATGATGCGCAAATGCCATCTGAACACTTGTTCGGTTGGCATCGCCACGCAAGATCCCGTGCTGCGCAAGCAGTTTCAAGGGCAGCCCGAGCACGTCATCAATTTCTTTTTCTTCATCGCCGAGCAGCTTCGCCAATACATGGCGGAACTGGGCTTCCGGACCGTGGACGAGATGGTCGGTCGCGTCGACATGCTCGACGTGGAGCCCGCAGTCGATCACTGGAAGGCCCGCGGTCTGGATTTCTCCGCGATACTCTACAACCCGCCCGTTCCCTCGCGCGTGGCGCGCCGTTGCGTGCACAGCCAGGATCACGGTCTTGACCACGCCCTTGACCATCAACTGGTCGAGCACTCTCTGGATGCTTTGCTGAGCCTGAGAAATGTTGAAATCAATTTGCCGGTGCGCAACGTGCATCGCTCGGTGGGCACAATATTAAGTGGAGAAATCGCGCGCCGCTACGGCTCGGCCGGGTTGCCTGACGACACAATTCGTATCCATCTCGCGGGTTCTGCGGGCCAGAGCCTCGGCGCATTCCTCGCCAAGGGAGTCACACTCACCCTCGAAGGCGACGCGAACGACTATGTGGGCAAGGGACTCTCAGGCGGCAAAGTGATCGTGTACCCGCCGCGCGATTCCAGCTTCGCTGCCGAGGAAAACATCATCATCGGCAATGTCGTACTTTACGGTGCCACGAGCGGCGAAGCATTTTTCAACGGCGTCGCCGGGGAACGGTTCGCTGTTCGCAACTCAGGTGCGACCGCGGTCGTTGAAGGCGTCGGCGACCACGGCTGCGAATACATGACCAACGGGCTGGTCCTGGTGCTCGGCTCGTGCGGCAGGAATTTTGCTGCCGGCATGAGCGGCGGCGTCGCCTACGTTTTTGACGAACGTGGAGATTTCACCGAGAAGCGCTGCAATCTCGACTCGGTCGATCTCGAGCCCTTGCTCGATGAGCAGGATGTTCAACTCGTCAAGAGTCTCATCACGCGCCACCTGGAGTTGACCGGCAGCCGACGTGCCAAGTCGATCCTCGACAACTGGCAGGAAATGGCTTCTCGGTTCATCAAAGTCTTCCCGCACGAGTTCAAGCGAGTGCTGGGAGTGGGCCGCAGCCAGCAAGCCTATATTCCGGGCCAGCCGGACTCCGTACTAGCGCTTGCCGAGCAGGTGCAACATGGGTAAGACCACCGGCTTCATGGATTATTCGCGCGAACTGGCTCCGCGCCGTCCAGTCGCAGAGCGTGTCAACGACTGGTTCGAGATCTATCAGGATTTTCCCGAAGAGAAACTCCGCACCCAAGGTGCTCGCTGTATGGATTGCGGCGTTCCGTTCTGCCAAACCGGATGTCCCGTCAGCAACCTGATCCCCGACTGGAACGATCTTGTCTATCGCGGACGCTGGAAAGACGCCGTCCGCCAGTTGCACGCCACCAATAATTTTCCCGAATTTACCGGCCGCATCTGCCCCGCGCCGTGCGAAGCCTCATGCGTTCTGGGCATCACGGCGCCGCCGGTCACGATCAAGCAGAACGAGAAGAATATTGTCGAGCGCGGCTTCCTCGAAGGCTGGATCCACGCCGAGCCACCAAAACATCGCACCGGAAAAAAAGTGGCCATCGTCGGCTCGGGTCCTGCAGGCCTGGCCGCTGCGCAGCAACTGTGCCGCGCCGGCCATTCGGTCACGGTCTATGAAAAAGCGGACCGCATTGGCGGACTGCTCCGTTACGGTATCCCCGAGTTCAAGCTCGAGAAGCACATCATCGACCGCCGCATCGAGCAAATGTCGGCCGAGGGCGTGAAGTTCGTCACCAATGCGGAGGTTGGCAAGAATACCGCGGTCGAAGATCTGCGCCGCGACTTCGACGCCATCGTGCTGGCTGGCGGTTCCGAGCAACCGCGCGATCTGAAAATCCCTGGACGCGAGTTGAGCGGAATTCACTACGCGATGGAATTCCTCCCGCAGCAAAACAAGCGCTGCCTGGGAGACACGCTCGATCCCGCAGTCGACATTCTCGCGACGGGCAAGCGCGTCGTCATTATCGGAGGGGGCGACACCGGCGCCGACTGCCTGGGCACTGTCCATCGCCAGAAGCCAGTCTCCGTTCATCAGTTCGAGATCATGCCCAAACCGCCCGACGAGCGATCTCCACAGACGCCCTGGCCGCTCTGGCCCATGCAACTACGGACAGAGGGTGCGCACGAAGAGGGTGGCGTGCGCGATTGGAGCATCGCCACCACAAAGTTCACCGGCGACAACGGCAACGTCCAGCAACTTCACGCAGTAAGGGTTGGCCCTCCCCCGAAGTTCGGCCCCATTCCCGGCACTGAGTTCACCATGGACGCCGACCTGATCCTCATCGCCATGGGTTTCCTCGGCCCTGTGCGCAACGGCATGATCGAGCAGTTAGGCGTCCAACTCGACAATCGCGGGAACGTCGCGACCGACCAGAACTACATGTCGTCAGTTCCGGGTGTGTTCGCCGCGGGCGACATGCGCCGCGGCCAATCGCTCGTCGTATGGGCCATTTCCGAAGGCCGCAAGGCCGCTTCTGGGGTCGATGCCTACTTGAAGACGTCGCAGGTTCGCCCGGCCGTTCCCCTCGTTTCCACCGCGCGACAAATCGCCTCGTGATTCCGCAACCCTCGTGGACCGACAGCAATGGTTTGCTTTCGTGTCCCTTCGTGTCCTTCGTGGTTTATGAATTGAAGAACATCATCCTGACTCCAATCCATGACGAGACCGAAGATGCAGCGACAAGATGCAGTAAGATGACTGCGCACCCGTCATGATCCAACTCTCCGACATCCAGGCTGCTCTTGGCAGAATTCGCGCCGACATTCGCGTCTCCCCCTGCACCCACTCGGAAACATTTTCCGGCCTTACCCACAATTCCATCTTCCTCAAGCTCGACAATCAGCAACGCACCGGCGCGTTCAAGGAGCGAGGAGCCCTGAACAAACTGCTGACTCTTACCGCCGACGAGCGCTCGCGCGGCGTAATCGCAGCCTCTGCCGGCAATCACGCACAGGGCGTCGCGTATCACGCCGGAAAGCACGGCATCCGTGCCCGCATCGTCATGCCCCTGCCCACGCCGCTCACCAAAGTTTCCGCGACTCGCGCCTATGGCGCCGAAGTTGTCTTGCACGGCACGAATTACGACGAAGCCTACGAAAAAGCTGTCGAGCAGAGCCAGCAGGACGGCCTTACTCTCATTCACGCTTTCGACGATGACGCCGTCATCGCAGGACAGGGAACTCTCGGCCTGGAAATCCTGCAGCAACATCCTGACATCGAGGTCATCGTGTCGCCCATTGGTGGGGGCGGGCTCATTGGCGGAGTCGCCTGTGCCGTCAAAGAAACAAATCCCGCGGTGCAGATCTTCGGAGTTCAACCCTCCAGGATTCCCTCCATGAAAGCCGCGGTCGCAGCGGGCAAGCCCGTCACGCTGAACTCCGCCAAGACAATCGCCGACGGCATCGCCGTCCGCCGCGCCGGAGAACGCACCCTCCCGCTGGTTCAGAAGTACGTCGACGACATCGTTACGGTGGAAGAAGAAGAAATCGCGAACGCGATTCTCCTGTTGCTGGAGCGCGAGAAGACTCTGGCCGAGGGTGCCGGAGCAGCGGCCATCGCCGCGGTCCTGAACCGCAAGCTACCGCTGCAGGGCAAACGAATCGCTGTCCTTGTCTGCGGCGGCAACATCGACGTCACCTTACTCTCGCGCATCATCGAGCGCGGCTTGGTGAAGGACGGCCGTCTGGTTCGCCTGCGCGTTCACCTGCCCGATTATCCCGGTGCGCTGTACCGCCTCACCGGAATCCTCGCTGATCATCGCGCCAACATCGTCGAGACCGCTTACGACCGCGCCTACCACGGAGTGAATCTGGGCGACACCGCCATCGACATCACCATGGAGACCCGAGGTCCTGATCACATCACAGAACTTCTAGGCGCACTGGTGTCCGCGGGTTACACGCACGAGAGAATTCTGTGACAGATGATCTGCGCAGCCGATTGAGAACTCAAGGCTGCCATGTACTAACTGGAGTCTTTCCGCCACCACGACACAGTAAGACGCAAAGTAAAATGCCCCCCCCCGCGGCTCCGGCGCCAATCCATTTCGGGTTCAAGATGCTACTAGGACTCGCGGGTCGTGCCGGAGCCCCGCACGCTTCGGTTACGTCGTAGTTCTTCTGCTCTCCCTCACGCACGGTGCCTCCGTGCGACGATTCGTTCTCCGTCGCAGCCTTCCGCTGACTCATCTGATGCTCGACGTTCACATCATCCTTGCGCGCTGCGACCTGCACCGTTCCATTCACATCGGTCACCTCGTACTGGGTCCATTCGTTGAGAACCGGTACCACCGTGATGCAGTTCACTCGCACTTTAAAGCGCTTCGAAGTACCCACAGAAACGCCGCCATGATCCAGCTCAAACAGCCCTTCCTGAAGCTTGCCCACCGTTTCCGGCTGGATGAGAACCGTAGATCCATCCAGAGTCAGGTTCGCCGAAAACCCAGGCTTGGTTTCCAACAGGTCTCCGGGGAAAACCGCAGACGAATCCCGCGCCTCGTATCCGTTCACCCATACTCCACCCTGCGTATGTAGAATTGCCGCTCCAGTCTGGCCCGGTCCCGTTTGACCCAATAGTGACACCGGAACGATCACCAACATGGCCCAGCAAAGAGAAAGACGTAAGATCGACACACTCATCCTAGAGGCCCATTTCCACAAGACTCACCTGTGAAAATCGTAGCTGGGGGTGCCCGAATCGTCTATTGGCACTCTGGATGACCGGCGCTTGAGCCGCTATCGCCGTGAGGTTTCTGTGCTGTTAGGTCGCCGCTTACCGTTCTTGTAACGGTTTTCTCCCCTGGGTAAAACTTTGTAAACCATGGAGTTCCACGGCTCGCGGAGATGTAAATTAGAAGGTGGGGCGTATGAACGCAAAGAACGCAGTAATCGCGACTCTCCTCTCTTCCGTGATGGGCACCGCTGGTTTAGGTTTTCTGCCGGTGTGTCTTGCATCTGTGCCCGGCCGCGCTCAAGACACTGCCCAAACTCCGATCGCCAAGCGCATCGGCACCATCAAGGCGATCAATGGAAATACCATCACGCTGGCGCCGGAATCTGGTCCTGAAACTGCGGTGACCGTGCAGCCCAATGCTCGCCTTTTGCGCCTTGCGCCCGGCGAGAAGGATCTCAAGAACGCCACCCCAGTCCAGTTGCAGGATTTGCAGGTCGGCGACACGATCCGGGCGCGCGGCCAGGCGTCGGACGATGGCAAATCGATCGCCGCTTTGGAGATTGTTGTGATCACGCGTTCGGCCGTCCAGGCGGTTAGCGAGCAAATGCGCCAGGACTGGCAGAAACGCGGTATCGGAGGTCCGGTAAGTGCCGTGGACCCCACGGCCGGAACGGTGACCATTTCGATCCTAAGCCTCGGCGGGAAATCAAGAACGATTGTCGTGCGTACCTCAAAGGGCACCGTGATCCGGCGTTACGCTCCCGACTCGCCCAAGTCCGAAGATGCGAAGCTGAGTACGTTGCAGGAAGTCCAGGTCGGCGACCAATTGCGCGCCCGCGGTAACCGCAGCGCCGAAGGCGACGAATTCGCCGCCGAGGAGATCTTCACCGGCGCCTTCCCTAGATTCGCGGGTCTGATCAAGTCAGTCGATGCAAGCGCTGGAACCATCAGCATTCAAGATGTGGTCAGTAAGAAACCCGTCCAGCTGAGAATCACTGCCGACTCGCAGCTCCATAAGATTCCGGCTGAGCTGGCACAGAGATTTGCCATGCGATTGAAGTCCGCGATGCCCCCCGGAACGCCAGGAGCGCTCGCGAGCGCTTCCTCAAGTTCAGTTTCCGGCGCGAACGGACAGGCGGCATCGAGCGGCCCTCCAGCCGGTATCGGCCAGGGCGGCGGAGGAATGGCCGGCGGAGGAACGGCCGGCGGTGCCCGCCCTGGCGGAGGATTTGACTTCCAACGGTTACTCGATCAAACGCCCGCAGTTGCGCTGACTGATCTGCACAAGGGAGACGCCGTCGCCGTCCTCGCGACCCAAGGCACGCCATCGGGTGGAAGCACCGTGATCAAGCTGTTTAGTGGAGTGGAGCCGATTCTTGAGGCCGCTCCCAATGGCAGCCAGGCAATGATGTTGGCGCCCTGGAGTTTAGGGGGCGCTCCCAGTGGCGATCAATAGAAGTGCCGGATTTAACACAGGGTTGTTCCTCTAAATTCGTATCAGGGGTAGCCCTTCAGGCATACCGCAAGAGCCGGATTGCGAATCGCGCCTCCAGGCGCCACGATTCGGATGCGGAGTTTTTCAGACTTGTTAGAAATGGGATTATGAAATGAAGGTTGGGAAATACGTACGTTTCTCCTTAATAGCGCTCTTGTTCTTAGCGTCGCTACCTGCGTTGTTGGCGCAAGCGGCCTCGGGAGTTCTCCGCGGACAAGTAACCGATCCCTCCGGAGCTGCCATTACGGGTGCCACTGTCGTCATGACGCCCGCCACCGGATCTCCGATTGCAGTGCAGACCAACGCTCAGGGGATCTATGAATTCAAGTCATTGACGGCAGGGAACTACAGCCTGACAGCTGTCGCCCAGGGATTCACTCTGTACGAGAATGACAAGATCGTGATCGCGGATCAGCCCCTGCGCCTCAACGTGGCGCTGACCATTGAAGTACAGGCACAAAAAGTCCAGGTCTCCGACACCGCCCCGACCATCGATGTGAATCCTTCGAGCAATGCCGGCGCCATCGTGATCTCCGGCAAAGAGCTTGAAGCCCTGCCCGACGATCCCGATGAGTTGCAGTCTGACCTGGAAGCGCTCGCCGGGCCCTCGGCCGGCCCCAGCGGTGGACAGATGTACATCGACGGGTTCACTGCGGGTCAACTCCCGCCCAAATCGTCGATTCGCGAAATCCGCATCAATCAGAACCCGTTTTCTTCCGAGTACGACAAGCTCGGTTACGGGCGGATCGAGATCTTCACCAAGCCTGGAACCGACAAATACCACGGCCAGTTTTTCGTCATTGGCAATGACTCTGCTTTTAATTCCCGCAATCCTTTCGCGGGAGTCGAGCCGGGGTACGACTCCACGCAGTACAACGGAAACATTGGCGGCCCGTTAGGCAAGAAGGCCTCCTTCTTCTTCAACCTGGAGCGCCGCAACATCAACGAACTCACTGCGATCAACGCGGTTGTCCTCGACGACACGCTGACCGAGGTGCCGCTGGTCGAGTCGATTCCCAATCCGCGCCAGCGCACCAACCTTAGCCCGCGCCTGGATTGGGCCCTGTCAAAGAACAACACCCTGACCGCGCGCTACCAGTACTATCGCGACACGGAAACCAACGACGGAGTCGGCCAGTTCAGCCTTGCGTCCCAAGGCTACTTTTCCAAATCAACGGAACAAACCGTGCAGGTCAGCGACACCCAGGTGATTGGCTCGAAGATCGTCAACGAGACGCGTTTCCAGTACGTCCGCGAAGACAGTTCGCAGGACCCGCTGAACACCAACCCGGCCGTCAATGTGATCGGGAATTTCAACGGCGGCGGCAGCGGACAGGGCTTCTTCAACGACCGGCAGAACCGCTATGAACTGCAGAACTACACCTCGCTCATTCACGGCAATCACATTTTCAAATTCGGCGGACGGATGCGCGCCACGAAAGACACGAGTCTGTCGAATTCTGGATTCAACGGCACGTTCACATTCTCTTCCTTAAATTCCCCAACCGACGTGCCTTCGAGTTGCACAACCCTCGGCCAAAACCCGGCTTGTCCCATCTCATTGCTTTATGCCGAGCAAGTGTTGACCGGTGTCGCAAGTGGTACTCCCTATGCAACTCAGCTGACCTACACCACCGGCGTCCCATCGGCTGCAGTCACCTACTACGATGCCGGACTTTACCTGCAGGACGACTGGCGGATACGGCCGAACCTTACGCTCAGTTCCGGCCTTCGCTTTGAGACTCAAAACGCCATTCACGATCATGGGGACTGGGCGCCGCGCCTGGGTTTTGCCTGGGGAGTGGGTGGCAGAAGCGCTCCGCCGAAGGTCGTCATTCGCGGCGGCTACGGCATTTTTTATGACCGCTTCCAGACCGGACAGATCCTGCAAGCGGAACGTCTCAACGGTGTTACGCAGCAGCAGTTCATCATCAGCAACCCGACCTGCTTCCCGGGCGTCAACGTAGCTCTTAGCGACTTGTCGAACTGCGGCGCAGCCAGTTCTGCCGCCTCCAACGTCTACCAGATCAGCCCGAGGCTCCACGCTCCCTACACGCTGCAAGGAGCGGTGAGTGTGGAGCGGCAACTCACCAAGTCGGCGACCGTATCAGCGACATACCTAAACTCGCGCGGCTTTGACCAGTTCCTCACCATCAATGCGAATGCCCCCTTTCCGGGAACGGCCTGCGCGCCAAACTGTGCGCTTATCACCGGGGGTAATACTTACCGCTATGTTTCCGAGGGCAATTTCAAGCAGAACCAACTCATCGTAAACACAAACGTGCGAGTCGGCTCCAAGGTCCAGTTGTTCGGTTTTTACACACTAGGTTACGCAAGCGGCGACGCTTCCGGTGTTTCCAGTTTTCCCGCGAACTCTTTTGACATCCGCCAGGACTATGGCCGCTCCTCGTTCGATGTCCGGCACAGACTCTTTTTCGGCGGCAGCATTGCCTTCCCTTATCTGATTCGACTGAGTCCCTTCATGGTGGTCAGTTCCGGTGGTCCCTTTAACATCACATCGCCTATCGATGAAAACGGAGACCAGATCTACAACGATCGTCCTGGGCTGGTCTCAACCACGGCGTGCCCGACGGTCGTGAATGCGACCGGGTCGACGATTTACTGCACGCCGCTGGGAACTTTCGATGCGTCGGGAGCGGGAAAACTCCTGCCCATCAACTATGAAACTGGCCCCGCGCACTTCGTCCTGAACTTGCGCCTCGCCAAAACCTTCGGACTGGGACCCAAAACAAAATCTTCCGCCAGCAATCAAGGACAGGGTCAGGGTGGACCGGGCGGGCCCGGTGGTGGTGGTCGAGGCGGCGGTGGTCCGCGCGGGCCACTCTTCGGCGGTGGCGGCGGCGGCATGAGTATGTCGTCCAATTCAGACCGGCGTTACAACCTCACACTCGGCGTAGGAGTGCGCAACGTCTTCAATAACGTGAACGTGGCCAATCCCAACGCGGTTCTGGGCTCGAGGCTGTTCAACGTTTCCAATTCTCTGCAGGGAGGTCCGTTCTCGCCCGGCAGTTCCGCCAACCGCCGCATCGAACTGCAGGCTACATTCGCCTTCTGATGGGGAGCATTCCTCTCGTCATATCGCGAACCTGCGCGCTCAGGTTATCCTGAAAAGCGATCCTGAAAAGCGCACGCTGCGTGCCGCGCAATCCCGCAGTGTGAGGCCCGAAACCATTTGCCTTTTCTTCCTACGACCAGGCGGAAATTTATCCGCCTCGCAGCGACCGCCGGTGTGGCCGCCCTCGCTGTCGAATCCGCGCTGATCGAGCCCAACCGTCCGCGTATCGTGCGGCAGGACATCGCACTTCGGCGTTGGCCAGCCCGGCTGGAAGGCTTCACCATCGCGCATCTCAGCGACTTCCACTACGATCCCTTATGTTCAGTTCATCCGCTGAAGGCTGCCATCGGCATGGTCAACGGTCTGCGTCCGGATCTGATCGCACTGACCGGAGACTTTGTCTCTGTGCCACTGCTGAGCCTCAACAACCGCGCGGGCGCGTCCGTCGCCGAGCCCTGCGCGCAACTGCTGCGGCAGATGCAAGCGCCTCATGGCCTGTGGGCGGTCATGGGGAATCACGATTTCTATACCGATCCCGTTCGGGTCACGAATGCGCTTCACGCCGCAGGGATTCAGGTCCTGGCTAATCAATCGGTTCCGATCGAACGTGACGGGGCGCGCTTCTGGCTAAGCGGTGTCAATGACGTCTTGGGCGGAGACGCCAACCTCGATGCGACCCTGCAAACCGTCACCGGCGGCGAAGCAACCATCCTGCTGGCGCACGAACCTGACTACGCGGACCACGCCGCGCGGTATCCCGTTGACCTCCAACTCTCCGGGCATTCTCACGGAGGCCAGGTGCGGATTCCTCTCGCGGGTCCTCTTTACTTGCCGGAGTTAGCTAAAAAGTATGTCGCCGGCTTGTACAACATCGGCCCGCTCACCCTCTATACGAATCGCGGGCTGGGTACGGTCATACTTCCAGTGCGTTTGAACTGCCCTCCGGAAATCACGTTTCTAACTTTCCGCCGAGCTCTAAGTCAGTGAAGAGATAACGCTCGACCGAACCCGCGGTTGAGATTTGTCGTCAATCCACGCTCTTCATATGCAACGCCTTTCACACGAGCAGTCACCGTTCTTGAAGTCTCGCCCTCAACCTATTGCAAGGTAAGGACATCCCCGGTTACGACGGTGGTCCCAAAGTTGCGATCAGAAGTGCGAGAGGGTGTGCACGACCTATGCTTCGTCAGATCTGGCCTGCGGTTCTGCTCCTATTGATGCCCGTCTTTGCGCTCGCGGTCAACCCGCCTGTGCCCCGATCGACGACTCTCGAACAGCGCGAGCGTCAGTTTGCGAAATCTCTGACGCGCGCCTCTCAATTCATCGACGTGCGGCACATCAGCTCGAGTCAATCCTGCGAGGAGGTCCAGCCGCCGGAGGCTCTGACCACGCCCGATCCGCTCTTCGCACCCGTGGGCCGTGGCAAGACGGTCCGAGTCAGTTTCATCATCGGTACAGACGGCCGCGTCCACAGCCCGCTGATTCTGGAGAGTGCGGGGCTCGCAGGTGATCGCCACGTCTTGCAGACTGTGCGTACCTGGAGATATCGTCCTGCAACCTGCAACGGTGTGCCGACGGAGACCGAAGGGAAGATCGAGTATTCCAGCCGGTAGTTCGAGCTGCTGGGCTAGAATGACCCAAGAAGCGGGTGATTCGATTCGTGGATAAAAACAAAAAACTGCCCGGACATTCCAGTTCGCCTTCCGAATCGCAGCCGGCGACCAGTCCCGAGATGGAAGAACTTTACCGCCGGCTGCAACCGGAGATGCGGCGTCCCAAGCCCAGTCCGGATGCCATTGCCGCTGCGCTCGAGGCCGCACAACGCCTCGCCGACGAGGCCGATGCCGAAGACGCCGCGCGTGACGTGGCGCATGATCTTACGGGGCATGACATGACGGCCGACTCCGCCGTCAGAGTCTGCAGCGTTTGTGGATATCGCAACCGCGGAGGCAACAAGTTCTGCGGCATGTGCGGAATTGCGGTGGCTGGGCCGGAAGAACCTGCGAGCACCTTCCCAGCGGAAGGAGAGCATCGCCGCTCGCTTCCGATTGCGCTGCATCCGAATCCGTTTCTCGATCCCGAACCCGAACCTGAACCCGAAATGAGGCCCGCGATAAATCGAAGAGGCGCTCCGGAAACGCATCATTATCACCACCACTATCACCATCACTATTTTCCTGGCGGGCAGGAGGGCATGGGGCCGGGAATGGTTCCGCGGTCCGGCGTTGATCCCACGCGCGAAGCAGACAAGATGCGGCCAAGCGCGGCCCAGCGAGGCGACATGAGCCGCGCCGAGGCTGCCGTCCGGCGCATCACGCAGGAGTGGGTGCTGGCCTGCAATACCAAGCACCTCGACGATCTCCTCGACCTCTACGTTGCCGACGCGCTCGTGTTGCGGTCGAACTATCCTCCCGTGCGCGGAGCCGCTGCGGTGCGCGAATTCTTCTTCGGCGCCCTCGACGCGGGGCTGGGAGAAGTTGAAGTCGAGCCTCTGCGTGTGGAAGTGGTCGGAGAGTTTGCTTATGAAGCGGGCCGCTGCAAGGCTCTGGTTCCCAGCGCGACTGGGAAGCGCCGCGAGGAACGCGGCAAGTATCTGTGGGTCTGTGCGCGGCAGAGCAACGGGGAATGGAAGTTGGCGGCCGATTGCTGGTCCAGCGATCTGACGTTTACGACGATGGAATCCGATGTTCCGGCGAGCGGTGGAGTGAAGTCCAACCAACCGCGAAAGACTCCGTAAGCGAATCGGGCGGGCGCGGCAAACAGCGACCATCAGGGGCTAAGCCCTGTGATTATGCGGCTTTTGGCGGCACTACTAAAAGTCGTGCCCTTCCTAAGTCGTCCCTTTGCAAAGCCAGTCCGTGAAGGACCTTCTGCAGAATCCAGCTTGCGAAAAAGCCTCTACGGACTTACACCCAGTTTTGCCAGTTGTTCACGCAGTTCATCGACGGTCTGCATTTCGACGGTCTGCATTCCCAGTTTTGCGGCGCATTCCAGGTTGAGCGAGCGGTCGTCGACAAAGCAACATTCTTCCGCTGGGATCTGCGTAGCTTCCAAGGCCAGTCGATAGATGTCCTTTTCGGGTTTGCGGAAGCCGACGAAGCAGGAACTGACGAAGAGGCGGAAGATCTTCCGCAATCCATACTTTTCAATCCGGTAGTAGTTGAGTTCGCGCGACTCGTTGTTGATTGTGCCCATGAAGTACTTGTCCGAATTGCTCAACGCCTGCGCAAACTCCAGCACTTCGGGAAACGGTTGTGACAGCGAGTACATAAAATCCCGGAACGCATCTCGCGTGAAGGGACGGGTGCGATAGAACACGGTGCGGTCGAGGTACTCGTCGAGGGTAATCTTTCCGCGCTCGAACGATGAGACCACCATTTCGTGACGGTCGTGAAACTCCTCTTCGTCCAAGCGAAAATGCTCCAGCGCTGCGAGGCGTTGCGTGCGGTCCCATGCGTTGGTGAGCAGCACACCTCCAACATCCCAGAAGATGGCGCGAATGCCAGGCAAAGAGATTCCTCCCAGAGAAGAGTTCTGGGAAAGAGTGTAGCCGAGTTGCGTCAGAAACAGGCTTCGTTTTGGGGCGTCGGACCCGGAGAATCTCGGCCTTCGCCTCTATTGCATTCCGAGTTACCTACTTGGTTCCAGTGACCAATTTTGAACAGACGCACCACACAGTTTTTCTTATCTTTTCTGGATCGGCGTTTTGCTCCGGTTGCGGTCAGACACAGGAGGCTAACGCAGAGACTTTTGGGGGTGATGTTCGCCACTCTTTTGCTATGGCAGCCTAGATTTGTGATTGAAATCACAATAGACCGTGATCTAACACCCGGCAACCCAGTACGGGCGTCGATAGTATCAGGCCCATCTTGGAACCAAACTAGAGGCCACAAAACCTCTCGAACTGCATAACTGTAGGAGGCGATTCCGATGCGATTCCGCGGCCCCTTGTTTGTGTTCAGTCTCTTGCTGCTAACGTTCTTTTTCGCTACCGCCAGCAGCTTCGCCATTCCCGCTTTCTCTCGTCAATACGGAACGTCTTGCACCACCTGTCATGTGGACTACCCGAAACTCAACGACTTCGGCAAGGCTTTTAAGGACGCCGGCTTCAAGTTTCCCAAGGATGACGAGAGCTTCTTGAAAGTTCCCCCCGTCATGCTTGGTGCACCGGCCCAGAAAGAGCTTTGGCCGCATACGGTGTTTCCCGGTACCATCCCCGGCCTTCCGCCGATTGGCCTGCGCTATAACCAGTTTTTCCAATACACTCCCGCCAGTGCCAACAACTACAACCCGGGTGGAAGCACTGCGGGGCCGAATGTCCCCCGCACGGATTTCGAGTCGGGCCTTTTCAGCATCTTCATGGCCGGGAATTTCGGCAGCGACATCGCTTTCTGGGTGGATGACGACCTGAGCGTCTCCGGAGCCAACTCCAACGGTGGTCTCGGTGACGGCTACCTGAAGTTTGTAAACATCGGGCGTGTTTTCAAATTGCCGACGGACTCCCTTAGCCTGCGCGTGGGACAATTCGAACTCGATTTGCCCTTCTCGCAAGCCCGGTCCATCAATATAAGTCCCTGGGACATCTACACCCAGGCCAACATTGGCTTCTCGGGATCACAAAACGTGAACAACGTGTTTGCGCTCGGAGATGCTGCGCAGGGCTTTGAGATCAGTGGAGGCCATCAATACGCCGGTTACCACTATTCGCTGGCGATTGTGAATCAGAACACCAGCGGAACCAGTTCGGGAGCCCCCAATGTTTCGTCGCCGGGCGGTTTCTTCTCCGACTCCAACTACAAGGACATCTACGGACGATTCTCCTATCGCTTCAACTTGGAGAAGGATTCGGCGAGTCGTCACGAAGTGCAGGCGGCCGGAGCGACTGGCCCGCGCGACCACACTTCACTGGCCCTGGGGACGTTCTTTTTCAAGGGACGATCGGTCCAGCGCATCGACGGCGACACCGGCGTGCTCACCGCCCGCGAGCCGTTCTATCGCTTCGGCGGCGACTTCAGCTTCAACTATCGCACCTTCAACCTGTTCGGCCTGTACATGTATGGGCACGACGACGATCTGCTCTTGAACTCTGGGGCCACCGGCTTCACCCCCGGTCCAGCAGCCAAATTCAACGGCGGCTTCCTCGAGGCCGACTATCTGGCGCTTCCTTGGGTCATGACCATCCTGCGCTACGATCGAGTGCAGTCCTCGGCCGATTTCCTGAGCCAGTCCGGCGGTGTTAACTACTTTTCGCCGGTCGGGAGCACGCGCAACCGGGTCACACCCGGTGTGCAGTTCCTCATCCACGCCAACATTAAGGCTGCATTCGAATACGCGATTCGTCCACAGCAGGCTCTGGTCTACGACTCGAACGGGAAGGCGTTGAACGCGTTCCGTACGAATACGGCCACGGGCATGCTGGAGTTCGTGTACTAGTCGTCCATCTGGCAGAAGTTATTTACAGAGGAATCAGGAGAGAACAATGAAACGCACTTGGATCATGGTAGTAGCGGTAGTTGCGATGCTGAGCTTCACCGCCAGCGCCGGCACGATCAGCGGAAAAGTCTCCGGCGTGACCGGCGAGTCGGTAGTCTACGTCGAAGCAGTTGCCGGAAAAACCTTCCCAGCTCCAACCGAAAAGCCTGTAATCGACCAGAAAGGCCTGATGTTCACGCCACACATCGTGGCAGTGGAGCAGGGCACCACGGTCGAGTTCCTCAATAGCGACAAAGTTGCCCATAATGTTTTTTGGCCCTCCGTAGGCGGCAACAAGAAATTCAGCAAGAACCTGGGCACGTGGCCACAGGGCGAGAAGCGCGCCTTCAAGTTCGACAATCCAGGAGCGGTCCCTCTGCTCTGCAACGTTCACCCGGAAATGGGGGGATACATCGTGGTCTCGCCCACTCCGTATTTCGCGGTAACCGACAAATCAGGGAACTACAAGATCGAGAATGTTCCCGACGGCAGCTACAGCGTCACCGCCTGGCACGAGGGCGCCAAGAATTCGTCCAAGCCCGTAACCGTGGCAGGTGAGGGCAAAGCCGATTTCACTCTGACGAAGTAGGAGTACAACCAAACGGGGAGCGGTCGCGCGGTGACTTCGCTCCCCGTGTTTCTTTTCCCAGACCGACCACCCGCAACAATCCATTTGACGTCAGCCGCTACCC
This sequence comes from Candidatus Sulfotelmatobacter sp., assembly GCA_017883385.1. Classification (GTDB taxonomy): domain Bacteria; phylum Acidobacteriota; class Terriglobia; order Terriglobales; family Acidobacteriaceae; genus Sulfotelmatobacter. The sequence continues at coordinate 38,084 of JADGNQ010000006.1, forward strand.
GGATTAAAAGTTGCCTGCAATGCTGAAGCGATTCAAAAACAAGAAGGTCGACGGGGATTGGCTGCACACGAACTTTCCCTGCATGATGGCCTGCCCGGCCCACACCAACGCCGGACGCTACGTCGGCCTCATTGCTGAGGGGCGATTCGAAGAGGCCTATCGCCTGGCGCGCGAGCCGAATCCCCTGGCCAGCATTTGCGGACGGGTCTGCGCGCATCCTTGTGAGACGGCCTGCCGCCGCGGCGAGATTGACCGGCCCATCTCCATTCGCGCGCTGAAACGTTTTCTGACCGAGCAATACGGCCCCGAATCGAAGCATCCCATCAACGTCAATGAAGGGCGTGGGCAGAAGAAACTTCCTTACAAGATCGCGGTGGTGGGCGGCGGTCCAGTGGGACTTTCGGCCGCTCACGATCTCGCCCTGATGGGCTACCCGGTCACGATTTTCGAAGCCGCTCCGGTCGCCGGCGGAATGCTCTATCTGGGAATTCCCGAATACCGGCTGCCGCGTGGAGTGGTGGAGGCGCAAGTCCGTGAGATTCTCGAGACGGGCGATATCACTCTCAAGTTGAATCAGGCAGCGGGCCGCGACTTCACCATCGCTGACTTGCGCCGCCAGGGTTTCGACGCGGTACTCGTTGCCGTGGGGGCTCACCGCAGCCGCGACCTCAGCATTCCCGGCGTAGACCTCGATGGCGTGCACAAGGGGATCGACTTCCTGCTGAACGTGAATCTCGGCTACAAGTTCACCATCGGCAAGAAAGTAATCGTGATCGGCGGCGGAAACGTCGCCATGGATGTGGCCCGCTCCGCGGCCCGCGAAGTGGTCAAGCAGCACGCCGGCGGCGTCGAGGACGCCGAACCTTCCGCCGAAAACGTCTCCGCGGTCGCCGCCAAAGAGATGGTCGACATCTCGCTCTCGGCTCTGCGCATGGGCGCGCGCGAAGTGAACCTCGTTTGCCTGGAGCGCCGCGAAGAAATGCCCGCCGCGCTGGAAGAAATCATCGAAGCTGAGGAAGAAGGAATCACGATGTTCCCCGGCCAGGGGCCCAAACGCATTCTGGGCAAGGACGGCAAGGTTACCGCTCTCGAAACTCTCAAGACGAAGTGGGTCTTCGACCAGAACAAGCGATTTAATCCTGCTTTTTTCGAGAACAGCGAAACTCAGATCGAGTGCGACACGATCATCATGGCGATCGGACAGGCGCCGCGCCTGGACTTCCTGACCCCCGACGACAAAGTCGAACTGTCCCCGCGCGGCCTGATTGCGGTGAATCCGCAGACGCTAATGACGTCGGCTGTTGGTATCTTCGCTGGTGGCGACTGCGTGTTCGGACCGCGCCTGATTATTGATAGCGTCGGCGACGGCAAGCGCGCGGCGGTGGGCATCGATGAATTCCTTCGCGGCGGAAAACACCCTGAGCCGATCATCGAGGTCGAACTGCTCAAGCGGCACTCCATGCCGCTCGACTATCTCGACATTAACCGCCAGCCGGTGCCCATGCTTCCCCTCGAACGCCGCACTGGAGTCACCGAAGTCGAGGTTGGCTACGATGCTCCAGCAGCCATGGCCGAAGCACAGCGTTGCCTGCACTGCTGGGTCAACACGATTTTCGAAGGCGTGCCCGAAGACGGAAGCATGTGCATCCTGTGTGGCGGGTGCGTGGATGTTTGCCCGGAGAAATGTCTGGAGCTGGTTTCGCTCGACCGCATCGCATTCGAGCCTGAAACCGTGCAACACATCCGCGACAACCAGGAATTGTTCGGTGTGGAGTTAGACGAAGTGGCCGCCGACGAGTTGGGTGTCGTCACCGGAGCGGCGATGTTGAAGGACGAGACTCGGTGCATCCGCTGCGGGCTGTGCGCGATGCGCTGTCCCGTGGGCACCATCACGATGGAGTCGTACAACCTGATTCCCGCGGAGCCGACCGGCTTGATCTCAATAGCCTCAATCGGCGCGGGATTGCAGAAATAGGCACGAGACAACGATGGCAGACGAAATTAAGAAGAACGATGATGTCAATCGCCGCCAATTTTTCGTGAAGCTGGGGCTCGGTTCCTTGAGCATCGCCGCTGCTGGCACCGCGGCTTTCGCATATCAGTATCTCGATCCGAATGTGCTCTATGAGCCGTCGCCGGTGGTCAACGCCGGCAAGCCGGACCGCTATCCCCTCGACTCCGTCACGCTCGACGTGAATTCGGGCATCTACATCATCCACTCGCAAGAGGGATATTTCTCGATAAGTGCAGTCTGCACCCATCTCGGCTGCCTGACTGCGTGGAAGCCGGAACTGGGAATTATTGCGTGTCCCTGCCACGGCAGCAAGTTCGAGCAGAACGGCAAGAAGATCGAGGGTCCCGCGCCCAAGCCCTTGCCGTGGAAGCGCATTTCGCTCAACGAGGATGGCGATCTTCTGGTGGATCGCTCTACCGACGTGCCGCCGCTGGCGCGGGATTCCTTTGTGAGGGTCTGACTTAAGAGAGAACCTGCATGGCGAAAACCGGCATGACGAAAACAATGAACCAATATTTCGACGATTTGCGTGGCACGCGGGTGTGGCGCTCCATCTTCCGCAGCGGCACCGGCTCCAGCACCTTGAAGCGCGCGCTCGCGATTCAGCAGAACGTGTTCCTGCACCTGTTCTCGACCAAGGTGCGCACGCGCATGCTGAGTCTCAGCGCGACGTGGTACCTGGGCACGCTGACGCTGGGCACGTTCCTGATTCTGATCGCGACCGGCATTCCGCTGATGTTCTACTATCACCCGTCGGCACCGCAGGCATACGCTGACACGAAGGACCTGCAGTTCGTCGTTTCGTCCGGATTGTTTCTTCGCAACCTGCATCGTTGGTCCGCACACGCCATGGTGTTTCTGGTTTTTGCGCACATGTTCAAGGTGTTCTATCGTGGCGCCTACCGCACACCTCGCGAATTCAACTGGGTGATCGGCGTCATTCTTCTTCTGATGACGCTCTTGCTCAGCTACACCGGCTATCTACTGCCCTGGGATCAGCTGGCTTATTGGGCCATCACGGTGGGGTCAAACATCGCATCCGCCGTCCCGGTCGTCGGCGAAAAGATTCACTTCCTGCTCCTGGGTGGTAACGCGGTCAACGCCAATGCGCTGCTGCGTTTCTACGTGCTGCACTGCATGATTCTTCCTCTGACCGCGATGTTCTTCGTCGCCATCCACTTCTGGCGGATCCGCAAGGATGGCGGCCTGTACTCCCATGCCAGCGAGCCCGCGACACAGCGGGCCAATGCCAATCCTGGCGTCGTCGCGAACGCGAAGGAGGCGCAATAGCCATGGCTGACTCCAAAGACTTCACCGCCGGCGTCGACTCGAACGCGAAGAAGTCTCCGCGCCGCATCGTCTTCATTACTCGCCGTACGTCAGCCCAAGTGAAGGCGGAGACGGAAGACCAAACTCAGACCTTTCCCGAGGTGCTGTTCCGGGCGGCAGTCGCAGTGATGACGCTTGCGGTCGTACTGGTGTGGATATCGCTGATGTTCAACGCTCCACTCGAGGGCTTGGCCGATCCGTCGCACACTCCGAATCCCGCCAAGGCTCCCTGGTACTTCCTCGGACTGCAGGAGATGCTGCACTACTTCCCGCCGGTGGTGGCGGGCGTGATGGTGCCGGGACTGGTGGTGATGGCGCTTATCGTCATTCCGTACTTCAAGGTCAACATTGAAGCCGAGGGACTCTTCCTGAAAGATCGCCAGAAGCGGCTGCGCATCTTCTATGTCGTTGCCACCGCCCTATCGGTGTTTTTGCTTCTGTTCAAGGTCTACGCGGCGCTGGTGCCGACGCTGATCATGGCCGCGGTGATGCTCGTGGCGGCGCAAAGCTCTCCGCAGTCGCCGTCGGCCTTCCGCCGTTATCTGGCCGCAAGGCCGCTTTCTTACTGGGTCATGACCTGGTTCTTATTCGAACTGGTGGTGCTTACCGCCATCGGCACATTTTTCCGCGGGCCAGGCTGGTCCTGGGTTCTACCGTGGCAGGGTTGATAAGGATGTTCATAAAGACACTTATAGGGATGCGGCGCTCATGAACGATAAACTTACGTCGCTCTGGCAGAGATTGTTCGGGGACAGCGTTCGCGCGTTCGGCGTGGTCAGCCTCATCTTCCTGGCTTCACTGGCCATTGCTCCCGCCAAGAATTTCTTCAGCGAGTGGCGGCACTACCAGCACGGCTATCTCAAGATGGTTCGCAACCGCAGCGACGCCAACACGCTGCAGCGCCATTTCCAGGGCGGCATCCAGCAGGTCTGGTTGCCCGAACTCGGCGTGGTGGATCGCTGTACCAGTTGCCACGTCGGCCTGAAGGAAGCCAGCCTCACCGATGTGCCCACTCAGCCGTTCCGCACGCACCCTGCTATTCCCCATAAGATCGAGCAATTCGGATGCACAGTCTGCCATCGCGGACAGGGCGCGGCCACTACCCTCACGGAGGCCCACAACAGCACGCTGGCGTGGGAGCAGCCGATTCTGCCGGCCAAGTACATCGAGTCGGCTTGTGGACAGTGCCATCGCGGGTCGCTGCCCGGAACGCCGCAACTCAATCAGGGACGCAATCTGCTTTCCCGCGACGGCTGCGTGCATTGCCACACGGTGAAGTTGCCCGACGGCACCATCATGAAGGCGACCGACGATCCTCCGTCGCTCTCGCACATTGCCGACAAGACTTCACGCGAGTGGGTTTATGCGTGGTTGAAGGATCCACAAGCCTACGCCTCCACGTCGACCATGCCGAACTTCAAGCTGAGCGACGACGACGCACGCGACATGTCCGCCTTTCTCATCGCCAACAGCACGCCTCTGGCGGGAGACACGGCCACGCTTACTGCGAAGGCATCGTCCGATCCCGCTGCGGGAGCAAGCCTCTACGGAGAGTCTTTCTGCGCCTCGTGCCACGCTGTGCAGAACGCCGCGGGAAATATGGTGGGCGGCGACGTTGGCCCCGAACTCACCCGCGTCGGCAGCAAGGTCAAGCCGGAGTGGTTGCAGGCCTGGCTTCGAAATCCGCGCACCTACGATCCGGGCACGGCAATGCCGCACTACCGCCTCAACGATGGGCAGGTCGCGACGCTCTCCGGATTCCTTCTGGCCAAAGCCGACTCGGATCTGCTGGCCAACGTGCATCTCGAGGCCGCAACGCCTGAGCAGATTACGCACGGCAAGCGCCTGGTTTCCGACTACGGCTGCGCCTCCTGCCACGAAATCGCGGGCATCAAGAAGCCGGAGAACTTCGCCCCCGAACTTAGCCGCATCGGCAGCAAGCCCGTTACGCAACTCGTATTTCTGCCGGGCATGCAGCACACGCTGCCCGACTACATCGCCACCAAGATCAAGCAGCCGCGTTCCTTCGGACAGGGCTTGAAGATGCCGCAGTACACCTTCACGCCGGCGCAGATCGATTCGCTTACCACCGCGCTGCTGGCATTGAACGACCGCTCCAACACGCTGCCGGCTTCGCTGGCAGTGGGCGCGACGCCGGAGTCGGACTATCAACCAGCCGGCAAAGCCGGAAAGCTGATGACTGACCTCGCTTGCTTCAGTTGCCATCGCATCAACGGACATGGCGGAGACATGGCGCCCGACCTCACCTGGGAAGGCAGCTCCGTACAACGCGAGTGGCTGGTGCAGTTCTTTAAGAATCCGGGCACGCTCCGTCCCTCGCTGATTCGCCGCATGCCGCGCTTCAACTTGACCGATGGCGAGGTCAACGAACTCACCGACTACATCATGACCGTTTACCAGAATCCCGTGATTGACCGCGAGTCCATGCCGCTCAGCGGCTATTCGCAAGGCCAGGTCGAACTCGGCAAGCAGCTTTTCTATGGCAAGTACTCCTGCCAGGGATGCCACATTGTCGATACGAAGACGGATAAAGGCTACATTGGTCCTACTCTGACGCATGTCGGTTCACGTCTGAGCGGCGCCTGGGTCTACCAATGGATGAAGAATCCGCAGGCCCTGCGTCCTGGCACGGCGGAACCGAATCGCGCCATGAGCGACGAAGACGCACGCGCACTCACCGCGTTCCTGATTTCGCAGAAAGGCGCAGCCGCAAAGGAGGTCGCAAAGAAATGACCCGCTACTCCCTGACTCATGTGGGGACGGCCGCCCTCGGCTGTCTTGCTGAGCGAACCTCAGCAATTGCGCTGGCTGTCGCCGTGCTCGCTACACTCTTGGCCACATCTTGTTCGCGCAAGCCGGAGTCCGCACCGCTACCGAAGCCGACGGCATTCGGTGCGGCCATCATTGAATCCAGCGGCGGAAAACAAACCGCCCAGACCGGCAGCTTGTTGCCTCAGCCGGTCGTCGTGCAGGTAAACGACGAGCAGGGAACTGCCGTGACTGGAGCACTTGTAGAGTTTGCTGCCGCTCCCGGAGTCACATTCGATCCCACAAACGGCCTAACCGATTCCAGCGGCCAGGTGACCACCAACATTTCGCTCGGTGGCATGGCGGGCCGTTACCAACTCACAGCGTCCACGCTCGACAAGTCGCACAAGAACGTGGAACTCAAGATCGAAGAGATCGCGCTCGGCTACCAGCAAACGCTCGGACGCCATCTCAACGATCAATACTGCGAGCGCTGCCACAATCCCGAGTCCACTGTGCAACGCGTCTCGAACTTCGACAACCTCGATGTGAAGCCGCACCCCTTTACCGAGGGCGATACGCTAAACAAAATCAGTGACGCCGATCTCACCGCCATCATCTCTCACGGTGGTCCGGCTCTCAATAAATCGGCGCTCATGCCGGCATGGGGAAACACGCTCAGCAAGTCGGACATCCAAGCCTTGATATCCTATATTCGTGCGATTTCTGATCCGCCGTCTCGCAGTGCCGGGCCTGTCTATGCGAAGAATTAGTTTGCTCCTGCTGTGCTTCCTTTTTCTTCTTCCATTTGCCCGGGCACAGGTGCTTCCTGCCAACGAAATCAATGAACCTGATTTGCGCGCGCTGCAAGAGCGCAACATGGACGATTTGAAGCAACTGGGCGCCGAGATTCTCGCACTGCCCACCGATTATCCGTTTTTCCTGAGCCGCAAGCTGGACCTCGATGCGACAAAGCAGAAGTGGGCGGACCAGCGCTCCATTCAGTTCGAACATTACAAAGACAAGGTCGTGCTCAAGATCACGGGGAACTATTTCGCGGCCTACTCCGCCGAGAGAATGAATTCCGACCAGCGCACGCGGCAGACATTTCTACAGATCATTCTGCCCATCCTGCAGGCGGCGGTGAGCCACTTTCAGAAGAACGCAAGCGTGCAGGCCTACGCCTTCGAGATTTCCCACCACGTTCTCGGGAAGGTCGGCGGCGTTGCGGTCGAACGTCCCGAGAACGTGGTTGTGATTATCCCGCAGGCGGCGGCTGTCCGCCTGACCGCCGCAACGAACGACACGGCCCGGCAAGCGGCTCTCATGCAGGGAGAAGTGTTTGTCAACGCCAAGCCGACCACGATCTGGCTCGGCGGCGAAGGTCCGCAACTGGCGCAGGAGACTCTTCCGGAAGATCCTTCTACCGCGGCGCAGAAGGCGCCCTCTGCCAGCGCCGAGGTCGTTCCCAGCGTGGAGCAGGATATCGCCAAGCTGCCGAGTCCGGTGCATGTGCAGACGTTGAAGCCGCCCAAGCCGCCACGCGATACTTCGCCTCAGGCCCTGTCTTCGTTGCAGTCCGCACTCAAGCCAATCCTCGATAGCATGGTGAAGGAACTCGATCCTCAGGCGCACTTCGTTTCCTACGCCTCGCCTAGTTTCATCGCGTTCCGAAACGGCGTGTACCTCGAACTTTCAATCAGCACCACTCTCGCCGAGGTGCCGGGCACCTCGCGCTACCGCCTCGCTGCGCTGGCTTTCGACGATCACGTCGCGCATCTGATCCGTCCCGTGCTCGGTTATTTGAAGGACGATTCGCAGTTCGACGGTGTGGGACTCAGCAGCACGCTTCATCTCGCCGCCAAACCCGGCGCCAACGCCAGTTCCCAGGCGGTAGAGTTCTTTTTCCCATTTGCCGCGCTGCGCTGTTATGAGCGCTACGACTGCACCGGACAGCAGTTGATTGATGCGGGAGCGGTCCTAATCAATGGTGAGCGCGTCGGTCTCGATCTGCAGATGGCCGAAGGCGGCGCGAACCGCTGACGCGCCAGCTTCACTCATCGGTTTGCGATTGCTGTAAGTTCACGTAGGGGCGGACGCATTCGTCCGCCCCGCGGCCATGTGTATCGGGCCGCCCCCTGTCACCCTGCATTGGGAACCGGCGGACGAATGCGTCCTCGGCTACGTGAGCGGGCTGACGGCTAGTGTTTGTAGATGGTCGTGTCGGGGTGGTAGTTGCGCCAGTCGAACCAGTAGTCTTTCAATGCGGGGATGCGATCGAGGCACTTGCCTTGGGCTGGTCCGGAGATGGCGCAGCCTTGAAAATTCCACTCGCTGGCGGTTGCGGTGTCGAGCAAGATCCAGGGTTTGGGGGGCGCGGGAGGCGCGGGTTTGGTGGCGGACGAAGCGTCCGCCTTGGCGTCAGAGGCTTTTGTGCCCGGCGCTTTCGTTTCGGCCGGAGCTGCGGGCTTCGTCGCCGAGGGTGTGTCGGGCTTGGTCGCGGCCGGCGTTGCGGTCTTTGGTTCAGTCTTGGCCTCGGCCTTCACTTCGGTATTGCTCTGGGCCTTGGTTTCGCCCTTCGTCTCCGTCTTGCTCTCTGTTGCGGTCTCGCCCTCTGGGTCCGCTTTCAGGAAGAACTCGGCGTCTTTTCCGTCGATGCGGCTGACGAATACGCGGAAGGATTTGCCATCGGGGCCGACTGCTACCAGCAGCGGCGTGCCGTTCACGTGGTCGACTACCGGGGATTGCTTCACCAGCGTATCCCAGGGATAAGCTCGGCCTGGGCCCGCCATCTCCAGTCCGACAACCACGTCACGAGACTTGAGTGCGGTTCCCGGAAAGCTGATGACCACGGGATACTTCGCCACTTCGGGCTCCCACTTGGGATCGTATTCCTTCACATACTTCGGCACCGGAGCCAGCACCTTGCCGTCGGAGAATTCTGACTTCCACTCGCCGTAGGTTAACTCGTCGCTCAGCACCAGTTCGAGCGACGTACCCTTCAGCGGACCGGAGATTGCCTTGCCCGTGATCTGCTGCCACCACGTGCAAGTTTCCTTGTCGCGCATGAGGAAGTTCTGGTTGTTGATGCCGGCAAGATAAAAATGCAATGTTCTGCCGTTCACCGTGCGTGTCCACACCAGACCGGTGTGACAGAGCGTTCAATACGTAGCCACGATGGGAACGCCCCCGACAACGTCGTTGACCATGTGGTGATAGGCCATCTGACTGATGGGATAGGCGCGGGCATCGTCGCCGAAGCGGACGGCGAGAATCATCTCACTCGGATCGAGCTTGCTCGTAGCGGCGGATTCGAAGCGGATATCGTCGACGGGGTGAAACATCCACTCAAAATAGTTCAGGCGAGCCATGACGGTGGAGAACGTGACCACAACCATCACGAGGACGAGGATGGTGCGGCGCCACCAGTTGGAGCGTCTCCAGACAAGGATCGCGAAGGTGAGGGCGAGGAAGGCGGCGATGAGCGTGCCCCACGGTGCGCGGTGGCGGAGAGCCATCGCCAGTGCAAGGCCGGGGGCGCTTTGATGCGTGAAGGGACGAATGATGTAGCCGGGGATGAAGAAGAGGGCGATCGCCGTAGCGGCAGCGGCTGCGAAGAGGAGCCATGGCGTGCGGGTTGAAGAAGAGGGCATAGACATGAAATGGACTGAACCCTTTCGCTGACGTCGACGGCGCGGAGGATTGTACCGAATTCAACACGCTAGGGAGATAGCTGTTAAATACTAGCGGTCTAGCTCAGCCGCCGAGGTGCGCTCGTCCGACAGCCGAGGGCGGCTGTCGCCACATAAGATCTATGCAAAAGAAAACCCCGGGTCCGCTTTGGCGGAACCGGGGCAGCTAATCGTACCAACGCATTACTGCGGTGTGAAGTTCTGGTGGTAGCTCAGGTTGACGACGTCCTGGAACTCCGGCGTGGCTGGCGGCAGGTTGGCCGGGTTCAGGAACAGCACGTCAAAGAAGTAGTTACGAGTCGGCGGGTTGTACACCGTAGCGCAGCATTTGAACGTGCCGGTGGCATACTCAGAGTAATACATGCTGACCAGCGACCCGTCGTAATGTAGCGTACTGTCCCAATTCTCCAGGTACCGCAGGAAGTTGTGCAATCCTCCGTCGGTTCCGAAGTCCTGGCTGACGTTGGCCCAGGTCGGTATGGGGAACGGGACGTTCTTTCCGCCAGAAACCGCCATGCGGTAATACGCGTCCGCGCCGGCACTGCGGCTGACGGGGTCGGTTGGGAACATCAGACTGCCCATATCACTCCAAGAGTTGGAGAGAACCGTGACCGAGTCGGCGATGATGGACGCCGCCGAATGGGGAGCATGAGTGGGGGTTGCGGCATTCGCGGTTCCCCAGAACGGATCGGAGGCACTGGTGTTGTAGTTGCCCTGAACGTACACGGGGTTCTCGGAAGTGATGGTGAACCCGCCGCACCCAGTGGGGTTGGCCGCATTCTGCACGCATAAGCTGGCGGGCGGCATAACCGGCAGGAAGCTCTGCTGCAGGGCGTTCATGCCGCCATCCACGAGCTTCAACACGTGGCGAGCTCCGCTCACAGGATTGGCCATGCCCTTCTGATCGAAGTTGCCGGTAAGGAGCGCGCCGGTTGCGGTGTCATAGCTGGCGCAGTCCACGGAATTGGCCGTGCCCTGGTTGGCGACGGTAATCCGCTTGTACGGATTCAGCGGAACCGTGTTGGTGTTGATCCCGAATCCGTATCCGATGTTCTTCTCGCCCCAGTTGTCGAGGAAACCGTTCTGATCGACATCCTCCGGAGAGTAGCCGTAGTAGGTCGCGCCTTCCATGACTCCATCCGTGTTGGTGGAGGTCAGGGCTTGGGTTCGGTTCACCACGTCCTCGATCCCGGATTCTCCATTGATCACGCCGATGGCAGTCTGGCCGCCGTTCGACGGATTGGGCGACGGCAACATGCCGCGGTGATCGGAGAAGTAGAGAACGTAGCCGTTGAAGTTGGTGTAGTTCACGTTGATGCCGGCGTTGGTGTTGCCCGTGATGTGGGGCTGACCTGCGACGCCAGCGGGGTTCAGCCACCGGGCGAGGTTGCCCACATCGAGTTCAACGGCATTCATGATGCCGTTGACCGAGCAGGAAGAATAGGTCTTGGTCCCGCTGGTAGTGTTCGCTAAGGCGTTGTCGCGCATCTCGCCTTCGCGCGCATCGTAGAAGTTGATGGGATAGAAATTGCCCTGTGTTCCTGCGTTATGGGCAGAGCCCGGCACCTGCGGTACCCCAGGCGCTGGGCGAAGCTGCTGCAGGATCAGAATCGCGTTGGGATCAATGGCATTCGAACCCGGAGTTAAGGGCGGGTTGTTAAAGATGCGACTGAAGCCCAGTTTCAACCAGTCTCTGGTGACGCCCACACACGGCGTGGGCGGCGCTCCGTTGCAGTATTCCACCCGGATCCAGGGGCCGGTCATGTTGGCGGGGGTAGCGGGCTGGTTGGTAAGCTCGCCGATCAGCGGGAACAGGGTTCCGGCGGCCCAACCCAAAGGACCTGCGTCACGGTTCGGACTCACCCAACCCTTGGTGCCCACGTTGCCGAATCCAGCGAACTCGGTTCCGCCCGCGGTCAGCGTGACCTGTCCGTTTTGGAATGGATCGTTGCCGGGACTGCTGAAACCGGGCGCATTGGGAAACTGGACGTCGTCTGCGTCGGTGCCCGCGCGCTCAGGGTGAAGATCGGCTTGCTTGTCGGCGAGGAGGATGCGGATTTGTGCCTTGTTGTACAAGCGCGCACTTCCCAGTGCGCTCGAAGGCGATTCGGTCTGGGGTTTGCGGATAATCGCAATCGGGTCGGTGCAAGGGGGCGGGTTGCTGGTGCAGCTATTGGACACAAACGGCAACTGCATGTTCTTGGCGCCGGTAAGTGAATTGGTTACGAAACCATTGAGAGTGCCCGAAGAAAGACTGGGGAAATTGACGTTGGCTGCGCCGCCGACGCTGGGATAGCCGCCGCTCCAGCTGGCATCGCCGGGCACCGTGCCAGCGCCGGGAAGGGCGACACAGTTCGCTCCCACTGGGGGGAACGTATTCAGGGGGCATCCGGAAGAGGCTTTGGGAACGTAGACTGTCCCGCCGTATCCAGCGCTGGTCGCGTGGCCATTTTCGAGCTGATCCATGACGATCTGCTGGAAGGCTGAGATCTTGTCGTTGAACACCAGGTCGCCGCCCGCGGCGAGGAAGAGATTCTGGTTGGTGTGCACGCGGCCGCCAAAGCTGAAGTCGGGGCCGGCGAAATAGCTGCAGTCATAACCGCAGAACACGCCAAACTGAAACACCGGGATCAGGGCGACTTCGACACTGCGGGTGATGTTGGACGAAGCGCCCGCCGGACGGGTAGCGATGACCTGCAGGGTCATGGGAATGATTTCGGCGTAGAGTCCCTGATTCGAACCGGAGCTGACGGTGTTATAGCTGCTCTTGGGAGTAATCCCGTCTGGCATCAAGGGCATGTTGATGGTCTCGGTGTAAGTCATGCTGCCGACCATAGCCGAGGTGGGCGGATTGGTGGTCAGGGCTTGAATCTGTGGATTCTTGGGAACCTGATACTGTTGATAGAGTGCGGCCAAGTCAGAGGTAAGTTTTTCCATGCCGGACTCGGCGCCGTAGTAGGCCAGATTGGCCTCCAGGTCATTGCCGCCCATTTTGGATTCGTTGGTGACCAGGAAGAGAAGGCCCGCCGCTACGCCCGACAGCAGCACCAGAATGAGAAGCGCCGCGATCAGTGTGAATCCTCGTGAGTTGTTTTTTCCCTGTGCCATAGATAGTAGGTCTCCTGCCCCCAAAAATCGTTACTTGTAACTGTCGCGAAACGACATGTTGCGTGCGCTGACGGAAGTCGCCAGATACATGTTCTGGGACTTGTTGCCGTAGGTGATGATGCTTTGCCCCATGACAGAAATGTTGATCTTCTGAATTAAATTTGGCGATTCGCCCACAGCAAGGGGGTTGGGCTGGTTGGCGTCGAGCGCGTTGGTGGTCGAGTTATAGGTGTCGAAGGCGAATTGCAGATTGATGATGTCATCGGCCACCGGTACCGGAGCGAGCCCATTGACCTGGCGCATCAGGCGCGGCGATTGTCCGGCGCCGGGTACGGTCAGGTAGTAGGTGACAGCATATAGGCGGTAAGCGGTGCCCTGCGTGGTCTGTGGAACCGTGACCGGAACCGGGAAGGGATAGCCTGCGCCGCCGCTAGCCGCGTAGACGTTGTTGGTGTGGGTTGCCCCGCTCCAGTTGATGTTGAGTGGGTCCAGATTCGCGAAAGCGATCGAGGTCGCGGTGACATTGGTCGCTTCGCCTACCGCGACAACACCATTGATGCCATTGATAAGAATCAAGTCTCCCGCCTGGATGCCGCCGGCAGCAGTGGGGAGCGGAGGCGCGGGCGTGTAGGCCGCATTCGGCGTCAGGTTAATCAGTGTTCCGTTGGGAGCACTGGGGAACGTGACGTTGTACTCGAACAGAGGAAAGTTGTAGTCGCAATAAATCAGGGTGACGCTGTCGTTGATCGCCGGCGCGGGTGCGGCGGGGATAGCGGCGGCGCCTTCCACTCCGTTGGTGTACCCGGGAATGATCCCGTACATGTAGTTGGCGGCGTAGGTGTGGTTCGGCACATGACAGGTGAGGGTCTGGTCACAGCCAAACTTGGCGGCCGTGGCTCCGCCTCCGAGGGGCAACTGGAGCCCTCCCGAAGGCAGTCCAGCGCCAGCCATGCTGACGTCTTTCACGATCAGATCAATGGCGGCGCGCATGTTCTGCTGGGTTTCGGCGCGCTGCGTGACCAGCATGGTGGAGTTCATGCCAGTCTTGAACAGGCTGGCCATGGCCGCCATCACAATCAGGGCGACCGCCATGGAAACCATGAGCTCCACCAGCGTGAAGCCGCGTTCCGTTTTTTGTTTTGGCATCTTCATGTTTTCCATCGCTATGCTTTCCATACCGGCCTTTAGTTGAAGTTCGAAATCAGTGCGTTCACCGTGTACGTGTGCGGAACCGATGATCCGCCGGTCATGTAACTGACGGTCACGGTAAGCTGTTTGAGATTGGGGTTCGTCGTGACGCCGTCGGCGTCCAGAACCTTGGAGATCTGAATCTGGCGTGTGAAGTTGGCCAGGCTCATGGCCTTGTCATCGGGGGTGCCCAGGATGCCGTCAGGGCCGGGCAGGACCAGACACTCCGGTCCTGCCGGGCACGGTACATGAGCGGGGTAGCTAACGTCATCGGCAGTGTTGACCAGTCCGTCGGGCCCGGCAAAGAGAAGCTGCGTGGCGCCAGTGGTGAAAATTCCACCGCTGCTGATATTCGCGATCTGGTCGAAAGTGACTTGCTGCGCGTTGCGCGCGGTATAAATGCTCTCCATCGCTTCCAGCGTCTTCTGGCGCGCGATGAGGTTCTCCTGAGCATTGTTGGTTGCGCCGACGGCGGTGGCAAAAGCGGCGATCAGGGTAACGATGCCGATGCTCATGATCGCGATCGCAATCATGGTTTCAATGATGGTGAACCCGCTCTGCGGCGATTGCACTTTGCGTTGCGTCATTGTTGTACCCATGTGTTAACTCCACCCTGTTTGTAGAGTCTCCAACCGCGAACTCTGCCGGTTGTGCCCCAGATGTTGATGGCCCGCGAGCTGTACACATCTCCGGGACGGGTGAGGTAGACGACCCCGTTGTTGTAGTTGCCAGGGTTGCCGGCGTCGTCTTGAGCGGACCCGTCTGGGTAGAAAACTATGCAAGGGTTGCCAGCCTCGACGACCGCGCAGGCGTTAAAGCCGATAGGGGCCGCACCGGTGCCGAACCCATCCGGTCCGGGGTTCGGAAAACCCGCCTGCACTGCGAACTGAATGTCCTGCGGCAACGTGTAGGTGGCTACCGTGACCGGAGCAGGCGACACGGCCGGCGGCGGAACGTAGCCCCAGTACTGCACTGTAATCGTTGCGGGCGCGGTGAATACGAGGATGTAGCGTTTGTTCTTGATGATGGACTGGTTTCTGTAATTGCGGATCACCGAAACGGTGAGGTCATAGGCCTGGTCCACATGGTTCTGTTTGAACAAAGGCATGAGGGACATGAAGGTCACACCGGCCATGGTCATACCGATGGCGATGACGATCAGCAATTCCAGCAACGAGAAACCGCGATTTTTGCTCGATGTCATAAATCTCTTTCGGGGAGGAGCGACTCTGTCCAACACGCCGTTAACTCCGTTGAGCCCGCGTCTCGAATCCGGGGAGGACCATTCCGCATCCCCGCTGGCAGACAACAGAGCGGGCGCGCGACCTTTCATCGCGTCATGGTCCATCCTAGGAACGTGTGGAGATGGCGTCAAAGCACGACAGTCCAATACCGGGGCGTTGGCCTTCTGGTGTGCGGGTGGTTACTCATGTCACTGACTGATAGCAAGTCAGTTAAGGGGAGGGAAGACCTTGGAGACCGCCTTAATCATGACCCTGGTAACTTGTCCGCCGAACTGCTGGAACCTAGGATGTGGATCAGGTATGACTCTATCTGCTTTGCTGGTGTGCGTGGACGAGACGGCGGCCGAGGTGCTGCGGCGGGTTCTGGACGAACTCAGCCTGCGGGTCGAGTCTTGTCCGGACCTTGCTCGCGCGGCCATGCGGCTGGCGCAGGAGCGGTTTGATGTAGTGATCGTCGACGGGCAGTCCAACGCTGAAGTGATTTCCCTGTTGCGCGAAACCCGCGTGTCGCGCCTGAATGACGCGACACTGGCAGTCGCCGTGGTGGCCGGTCAGGATGCCATTCGCGAGATGTTTTCGCTGGGCGTTAACTTCGTTGTCTACAAGCCGGTGGCTTATGACCGGGCGCTGAGCAGCCTGCGCGCGGCCCGAGCGGTGATGCGCAAAGAAAAACGCAAGAGCGCCCGCGCTACAGTGCATGCCCACGCGACGATTGACTATGCCAACGTTCAGCAGGAGAAGGCAACGCTGGTCGACCTGGCACAAGAGGGAATGGCGGTACAGTTTGGCAAGAAGCTGCCTCCGACCAGTAAGGTTTATTTTCAGTTCCAGTTGCCAGGACAGTCGGCGAGCATTCGTCTGTCAGGGCAGGTGGTATGGCAGGATTGGAATGGCCGGGCGGGAGTGCAGTTCGTAGACGTGCCCAAGGCTTCGCGGCGACTGCTGACGGAATTCCTAAGTGCCAGTCTCCCGACGGATATGCGGCAGGAGCAGCTTCCCGAAGTGACGGTTGAGATGGAAGAGCCGCTGCAACTGGCGACAGTATCGGTGGCTGAGCAAACCCACGGAAGCCAGACCCGCCAAGAAACCATACAAGAGGCATTTGCTCAGAATGGTGCCTCCACGGCACAGACGGATGCAGACAACCGACGCACGCAGACTCGTTATACCTGCCGCCTGGGCGCGGAAGTCTACCGTACCGGGATCGCGGTCCCCCATTATTGCTGTCTGACGGATCTGAGTTCGGGCGGATGTTACCTCGAGGTGAACCTGCCCTTTGCCACTGGTTCCTCGGTCGAGATCCTGGTTCGAACCCAGGACCTGAAACTGAGACTGCGCGGATCGGTGCAGACCTCTCATCCTGGCTACGGGATGGGCGTGGCGTTCGAGCTGAAAACCAAAGAAGAGCGCGAGCACGTCAAGAAGCTGACCGACTTCGTGGCCACGACGACTGATCCTTCCTAAAACGACGCTCACCACGGAATCGTTCCCGCGTCCAAAGTCTCATGCGAAACCTGTTGCTCCTGTTATTGATGGCAATCTCTGCGGTTGCGCAGGAAACCCCCACGCCACAGCTTCCCGCTCAGGACGCGATTCGGATCAAGGAGTTCTACCGGCTGGCCGCGGCGATTCAGGATGGAATCTGGCCGGGGTGGAGTAAGACACCGGCACCCTTGATGCTGGTAACGGCAGAAACGGAATTTCTAACGCACCATCCAACACCTCCGAAGGAATTGAAGAAGGTCGGAGAGGATCTGTACGTGCGTTCGAGGCAGTTTCCAGTCAATTTCCAGGCGACGTTTCCTGCGTTTGGGCCGCCACCCGTCATCGTCATCGGAGAGCCCGCCAACACAATCAGCAAGACCAGCACGCCTTGGCTGTTCACCGCAATGCATGAACATTTTCACCAATTGCAGTGGGCGCAGCCCGGATACCTCGACGCTGTGAATGCCCTTGGGTTGAGCCGCGGCGACACGACGGGAATGTGGATGCTGAACTATCCGTTTCCTTACGAGAAGCCCGAAGTGGTGCAAGGGTTCAGCCAGTTGCGGGACCTGCTGCTGCGCGCGGTGAACGAACCTGACGGTGCGACGTTTGAAAAACTGGCGAGCGAGTACATCGCGCAGCGCAAGAAGTTCTTCGCGCAGCTGTCGGATGACGATCACAGGTACTTCGCTTTTCAGCTCTGGCAGGAGGGAATTGCGCGCTATACGGAGGTTCGGGCAGCTGAGGCTGCAGCGCAGTATCGACCGGACGCGGCGTTCGCCGCTCTTTCCGACTTCGAGTCGTTCGCCAGTTACAGTGCAAGGGCAAGGCGGGATACTCTGGGCGAACTCAAACGAGCGGATCTGGCGACCTGGAAGCGCGAGGTCGTCTACTCTTTCGGCGCGGCTGAGGGGTTTCTGCTGGACCGCATCCATCCGAAGTGGAAGGATGAGTGTTTTCGACGAATGCTCTCGACGGATTCGTATTTCGAAGGGCGTCCTGGCGTAAGTCGTTGAGGCTTCGTGTAAGTGATTGAAAAGTCGTAGAACCGCCCTGGCAGGCTCAAGGGTGCGCGAATTTACAGCGGAGGATGGTTACCTCCGTCCCCGGAGAGATCGTCGTTGCTAGGGCCGTTTCCGGCTCGGGAAGGGGTATCGTGGACGACGTGTCGGACACGCCAGAGCGCCTTGGGAGACCTGTCGATGTTATACGCACAATAACGAGCTACATAAATGTACGTATCAATGTGCATGTCACACCGTTACGTTGTCATCCTGAGCGCAGCGAAGGATCTATGCACTCTGCCGGGTGCAACGGAGTACATAGGTTCTTCGCTTCGCTCAGAATGACAGCCTGAATCTAACTACTTGACGGCGCCTTCTTCGGCGACGGCTTTCTTGAAGTACGCCAGCGATTTGAGCAGGCCGGTCTCCAGATCGATCGTCGGTTCCCATCCCAGTAATTGCCGCGCCTTGGTGATGTCGGGACGGCGCTGCTTCGGGTCATCCTGCGGGAGCGGTTCGTAGCGGATATTACTCTTCGAGCCGCTAACTTTCAGCACCAACTGCGCGCACTCGAGGATGGTGAACTCGTTGGGATTACCGATGTTCACGGGCAGATGCTCGTCTGACTTGGACAATCGCAGGAAGCCGTCGATCTCGTCGCTTACGTAGCAGAAGCTGCGCGTCTGATTGCCATCGCCATAGACGGTGAGGTCTTCGCCGCGCAGGGCCTGCTTCATGAAATTCGAAACCACGCGGCCGTCATTCAACTGCAGGCGTGGGCCGTAGGTGTTGAAGATGCGGACAATGCGAGTGTCGACGTTGTGATAGCGGCGGTAGGCCATGGTCACGGCCTCGGTGAAGCGCTTGGCTTCGTCGTAGACCGAACGCGGGCCTATCGGGTTGACGTGTCCCCAGTAGGTTTCTTTCTGCGGATGCTCCAAGGGATCGCCGTAGCACTCGGACGTGGACGAAACGAGATATTTCGCGCTGTACTTGCGGGCTACGTCAAGGGCGTGAAAAGTGCCGAGAGAACCGACCTTGAGCGTTGCAATGCCGTGGTTGCTATAGTCCACGGGACTGGCGGGGCTGGCAAAGTGGAAAACGTAGTCGACCTTGCCAACGTCGAAGGGCTCGCAGATGTCCTTTTCGACGAACTCGAAGGCGGGTTCGTTGCGGAGATGCTCAAGATTCGCGCGGC
The DNA here is from genome assembly GCA_017883385.1 of Candidatus Sulfotelmatobacter sp. Lineage (GTDB taxonomy): Bacteria > Acidobacteriota > Terriglobia > Terriglobales > Acidobacteriaceae > Sulfotelmatobacter. Next base: position 57,115 of record JADGNQ010000006.1, read on the forward strand.
GGCCGGTCAGCAGATTATCGACGCAGACCACACACCAGCCTTCGGCGAGCAGGGCATCGCAGAGATGGGATCCGAGAAAACCGGCGCCACCGGTGACGACAGCTCGTTTTGGGCTCATGCCTTGTTGCCATTCCTCATGCCGTTTTTCAGCACGGCAGCGGGTACTCCGTCGGGATGAGAGGCTGCGCGGCCTACGCTGTAATAGGTAAAGCCCTGGGCGGCCATCACTTCGGGATCGTACAGGTTGCGTCCGTCGACCACGATGGGATATTTGAGTTCGTTGCGCAAGCGACTGAGGTCGAGATTGGCGAACTCCTCCCACTCGGTGAGGATCAGTAGCGCGTCAGCGCCGTGAGCCGCTTCGTAAGCCGAGTTCGCAAAGGTGATGCTCGAACTCATCACTTCCTGAGTGCGCTCCATGGCGGCTGGGTCGTAGGCGGTAATTTTGCAGCCTTCCTGCAAAAGGGCCTGTACAAGGAAGAGTGCCGGAGATTCGCGGATGTCGTCGGTGCCGCCCTTAAAGGCGAGTCCAAGAACGCCGAGGTTCTTGCCGCGCAGGGTCCACAGGGCGCTGCGCACTTTCCGCAGGAAGCGCTGGCGCTGGTCCTCATTGATGGCCATGACTTCGTCGAGCAGGCGGAAGTCGTAGCCGCATTCGCGTGCGACGGCGCGAAACGCCATGACGTCTTTGGGAAAGCACGATCCGCCATAGCCGATGCCGGGATTCAGGAAACGCGGGCCAATACGTGAGTCGGTGCCGACGCCGTGGACCACCTGGTTGACGTTGGCGCCCACGGACTCGCAGACGGACGCGACCGCATTGATGAAGGAAATCTTCATCGCGAGGAAAGCGTTGGAGGCGTGCTTGATCAGTTCCGCGCTCTTGGTGCTGGTGACGATGATGGGAGCGGGAATGGTGGCGCGATCCGGTTGGGGAATGGCATCGGCGCGCTGATAGTAGCTGCCGTCAGTCAAGGGCGCATAAATTTCGCGTAACACCTCGGCGGAGCGTTCGCTGTCGCAGCCGATGACGATGCGGTCGGGGAAGAGGAAGTCGGTGACGGCAGTGCCCTCACGCAGGAATTCGGGATTCGAGGCCACGTCAAACGATTCCGGGTCGGTTCCGCTGCGCAGGATGATTTTGCGCACCCAGTCGCTGGTGTAGACGGGGACCGTGCTTTTCTCGACGATGACCTTGTAGCCATCGATGCCGCCGGAGATTTCCCGGGCGACGGATTCCACGTAGGAGAGGTCGGCTTCGCCGCTCTCGGTGGGCGGCGTACCGACGGCGACAAAAACCGCCGCGCTGAGGCGGACGGCTTCTTGCAGGTCGTCGGAGAAAGTCAGGCGCTGGCCGCGGTGGCGGTTCAGCAACTCGGGCAGAAACTTTTCATGGATCGGTACCTGGCCATTTTTCAGCGCAGCCAGTTTCCGTTCGTCGTTGTCGACAAGAATGACGTCATGTCCGAGGTCCGCAAAACACGCCCCTGCTACCAAGCCTACATATCCGGAGCCTACGACAGCGATCCGCATGTTCAAACTCCCGTGATGGAATGACCTGAAACAGCTTTAGTTTGAGATGCTTCCGTGAAGAAGCCTAGGGGGGAAATCAGGAAAACGGCCTGGGAAAACCCGTCCAACATTGCCCCAAGATTAGAGGAATTTTAACAGCACAAGACTAACATTGCGAGAGAGAAAAGACTCTATTTCCGAAGGTTTATTGCACTTTCTCCTGCCGTTTTGGGACTGGAGGCCGGGTTCTCAGTTCTCAGTTCTCAGTTCTCAGTTCTCAGTTCTCAGTTCTCAGTTCTCAGTTCTCAGTTCTCAGTTCTCAGTGCGGATGCGATGTGTGGATCCTTGGTTGGATCGCCCTCCCTGTGCAAGACCAGACCCTTCCCCGAGCTGTAAGGGGCCAGAAACTGAGAACCGAGAACTGTGAACTGAGAACTGCCTGTGGCCTGAAAGGCGTATTGACAACGCGCTGTTTTGGGGGGAAACTCCGCTACAGACGCCGAATCTCGGCGCTTGCGCCTCTCTCTTCATGCCGCGACATCCGATGTCGGGACCGGATCCCTTGCCTCCTATTCCTGATGCGACTGGTGTGCTCCGGGCTCGCTCTGAGGATGCGGGTTTCGAAGCCGACTTCGCGGATCTGGCGGCGCGCTTCGCCGCGCAAAGCGGGGGCGGACTATCGCCGGAACTCTCCGCCGACCTGGCGCTGGAAATCGTGCTGAACGAAGTCGTCGAGCAGGCCTGTCTGGCGACGGGCGCAACCGGCGCGGCCGTTGTGCTACAGCGCGGCGGGGAAATGGTTTGCCGTGCCACGAGTGGTCCCACGGCGCCAGACCTGGGAGCGCGGCTCGACACTGCTTCTGGGCTCTCCGGGGAATGTATTAAGACGCAACGAACGCAGCGGTGTGACGACATCCTGGTCGACGCGCGGGTGGACGTAGGATCTTCACAGCGGCTGGGCGTGCGCTCGGTGATGGTGATGCCGCTTCTGCGTGGAGCTGAACTGGCTGGAGTGTTCGAGGTGTTTTCTTCCCTGCCCAACGCCTTCGGGGAGCGCGACGAGCGAACCTTAGAAGTTCTCGCGGGTCGCATCCTGACCAACCTGGAGCGTGCGGCCCAGCCACTGCCAGCGAGGAATGAGCCTCAGAGAGTCTCTGAAGCCGTCCAGGAAATGATCCCAGAGATGCCGGAGAGTTTTCCGCGGCGGAGATTCGACATCGTTACGGCAGTCCTGGGAGTGAGCGTTCTTTTTTGTGCAGTGTTGCTGGGAGTGTTGCTGGACCGGCACTTGGGATTACAGAAGCCTGTGGCGCGTGCGCGACCGGCGGCGGCAACATCCTCGGTGAACCCGGTGTCGCCGGCACCTGCCACGAACGCCCCTCTTCAGGCAAAGAAAGAGACGTTGTCCGCGCCGTCATTGTCCGCGCCATCAATGTCCGACGCGACAGTCTCCAGCAGGAAGGGCGGCGATTCAGTTCCTGCCGGCGACTTGCTCGTATACGAGAACGGCAAAGAAGTGTTTCGCATGTCGCCCGCGAAGAACAAGGCTGAAGTAGCACGGCAGGGAAATGGAATGGAGCGAGCATCTGCCGTGGATCGGGAAAGAAGGGTTGAGCTTTCTCCCACCGCGGCTGAGGGAAGTCTGCTTCATCGGGTGGAGCCGGAGTATCCGGAAGAGGCGCGGCAGCAGAACATCCAGGGCGCGGTGGTGCTTGAAGTCCAGATCGGCGGGGATGGGGCAGTGCAGGATGTTCAGGTCGTGAGCGGACCGCAGCAGTTGGCGCAGGTTTCCAGCGATGCGGTGAAACAATGGCGATTTAAGCCGCGCACTGCAGGCGGACGTTCGGTGGAGATGCAGACGAGAGTCACGCTGAACTTCAGACTGCCGCAGTGAGGATTGGTCGACGGACAGCCGAAGGCGGCTGTCCCCACATGGCCACTTCCGAGGACTCAAACACTACTCAGCGCAATTATCGCGTACTGTCGGTTAGGTTAGTTTTCCGGATCGTGACCGGGATTGGAGCTGGAGTTCGCGGCGAAACGGCCACGGGTTGTCCCGGCCTGGGGTTGCTGAGCGGAGCAGAGGGGCGAGGGACGCTGTTCCCCAGAGCATAGAGCACGACTTCCACTCGGCTGGAAACCCCCAGCTTATCGAAGATGCGGAACAAGTAATTCTTCACGGTGTGTTCGGTGAGCGTCAGGCGCTGCGCGATTTCGCGGTTGGTAAGTCCTTCGACGAGGCAGCGAACGACATCTGTTTCACGCGCGGACAGCAGTGATCCGTCGGCGGTCAGGAAGCTTGTGAGCGTGGGCTTGGCCAAGGCTTCGAGCAAGAACTGCAACTCTTTGCTGCTGGCCCATACTTGACCCTGGCTGACACATTGAATGCACTTGCCGAGGAGTCGGAAAGGCTCGGTGCGGCAGAATACTCCCTGCGCTCCAGCGCGAAAGGCCTCGATCACGGACGCGCGCTCGGAGGCATCGAGCAGGACAATCACCCGCGCAGCCGGCGACTGGGCACGAATCTCACGCACCAGATCATAGCCTCCACCTTGATTCTCTCCCAGCTTTGCACTCACCACCACGATCTGCGGCTTCTCCCGCTTCACCAGATTGAGAAGAGTCAGCCCATTAGGTGGAGACTCGATCATTTGAAGCTGAGTATCGCGGCCCAGCGCCTCTACGAGCAGCTGTGTGCTCATGGAAGTGCTGTCTGCTGCCAAAACTCGAAGACGGTCCTGATTGGGAAGAGCAGTGACTTGAGCCATAAGTGTGGTGAAACCAACGGCGATCTTTCTTCGGCCAGAGAATCACATGCGACCGGGATACGCTCACAGATTGCTCACACGGGGAACTGCGCACCAATCCCCGAACAAAAGATGGCTGCCGGCCTCCGTTCGAGGCTGCGGCCGCCCCAAGATTTCCACAAGCGTAGGAGAAGTTCGACCCAGGGTAAATAGCACTAATGGGTAGGGTCCCGGGGATGGGGTAACCGGAGACTGAATACCGGGGTGGGCGGCTATCTGATAGACGGTCAATGCGCGTAGGGACCATTGATGCAGGAATTTGCACATTTGTCCTCGGAGGGTGTTCGAGGCAAATCCCGTCAGAGAGAATTCAACTCTTTAGATCCAGAGAAGGCGACGCGAGGCGCGCACGGAGTTTCGCTTTTCCTTGACGATATCTCGAGAGCAGGCGAAGTGGGGCGAGGCAGAAGATCAATTCGACCAATGCGTCCCAGCGGCGAAAGAAACGGTAGGCAACGCGATCGGTGATCCGCTGCAACGGGGAAGGGAATTCGACGGCCGGTGCTTCTTTGGGATAGGGTGGCCAGGTTCCAGCATAGAGCTTCTTGTACCACGCGTGATAGCGCTCGATTTTCTTGCGAAGAACCGGAGCAAGCGCGTCGGGGCGGGATTGCGCAACGATGGCATTGCCGCGCAGCAGGCGGTGATGTTCTCCGGCGTGAGTTGCGGAGCGATCGGCGCCGTCGATGGTGGCGAGGGCGTCCAGATAGGGAATTCCGAGAAAGCGGCAGACGTCCGTCATGGCGGAGGCGGGGTCGCTCACAAGGTCTTCGTAATTGAGCTGGCAGACCGGAACTCCCTTGGCGAGCAACGAATCGCATTCCTTCTTCAAGGTCTGATAGCCCGCGATCGCCCGAAGCGGCATGCCTGACTTGCTGAAATAGGAACTCCCTGAGGCGGCGGCGCGAACGATGCTGCTGGTGGTCTGGAACAGATCGCGCCACACGATGATAAAACGGGCTCCCGGGAAGGTCTCGGCGAGAAAGGTGAGACGATCGTAGTAGTGAGGGGACTTGTCACCCCAGATGGCGGCGCCTTTACGCTGGGCGTAGGCGCGGTGCGACCCTTCAAATGCTTCGGGGAAATTTCTGGCCGCGGGAAAATCGTTCGGTGAAAGGCCGTGACGGCTCAAGGAAGAGTTCAGGAACTCCCAGCGCTCCGCCCAATCCGGGGAAGCGGCCTTCAGAAATACTGGTTTCAGGAGAACAAAGTCGGCTTCGTACATCAGCGCGACGTCGGGATGCTTGTTCAGCAACGCGTAAAGAAGAGACGAGCCGGCGCGCCACAAACTCACGATGAACAGAGGGCCATTCTGCAGAGAACGTGCGGCGGGTTGGGCGTCGGAGGCGTCTGATTGCGGGCGGGATGACATTTGTAACCTCTGGTTCATAAATCTGTAACCTCTCTGTAACAAATGTTCCCGATTCTCTCCCCGTCGAGATCAAAACGTGGGAGTTTGCGGAACGGGAAATTCAGGAGGGTGCGATTTATAAGTATCTCTACATAAATACTAGACTATGGTAAACATTCGGGGGTTGGCTGTCGAGCACTTTCTGAGATGTGCCTTTTGAAGGAGGAGAGGTCCAGAACGACGGCCGCAGCCGTGGAAGGAAATTTTGCCGCATTTTTACGAACCTTTTTACCTGACATTAACCTTCGGTTCTGAGATTTGACCTAGACTCTGACCATGAAGGCGATGCCAACTTTCTCCGAATACTCGTTCGAGGGACCGGCGCAAACGGAAGATCAGTCCGCGTTCCTCGAGTGCGAGGACCACGAGTCGCGAAATTTCCTGGTTGGGTTGGGGAATGGCGTTTGGATGAGCCTGGTTCTGGGCACGTTGACGTATTGGCTGGTCCAGATCTTTGCCCATGCCATGCGGTGAGGGCGGTATCAGGCTGGGGACCCTAGTGGACTTCATCCCGAGTTCCGATCAACGGAAATCGTAGAGTCCGCACCCGGCGGTTGCGTGCCGCAACGCAGAGTGATCAGTGTGACTTCAGGAGGACAATCAAGGCGAAGAGGTACGCGAACGGTTCCAATTCCGCGGGTGGTGTAGAGGGAAAGCCGTCCCAGACGATGCAGTCCGCGGGGATACTTTCGAGCCATCGGCGGCAGGAAGAGTGCGCCCAGCAGCGGCAGGCGGACTTGCCCTCCGTGCGAATGCCCCGAGAGCTGGATGTCCACTGGGTATTTCACTACTTCATCGGCGAAGTCAGGTTCGTGACAGAGCAAAGCCGTAGTTTCACCGGGAGGAATTGTGCTGAGGGCCTGGTCGAGATCGGGCTCCCCAGCAATGATGTCGTTCAGCCCGGCGACCCACAGGCGGCGTCCCTGGCGCTCGATGGCGATAGCCTGGTTGCGGAGGATGCGAATGCCCGCAGACTGAAGGGGATCGATGATTCGTTGAGCATGGAAGTATTCGTCGTGGTTGCCCAGAACGCCAAATATTCCGCTGGAAGCCCGCAGCCCTGCTAACAGGCTGGCGCAAGGATCGGCTTCCGGGACTTTGGAAGATCGATGTAAGCCTCCGAGGATCGGAGCGGTGACAAAGTCCCCGGTCAGCACGATGAGGTCGGGGCGCAACCCGTTTACTATGTTGATTCCGATCTCGATCGGCGCGCGCGAGAAATGGGGATCGTAGTGAAAATCGCTCAGCTGCGCGATTTTGAAGCCGTCGAAGGCATCGGGAAGCTGAGGGAGAAAGATGTCGAGGCGCTCTAGTCGAGGATGGTTGGCCTGGTTGGCGCCGACAGCCGTTCCCCCTGCCACTGCTGCGGCCCCCACCGCTGACCAGAGGAATCGTCGTCTTGTGATGGGCAAGCTTCGCAGCGTCGTCTCCCGGGGATCAGGTATTCTAGCGCCCGGACTGGAGCACGCGTACGACAGATTTTGCAACCAGGGCCATTAATTAAATAGGAGCCCCATTTTGGCCCCAGATTTAGCCATCGTTATCAATGGTTTAGATGGATAGAGTCTTTCTTCACTAGTGCTTTATTCCACTTGCAGGAATTTACACCTCGCGATATTCTCGTCCCACTTAAGTATGCGCTGTTTGGCATACACAACACAGAATTTCGCAGCTCCCCCCGTTCTATCTCGCGATTTTAGTTTCCAACTGATCCGCGCGGATTGTTATCCAAAGCGGACTGGGGACCGAATTTCTTTTTTTAGTAGGGGTTGCCGGCATGGGACTCAGAGGGCGGAGCTATGAGTAGCGGTCAGGTTGTTCAGCGTAACCCGACGGATGTAGAGAGCTTAGAGTGGATGGAAGGCCCGCACTGGTTTGCAGTGCGGACTCGGTCCCGTCACGAAAAAATGGTTACCCAGCAGCTCGAACGTGTCGGTTTGGAAGCTTTCCTTCCGGTCATCACCCAGGTACATAAATGGAGCGACCGAAACCGGCAAGTGGAAGTGCCTCTGTTCTCCGGGTACAGTTTTGTGCGAGTGGCCTACAATTCCGAGAATCGGGTTCGAGTGCTGCAGACTCAAGGGGTTGTGAGCTTTGTCGGAGTACAGAATTCGGGTACTCCCATTCCTGACAGCCAGATTGAGGACATCAAGACGCTTCTGGCACGAGCGGTTCCGTTTCACGAACACAGGTTCCTGCGGATTGGCCAGAGGGTGCGGGTGCGAGGCGGAGCTCTCGACGGTGTTGAAGGAATACTCGAGGCACAGAAGGGTGATCGGAGTCTGGTCATTTCCCTAGAGCCGATTCAGCGTTCCTTGTCCATATGTATCGATGGATATGAAGTGGAGCCCGTATAAGTAGAGTAGCGCTGAGCCCCCACTCAGCGGCGACCTAGCGGCCCGGCAGCCACCCCCCTCGGCTTAGACGCGATATTTAGTTCCGGTAAGGTCCGCGTTAAAACCCACACAGCGAAGAGGCGTAGTTTCATGCCTATTGCTGAAAGTTTCTGAGACAAGCTTCAGGAGATTAGAGGTTCCCGAAATGAGCGACATCGAATCGAAGACAACAGAAGCTGAAATGCCAACGAATCCGTTGCCCGTTGGTGAAACCGAAGAGGGAAAGAACGGCGGCCTTGGGAAGGGGAATGGCCAGTCGTCGACCGGGGGAAGTTTCTCCCTGCGGCGTTTTCGCGCCGAGGCAGAGATGCAAGCGATTTCCCAGGCGCTGGAGCAAACCGGGTGGCATCGCAAGCGGGCGGCGCAACTGCTGCGCATTAGCTACCGCTGCCTTCTTTATAAGATTCACCAGTACAAGATCACGCCCACGCAGACGCTGGCGCCCACTGCCTCGGCACCGAACGTAGAGTAGCCGTGGTGTGAGCAGACGCTATTAGCGAAGAGCCGACACGCGATTCGCCGGTAATGATTTACGGCCGTACTGATACATCCAGTTTCGAAACGAAGACTTTTAGTGCCTGCCCGTTTGGAGGAAAGAGAGCAATGGAAAACCTGAAACATCTGACAAAAGCCTTAGCAGTCCTGCTGTTCGCAGTGGTAGTCGTGGCTGCGCAAGAAGCAACTCCTACCCCAGTCAAAGCGGACGCGGAATCGACGACCTCCGGCAAGGCTGGGGGCGCGGACGGCCAGTTTAAAGAGCGGTATCCGCGCTACAAGATTCGGGCGGGGGACCAATTTGATGTGGTCTTCGACTTGAGCCCGGAATTCAACCAGACCGCGACTGTGCAGCCTGACGGATTTGTCGCCATGCGCGGAGTGGGAGACATTCACGTGGCCGATCAGAGTGTGCCCGAACTGACCGTCACTCTGAAGAAAGCGTATAGCAAGATTCTCAACGATCCCATTATTTCGGTAGTGCTGAAGGATTTCGAGAAGCCTTACTTCGTCGCGGACGGACAAGTGGGACGCCCGGGCAAGTACGATCTGCGCGGCAGCACAACACTCGTCGAGGCGATCGCCATCGCGGGCGGGTTCACCGACCAGTCCAAGCATTCACAGGTGTTGCTGTTCCGCAGAGTCGATGACCAGTGGATGGAAGCGAAGATCATTGACGTGAAGAAGATGGAAAAGCAGGGCAATCTGAAAGAAGATTCCTTCCTGCACCCCGGAGACATGCTGTTCGTGCCGAAGAACACTTTCTCCAAGATCTCGCACTTCATTCCGTCGTACAACATGGGCACGTATTTCAAACCTTTCTAGACCGTAATGCGGAGGTAGGTCGTATGAGCAACGAATTCAACGCTGGCACATCCCGAGCCCTGTCTTTCACCGTGAGAGACTTTGTGGCCATTGGCTTTCGCCACAAGCGGCTGTTGGTGCTTTCCTTCCTGGGAATCTTTCTCGGGGTGTTAATGTCGGCGCTGTTTCTGCCCGCCCGGTACCGGGCGGAGACCAAACTGCTGGTGAAGCGCGAGCGCCTGGATCCGGTGGTCAGCCCGGAGCAGAATGCCCCAATGATGTTCAAAGATACCGTCAGCGAAGAGGATCTCAACTCCGAAGTGGAGTTGATCGAAAGCGACGACGTTCTGCGCAAGGTGGTCGTGGAATGCGGGCTCAACCGGAAAAGGTCCTTGTTCGGCTGGCAGGACGAGAATACGCGGACGGCCAAGGCGGTACGCCGGATGAAGTCGGACCTGGTGGTCGATCCGATCCGGAAGACGAATATCATCAGCGTGGTCTACGAATCTGAAAATCCGCAACAGGCAGCCCAAGTGCTTGAGACGCTGAGCCGGGTCTATGTGCAGAAGCACCTGGAAGTGCACCACCCGAGCGGTCAGGTGAAGTTCTTCGAGCAGGAAACCGAACAATACAAGAAGGCGCTGACCGATGCGGAACAGAAGCTGCAGGACTTCTCGGACCAACTGGGCGGAGTCGCTCCGGCGCAGATGCGAGATTTGACCCTGCAAAAGCTGGCTGAGTTCAATGCCACTCTCGAGACAACGCGGGCTGAAATTAAAGGGACTAACAATCGCATCGCGGACCTCGATCGTCAGCACGGCTCGACTCCATCGCGACTGACGACGCAAATGAAGAAGGGCGACAACCCGCAGGTGTTGGAACAGCTGAAGGCGACCCTGATGTCTCTGGAGTTGAAGCGGACCGAGTTGCTGACCAAGTACCAGCCCACGTATCCGCTGGTGCAGGAGGTCGACAAGCAAATCACCGATACACGAGCAGCTCTGGCCAAGGAAGAAGGAACGCCGGTTAGTGAAGAGACGACCGACCAGAATCCGACTTATCAATGGATCAACTCAGAACTGGCCAAGGCCAAGGCAGACCTGAGTGGCCTGCAGGCGCGCGAAACTGCGACGCAGGCAATCGTTGACGTCTACGCCACCAAGGCCCGGCAACTGGACGAGAAGGGAATTATGCAGCAAGACCTTCTCCGGACAGAAAAGGCGAACGAAGAGAATTACCTGCTGTACCTAAAGAAGAGCGAAGAGGCGCGAATCTCCGACGCCATGGACGCCACCCGCATGCTGAATGTGGCCGTTGCCCAGGCACCCGTGGTTCCAGCGCTTCCGTCCAGGTCGCCCTGGATATTCTGTCTGGTGGGACTGCTCATGGCGTCGGTGGCGAGCGTCGGACTGGTGCTGGCGGTGGATTACCTGGACCAGTCGTTCCGCACACCTTCGGAAGTGATGGCGGAACTGGGAATACCTGTGCTGGCGGCGGTTCCGCATCGCTACGTGGAGCGGAATGGTACCAATGGCAACGTCACGGCGCACGAGAGTGTGGACGACGTGCTTCACGTAATCACGAACTAAGAGAGCGCATACATGTTTCGACAGTTCTTTGGACTCCGCGAACAGCCATTCGGTGTGACGCCCGATCCCCGATATCTCTATCTGGGCGGGCAGCATCGGGAAGTGTTGGCTTCGTTGTATTACGGGCTGGAGGCGAATCGCGGCTTTCTTGCGATGGTGGCGAAGCCCGGCATGGGAAAGACCACCCTCCTGTTCCACCTGCTGGAGAAGTTCCGCAACCGCGCGCAGACGGCGTTCATCTTCCAGACGCAGTGCACATCGCGGGAGTTCATGCGGTTTCTGCTGGCGGAATTGGGAATCGAGCATGAGGGCCAGGATCTGGTGCGCATGCACGAAGATTTCAATCGCTGTCTGCTGCGGGAAGCGCAAGCGGGACGCCGCGTGATCGTCGTGATTGACGAAGCGCAGAACCTGGCGCCCTCGGTACTGGAGACAGTACGCCTGCTTTCAGATTTCGAAACGCCGCGGGCAAAGCTCCTGCAAATCATTCTGTCAGGGCAACCGGAACTGGCGGAGAAGCTGGCGTCGCCGAGTTTGAGACAGCTGCACCAGAGGGTGGCCAGCATTAGCGGACTGAACCCGCTGACGGTGCAGGAAACGTCAGCCTACATCGCGCACCGGCTGCGGGTGGCCGGGTACCAGGGCGACGGAGTGTTTTCCGCCGGGGCGGTTTCCCGCATCGCCGAACTTAGCGAAGGAATCCCGCGCAATATCAACAATCTGTGCTTCCACGCGCTCTCGCTGGCGTGCGCGTTGAAGAAGAAGACCATCGACATGGCCGTGGTTGAAGAAGTGGCGCGTGATCTCGATATTCGCCGGCTGCTTCCCGACCGGACGTCTACGTCGAATTCGACCGAGTCGACTCCCGGTTTCGATTTCGATGAAGCGGCGGCGATCGACATTTCCGAGGCTTACCTGCGCAGGCACGACTCGGGAATGGGCGAGGCAGAAGAGGAGCACAGGAGATCCGCCAGGGCGGGGCAACGGAACCGGCAGCAAGAGCCGGCCACTATGCCCAGTCCAGACGAGGCTCGCGCTTATGTAAAGAGCGTGATCCGAATGTTAAAGAACGAGCCAGCCAGCGGCAGTTGAGCCTGCACCTGACGCGAAGATTGGTTTGGAACCAGAACACCGTGGTGTTGTTTGAGCACCGAATTGACGTTGGTAGATAGGGGCCCATATGAGCAGAAACTTCGAACTACTGCAGAATCTCGGAAGAGAGCGCGACATCTTTGCGATCGACGCGGAGGAAGTGGACCCGTCGCCCGCGCCTATGCCTATGCCGGAAACCATATCCTTTGCCGCTGAGGATTCAGCGCCCGTCGTCGATGTGAAGCCATCCCAGCCCGAGATGGAGATAGACCAGAAGGACGAACTCAGCAAGCTGGTGCAAAGTGTGTTTCTGACACCCGGCGGCGATGCGCCCCGCGCAGTTGTGGTGGCGAGCACTGAGGCGGGAAACGGGAGCAGTTGGGTATGCGCCCGCATCGCGGAAATTCTGGCGTCGCACATTGCCGACCCGGTGTGCGTGGTAGACGCGAACCTGCGCTCCCCGCGTCTGCATGAAGAGTTCCGCGTCGAGAACCATCACGGTCTTTCCAACGCGTTACGGGCTTCCGCCTCGGTGCGTGGGTTCGTGCGGCAGGTGGGAAGGCCGAATTTGTGGCTGCTGAGCTGCGGCTCCGACCCCGCCGAGTGGTCTTCTCTGGTCGGTTCGGAACGGATGAGTACGCGAATCACTGAGCTGCGCCGGGAATTCCGCTACGTTCTGATCGACGGTCCCGCCCTCAGCGGGGCGAACGACAGCATTACTCTGGGGCGCTCCTCGGAAGGCGTCATCCTGGTGCTCAAAGCCAACACCTCCCGCCGTGAAGTTGCACGCAAAGCGGTGCAGGAGCTGCAGGCTGCAAAAGTGCGGGTGTTAGGCGCTATCCTCAACCAGCGCACATTTCCAATTCCCGATGCGCTCTACAAGAAGCTCTGAGTAACTCCGCCAGTCCTCGGTTCGACGACCAAGTCGGCCGCCTTTTCGCCAGTACGCGCAACCTTTCTGATCGTGTCTGATTCGCCAACTCAGGTAATCGACCCCATGGGTGACCCGTGCCATGAGTAACGCTCGTCGTCAGATTCTTCTCAATATCTTCAAGCTGTTCGATCTAGGGCTGATGGCCGCCGCTTTTCTGTTGGCGGCTCTGGCGGTCATGACGTCTCTTCACCGCACGCATGCGGTGACGCTGACGGAACTGTTCGAGATGCGGGTGAAGATTCAGAATCTCGCCATCTTCGCTCTGTTCATGGTTGCGTGGCATTTCGTTTTCAGCGGCTTCGGGTTGTACCGGTCCCGCAGACTTTCGGGTCGAATCAGTGAAGTGGTGGATGTGATCAAGGCCACCTCGCTGGGTACCCTGATGATCGTAGTGGGGGCGGCGATGTTTCACATCACACTGGCGACGCCGCTGTTTCTATTCGTGTTCTGGGCAGCCAGCACATCCGCCACCGTGGGCAGCCGTCTGATGCTTCGCGTGGTTCTGGTCTGGGTGCGCCGTCGCGGACGCAACTTGCGCGACGTTCTTATCGTGGGGACGAACAACCGGGCTGTACAGTTCGCGGGGAAGTTGCACTCGCACCCGGAGATGGGTTATCGGGTGATGGGGTTTGTCGACCGGGACTGGTCTGGCATGGAAGCTTTTCGCAGCAGTGGCTTTGCAGTGGCATGTGACTTCGACGGCGTTCCGCAATATTTGCGTAGTAGTGTGGTGGACGAGGTTGTGATGGCGCTACCCATGCGATCGTTTCACTACGAAGCGTCGCGGATTGCCACCCATTGCGAAGAACAAGGAATTACCGTTCGGATGTTGAGCAACCTGTTTGACCTGAAACTGGCGCGTTCCTCGGCCGAGAACTGGGATGGCGATGCCCTGGTTACGCACAAGACGGGAAGACTTGAGGGCTGGCCGGTTGTTGCCAAGCGCGTGTTCGACCTTGTGGTCTCGTCCTTTCTGCTACTGCTCTTGTCCCCGTTGTTGGTCCTTACGGCCATACTCATTAAGTTGACTTCGACTGGGCCGGTTCTGTTCAAGCAGAAGCGGCTGGGTTTGAACAAGCGCCGTTTCCACATTTACAAGTTCCGCACCATGGTGGCAGACGCGGAGCAAAGAATGCGGGAAGTCGAGCATTTGAACGAAGTGACTGGCCCGGTATTCAAGATCAAGAACGATCCGCGCATCACGCGGCTGGGACGCTTTCTGCGCAAAACCAGCATCGACGAACTGCCCCAACTGCTCAACGTGCTGGTGGCAGACATGAGCCTGGTGGGGCCGCGTCCCCTGCCGGTGCGCGATTATGAAGGATTCAACGAGGACTGGCAGCGCCGTCGCTTCAGCGTGAAGCCGGGAATCACCTGCCTGTGGCAAGTGAAGGGGCGCAGTTCGATTGCCTTCGAGCAATGGATGCAACTGGATCTGCAATACATCGACAAGTGGTCCTTGTGGCTGGACATGCAGATTCTGGTCTGGACCATTCCTGCAATCCTGAAAGGTTCGGGGGCGGTATGAGCGCTTCGGGACAGAGCGAAGCTGCTGTGATGAACGTTCCGCAGCGAGGCTGGTTTGAGAACGTGCGGGCCGACATTCGACGGGCCGCGCTCGACCTGAACCTGGAGCGGCACGAGCCCAGTACGAGTGAGAAATTCTCTGCGTTCTTTCGCATGAACACCCAACTCGTCATGGCGCATCGCTTGCAGCACTGGGCTGGGAGCGTCCGTTTCCCGGGCGTGGGCCTGCTTCTGCGTCTTGTCGCGGCAGTGTTCTACCGGATTGTTGGCACGTTGACCGGTTCTTACATAGCCGCTGACGCTCAGATTGGCCCGGGCCTGGTGGTGCATACGACCTACGGTCTGAATGTTGGCGGCACCAAGATTGGCGCGAACTGCACCGTGCAGAGTGGAGTGCTGATCGCAGCGGGTTCGCGCGGCATCGGCGACAACGTGTACTTCGGCGCCGGAGCGAAATTGATTGGCGACGCGCGCATCGGCAACAACGTGGTGGTGGTGGCCAACAGTCTGGTGCTGACCGACGTTCCCGACAACACTACGATCGTGGGCGTACCGGCGCGGATCAAGTTGCGGGGCGGCCGTCCGCAGCGCTTCAAAAAGGTCGCCGCTTCCGAACCGAAATCAAATTCATAGCGAGCCTATTTCTTAAAGAGCTTGGGGAGAGAAAGAACCTTGGATTTTTCCTGGACAGAAGAACAGCAAGCCTTTCGCAAGGAAGTTATCCGCTTTGCCAAACAGGAATTGAACGACGACCTGATTGAGCGCGACCACGAAGAGACGTTCTGGGCCGAGGGCTGGAAAAAGTGTGCCCAGTTCGGAATTCAGGGATTACCTGTCCCTGTGGAGTATGGCGGGGGCGGCGCGGACATCCTGACGACCGTATGCGCGCTGGAAGCTCTGGGCTATAGCTGCCGGGACAACGGGCTGCTGTTTTCCATCAACGCGCACATGTGGAGCTCGGAGATTCCGCTGGTCTCGTTCGGCACCGCGGAGCAGAAGAAGAAATATCTTCCGAAGTTGGTGAACGGCGACTGGATCGGTGTGCACGCCATGACCGAGCCGATGTCGGGCTCAGACGCTTTTAGCCTGAAGACACGCGCCGAACGCAAAGGGGACAAATACGTCCTGAACGGCAGCAAGACGTTCATCACCAACGCGCAACTGGCCGACATGATCATTGTGTTTGCCAACCTTGATCCGGCGAAGGGCGCGGCGGGAATTAGCGCGTTCATCGTGGACAAGGGAACCCCGGGGTTCACGATCAGCCGGAAGCTGCACAAGATGGGGCTCCGCACCTCGCCCATGGCTGAGCTGGCTTTTGTGGACTGCGAAGTGCCGGTCGAGAACCTGCTGGGCAAAGAAGGCGCCGGCCAGGCGATCTTTACCGCTTCGATGGAGTGGGAGCGGATCTGCATTCTGGCGAGCCATCTCGGAGTCATGCAGCGCCTGCTGGAAACTTCCGCCAGCTATGCGACCGACCGCAAGCAATTCGGCCAGCCCATTGGAAAGTTTCCGGCGGTCGCGACCAAGATTGCGGAGATGGACATTCGGTTGGAGGCCAGCCGGTTGTTGCTGTACAAGGCGGCATGGCTGAAGTCGCAAGGGAAGCATCCGTTGCGCGAGGCGGCCATCGCCAAGGTGTTTGCCAGCGAAGCCTGCATCAAGAGCGCTCTGGACGCGATCCAGGTGCATGGCGGGTACGGCTACATGACCGAGTTTCAGCTTGAGCGGGAACTGCGCGACGCCGTGTCGGGGACGATTTACTCCGGCACGTCCGAAGTGCAGAAGATGATCATCGCCGGTCTGCACGGGCTGTGAGTGTTCCGCTGAATTTGTCCCCCATCCAGTATTTTCCCATCCACTAGAAGAGGCCAAGATGGCGTACATCCTGCAACAACTGTTGTCCGAAAGCGCAAAGCGTTATCCCGGGAAGACTGCGGTTGCGGCCCGCGGCAAGAGCTTCACGTATCAGGAACTGGAGGAGCGCTCCAATCAGCTGGCGCACTTGCTGCAGCGTCACGGGGTGAAGAAGGGCGACCGCGTAGGGATTTATTTTCCCAAAGCGGTGGAGTCCCTAGCCTGCATGTTCGGCATTATGAAGGCGGGTGGAGTTTACGTTCCGCTCGATCCGCAGGCGCCTTCGGAGCGCATCAGCTACATCATCGGAAACTGCGCCATCAAGGCGCTGATCACAACCGGAGACCGGTTGCACGCGCTTTCTGCCGAGGCGAAGAATTCGGTGGAGTTCAGTATTCTGCTGGGGCCGGGAGAAAACGGAAACGTCCCGCATACGATGCCGTGGGCTTCGCTGCTGGAATACCCTGCGGATAGTTCTCCGCAGATTCAGGCCACGACTACCGATCTCGCCTACATTCTTTACACATCGGGTTCCACGGGGCGTCCCAAGGGCGTCATGCTGTCGCATCAGAATGCGCTGACATTCGTCGACTGGTGCGCCGAGACGTTCCAGGTTACGTCGGACGACAACCTGTCGAACCACGCTCCTCTGCACTTTGATCTTTCCGTATTCGACGTCTACAACACGATCGAGGCGGGCGCCACGCTCTATCTGGTGACAGAGGATCTGACGCTGTTTCCGGCGAGCCTGGCGAACTTCATCCGCGATCGGCAGATCACGATCTGGTATTCGGTTCCATCGGCGCTGGTTCTGCTTCTGCTGCATGCCAACCTGAAGGCGGAGAATCTGAAGCGGCTGCGCATCATCCTGTTTGCCGGCGAAGTTTTTGCGATGAAATACCTGCGCCAGTTGGCCGACCTGGTGCCGCATGTGGACCTGTACAACCTGTATGGTCCGACCGAGACGAACGTTTGCACGTTCCACAAGGTCGACCGAGAGCGGCTCGGAAACATGAAGCATCTGCCGGTTGGCCAGGCCTGCGCGAACACGGAAGTGTTCGCGGTGGATGCGGATGACGAGATCATCGAGGCGGGGAGCAGCCGAGAGGGCGAACTCTACGTACGCGGGCCGGCAGTTACTCCGGGCTATTGGGGCGACGTCGAAAAAACGCAGGGAGCGGTGGTGCCGAACCGTTTCCAGCCGAACTTCGAAGAGAAGATGTATCGCACCGGTGACATCGTCACTCTCTCCGTGGACGGTGACTACTATTTCGTCGGCCGCCGCGACAGTATGGTGAAAAGCCGTGGCTACCGGATTGAGCTGGGCGAGATCGAAGCGGCGCTGATGAGCCATCCCGGGGTGCGGGAAGCGGCGGCCCTGGCGATTCCCGATGACGAAATCGGCGCGCGTCTGAAGGCGGTGGTTGCGCCGCATGATTTTGGCGCGCTCACCGCTGCGGACTTGCAGCAACATTGCGCAACCCGGATCCCGAAGTACATGATTCCCGAACTCATCGAGTTGCAGGAGAGTCTGCCGAAGACGTCGACGGGCAAGATTGACCGCGTGCAATTGGCGCAGGCTCCGCAACCGGTAGCGCAGTAACAGCAACCAAAGCTCAAAACATCTGAACCGAACCAGTCTCACCAAACCCAGGGAGGAACATGACCCAGCAAGTGCAGTCGACCAAAGAGCAGATTCGCGAGTTTGTCAGGGAAGCCGCGCAACGCAAGGGCGTCACCGATGTCACGGACACCCTTTCTCTGGTGCAAAGCGGAGTCATTGACTCGCTAGGAATCTTCCGCCTCGTTTCCTTTCTTGAAGAGAATTGCAAAGTGCGGATCGCGGACGAGGAAATTGTGGGAGAGAACTTCGAAACGATCGACGACATTGAACGCTTTGTGACCACCAAGCTCAGCAAGTAGACGCAACCGCGACGCGGCTGGCAGTCGCCGCAGCAAACGAGTAAAAATCATGTCTGAATTGCACGCCACTCTCGATATCGCCTCCGCCTTGCCGGTCTCGCGGTGCGTTGCGGAACAGGCAAGCGACAGACCAGAAGCGATGGCCGTCGCTTCCGGTTGTGGCAATCTGACTTATTCTGAACTGGACCGCCGGGCCAACCAACTGGCGCATCATCTGGGCAAGATGGGGGTGGGCCGCGAGAAGCTGGTTGGTCTGTACATGGATCGCTCTCTGGAAATGATTGTGGCGGCGCTCGGCATCTTGAAGAGCGGCGCTGCCTATTTGCCGCTGGATCCGGCGATGCCGTTGGAGCGGCTCGAGTTTGTGTTGCGGGATGCAGATGTGGCCGCAGTAATTACGCGGCAGAGCCTGCAGAGTCGCCTGCCTTCCGGCTCATGGCAGGTTGTGAACTTCGACCGGGATCGTGAGCTGCTGGGCCAGTACTCAACGCAGTCCCTGCCGATTGAGATTGGGCCGCAAGATTTGGCCTATGTCATTTACACCTCGGGATCGACCGGACAGCCCAAGGGAGTGGAAATAACCCATACCGGATTGCAGAACTTGATCGCGTGGCACGTCAAAGCGTTTGCAGTGACTTCCGAAGATCGTGCCAGCCATCAGGCGGCGCTGGGGTTCGACGCAGCCGTTTGGGAGCTTTGGCCCTACCTGGCAGCGGGCGCGAGCGTGCATTTGATCGACGAGACTGTGCGGGGAAATCCGCAAAAGATTCGCGACTGGATGGTGGCGCAGCGAATTACGATCGCATTTCTTGCGACGCCCCTTGCGGAAAGCATCATGCTTTTGGACTGGCCGCGCAGCACGGCGGTGCGCACACTGCTTACGGGTGCGGATACACTGCACCGGCGTCCATCGTCGAAGTTGCCGTTCGTTCTCGTTAACAACTACGGGCCGACCGAGTGCACGGTGGTCGCCACGTCGGGCGTGGTAGCGGCGGATGGGTCGGCGAGCGAGAGGCCTTCGATTGGCAAACCGATCGACAACATCGTCGCCTACATCGTCGACGAGCACCTGCAGCCGGTTGCGCCGGGAACGCCGGGAGAACTCTGCCTCGCCGGGCCGGGCTTGGCGCGAGGATATCGTCGCCAGCCGGGGCTCACCGAAGAGAAGTTCGTGAGCGATGCGTCGGTATCCGGCGGACGGTTGTACCGTACTGGGGATTTGGCGAGTTTGCTTCCAAACGGGGAAATCCAGTTTCTGGGCCGCACTGACGAGCAGATCAAAGTGAGGGGATATCGGGTGGAGCCGGAAGAAATTGTCCGCGCGCTCGACCACCACGCCGAAGTCGCATGCAGTGCGGTGGTTGCGATCGACGATGGTGGGGAAGACAAGCGCCTGGCCGCGTACCTGGTGACGACTCCCGGATCGACTCTTACGGCGGGACAGTTGCGCAGTTTTCTGCAATCGCGGTTACCCGACTATATGATTCCCGCGGCATTCGTAAGAGTAGAGAGTCTGCCGCTTACGAACAACGGCAAGGTGGATCGGGCGGCGCTTCCAGCGCCGGATGACAGCAACGTGATTCGCGAAGCAGCCTATGTTGCGCCCGCAGGAATTGTGGAGCAGCGCCTCGCGGGGATCATCGCACCGTTGTTGCACGTGGATCGCGTCGGCGCCAACGACAACTTCTTTCTGCTGGGCGGCCATTCGCTGCTGGGAACGCAGCTGGTGACCAGGATCGGCGAAGCATTTGGCGTGGAATTATCCCTGCTCTCTCTGTTCGACCATCCCACGTTGGCCGGTATGGCGCGGGAAATCGAGAGACTGGCGCAGGAAAAAATCGAAAGCATGAGCACGCAGGAAGTTTTGCAAGCTCTGTCGCAGGGAGACGCAAGGAACCAGTAGTGGCCATCGGCACCCCATCATTGTCGCGGGCGGAAGATCCCAACGCCGCTCTCAGCCTGTATCACCTGCTCGACCAACAGGTGCTGGCGAATCCGTATCCTCTGTTCCACCGCTTGCGGAGAGAGGATGCGGTGCACTGGGATCCGTTTCTGCATGCCTGGATCGTGACGCGCTACGCGGACGTCCTGGAAGTGCTACACACGTTTTCCGCGGACCGCACTCCGTCGCCGGAGCAGCTCACGGCCATGGGACTGTCACGTCTGAGTCCGATCGCGCAGCTGATGGTGAAGCAGATGTTGTTCATGGATGCTCCGGCGCACACGCGGCTGCGCAGTCTGGCGTCCAAGGCTTTTTCGCCGGCCCGGGTTGAAGCGCTGCGCTCGCACATTCAGGGCATCATGAATCGCCTGCTCGACAAGGTTGCGGGCAACGGCCGCATGGATGTGATTGCCGAGTTGGCCGAGCCTTTGCCGTCCATCGTGACCGCGGAAATGTTGGGAGTGCCGGTAGCGGATTCGACGCACCTGAAAACCTGGTCTGCGAATTTCGCCGAGATGTTGGGAAACTTCCAGCACAATCCGGAGCACACACCGCTGATGTTGCAGACCGTCGAGGACATGACGGCCTACTTCCGGGACATGGTCCGGCAAGTGAAGGAAACGCCGCGCGAGGGCCTGATTCATTCGTTGCTCACGAGCGAAATTGACGGCGACCACCTGACGGACGAAGAAGTCGTCGCCAACACGATCGTGACGATGGTCGGCGGGCAGGAGACGACCACCAACCTCATCGGCAATGGATTGTTAACGCTGTTGCGGCATCCGGCTGAGTTGGCGAAACTGCGCGGAGATTTGTCGCTGGTTCCTTCTGCAGTGGAGGAGATGTTGCGTTACGAGAGTCCGAGCCAGCACACGGCACGGCTGGCGCCGTCCGATCGGGAACTGGGTGGCAAGCTCATCACGAAACGGCAAGCTGTGATTGCGGTGATGGCGGCGGCCAATCGCGATCCGGAGAGGTTTGCCGATCCGGACCGCTTCGACATTACGCGCGCCGACAACCGGCACCTGGCGTTCGGCTATGCAGCCCACTTCTGCTTTGGGGCGCCGTTGGCGCGAATTGAAGCGCAGATCGCCTTCCAAACGTTGCTGCGTCGCCTGCCGGAGATCCGGTTGGAGCTGCAAGAGTTGGTCTGGCGGTCGAACCTGGGCCTGCGCGGTTTGAAGTCGCTGTGGGTTTCGTTTGGAGACGAGACGAGCGCGAAACCGACCGACAAAGAAGATCGTGCTCCTGTAAACGGGAAACCGGCGCCCGCCGCAGACGCGGAAAAGAGTGTGGCTGGAGCGACGCAGGCGCGAAGTGCCTTGCTGGAGCGGCTTCTCTCGGGCACTGCCCGGCAGCAGCATATACCGCGTCGTTCCGCATCGGAGCCGGTGCCGCTTTCCGACGCGCAGGAACAGATCTGGTTGCACAGCGAGATCGCGCCGACCTCGCCGCTTTATAACGAGCCTGTGATTCTGTACCGGCGCGGAGCGCTGGACGCGGGCATTCTCGAACGCAGCCTGACGGCGGTGATTCGCCGGCATGAAGCCTGGCGGACGAACTTCGACCTAGCTGGTGGACAGCCAGTACAGATCGTGCGTCCCGCTCCGGAAATCAAGTTGCCGGTAGTCGACCTGAGGAGCGTGCCCGAATCCGATCGCGAAGCCGAGGCGCGTCGCCTGGCCGCAGAGCAGAGCAAGAAGCCTTTCGATCTTCGGCGGGACTCGCTCATCCGGGCCACGCTGGTGCAGATGGGGGATGCCGAGTATCAGGTCATCCTTACCTTGCACCACATCATTTTTGATGGTCTTTCGATTTACGGCGTGTTCCTGCCTGAGTTGATGACGTTCTATCGCGCGTTCTCTCACGGGCAAGAGCCGTCGTTGCCCGCGCTGCCGCTGCAGTATGGCGACTTCGCCGTCTGGCGGCGGAAGCAGTTACTGGAGAATGCACAAGCGCCGCAGATGGAATACTGGCGGAAGCATCTGGAGGGAAGGCTCCCGGTGCTGCAATTGCCGACGGATCATCCGCGGCCGGCCGTGCAGAGTTTTCGGGGAGCGATGCAACTCTTCCAGTTGCCGAGTGACCTGAGTACGTCGTTGCGGGAATTCAGCCGCCGCGAGGGAACTACGCTCTTCATGACTTTGCTGGCGGCGTTCGCGACGCTGCTGCACCGCTACAGCGGGCAGATCGATTTCATCGTGGGCACGGTCAGCGCGGGGCGCAAGCAGTCTGAACTTGAAGGACTTCTGGGATGTTTCCAGAACCCGTTGGCCTTGCGCATGGATTTGTCGGGGGACCCGACGTTCCAGGAATTCCTGCAGCGAGCGAAGAGTGTAACGCTGGGGGCGCTGTCGCACGACGATGTGCCCTTCAGCAGCCTGGTCAAGGAACTGCATCCGGACCGCGTGTTCAGCCACAACCCGCTGCTGCAAGTGTTGATTTCACTTTCTCCACCGGCCACGGTTGCCGAACCGGGCTGGGACGTGACGCAGATGGGCATTGATGTGGGCGTGGCGAAGTTCGATCTCGACCTTGAGCTCGACGATCGTCCAGACGGACTCCGTGGACGATTTGTCTACAACACCGACTTGTTCGATGCCTCCACGATCAGGCGCATGACGAGCCACTGGGAAACACTTCTGGCAGCGATTGTCGAAGAGCCCCGGCAGGCAGTTTCCTCGGTGTCGATCCTGACAGCGGAAGAGACGAAGCAGTTGGCGGACTGGAACCGTACCGAGACGGAATATCCGGCGCAATGTGTTCATCAGATGGTCGAGTTGCAGGCCAGCGTCAGACCCGACGCGGTCGCGGCTGTTCAGGAGAAGAACGCGCTGAGTTACCGCGAACTGAATGCCCGGGCGAATCAACTGGCGCACTACTTGCGGAAGCGCGGTGTGGGTGGCGATGTTCCTGTCGGCGTCTGTTTGGAGAGCTCGCCGGACTTGGCCGTGGCTTTACTCGGAATTATGAAGGCTGGCGGGGCTTGCGTGCCGCTCGATCCCGGATATCCCGAAGAGCGGTTGGCCTACATGCTGCAGGATGCGCAAGCGCCTGTGCTGATCACGCGTGAGGGAATGCTTCCCGAGGGAGCCAACGGGGCCGCTGTAGTCGTCGATCTGAGCGAGAGTCAGGAAGCGATTGCGCGCGAGAGCGATCGCAATCCAGAGCAGGTCACGACGCCGGAGAATCTGGCTTACATCATCTACACCTCGGGGTCGACCGGGAAGCCGCGCGGTGTTCTGCTCACGCATCGCGGGCTGGTGAATCACAACACAGCGGCCATCAAGCTCTATGGGCTCACGGCGGCCGATCACGTTTTGCAGTTCTCGTCGGTCAGCTTTGACATTGCGGTCGAAGAGATGTTTCCCACGTTGTTGAGTGGCGGGACCGTGGTGTTCAAGACAGCAGAGATGCCGCTCACCGCAGTGGACTTTCTGAAGTGGATCCATGAGCGCCGAGTTACGGTGCTCGACTTGCCGACAGCGTTTTGGCACGAACTGGTGTACCAGTTGTCGGAGAACCGCACGTCGTTGCCGCGGGAGTTGCGGCTGGTGATCGTGGGCGGAGAGAAGGCGGCCCCGGCGGCATTTCAGTCGTGGCGCAAACTGACGCACGATCGCACGCATAACCGCGTGCGCTGGATCAACACCTACGGTCCGACCGAGGCCACCGTGATCGCGACCGCATTCGAGCCGGCAGGGGACGAAACTCCTGCGGTGCTGCCGATTGGCAAGCCCATCGCAAATGTTCAGATCCACATTCTGGATTCTTTGTTGCGCCCGGTTCCTATCGGTGTGCGCGGCGAATTGCATATCGGCGGGGCTGGAGTGGCTCGTGGCTATCTAAACCGTCCGGAGTTGACGGAACAGAAATTTGTTCCTGATCCGTTTCGCAAGGAGCCGGGAGCGCGGTTGTATAAGACTGGCGACATGGCGAGATATCTCCCGACCGGCGACATTGAATTCCTCGGTCGCACCGACGACCAGATCAAGATTCGCGGGTTTCGTGTGGAGTTGGGAGAAATCGAAACCGTTTTGAGTCAGCACGCTGGTGTGCACGAGCCAGTAGTAGTGGCGCGGGAGGACGGGCGCGGGGAAAAGGTTCTCGTGGCGTACTACCTGGCCGCCCACCAGCCCGCACCCACGGCTTCGGTGTTACGGAGTTTCCTGAAAGACAAACTTCCCGAATACATGCTGCCCTCTGCGTTCATGGTGCTCGATGCGATGCCGATGACGCCCAATGGCAAAGTCGACCGCCGCGCGTTGCCCATGCCGCAGCAGGCGGACCTGACTCCGGCGACATGGCAATTCGTAGTTTCGAAAGACGAGTTGGAATTGCAGTTGGTCAAGATTTGGGAATCGGTGTTGGGGAAGTCGCCCATCGGAGTGCGGCAGAATTTCTTCGATCTTGGTGGACATTCGCTGCTGGCGGTGCGGCTGATGCATCGGCTGGAACAGATCTTCGGGAAGAAGATGCCGATCACGACTTTGTTCATGGCACCAACCATCGAGCAACTGGCGGAGCTTTTGCGGCGGGATGGCTGGTCGCCGTCGTGGTCGTCGCTAGTGCCGATTCAGCCGGAGGGCACGAAACCGCCGTTCTTCTGCATTCATGGCGCGGGTGGCACGGTGATCATTTATCGCGACTTGGCCCAGCATCTTGGCCCCGATCAGCCGGTGTATGGACTGCAGGCGCAGGGACTGGATGGATCGCAGCAGCGTCTCCACACCGTCGAGGAAATGGCGGAACACTATCTGAGAGACATGCGAACGATTCAGCCGGAAGGGCCGTATTTCCTGGGCGGGTTGTCGTTTGGCGGGACGGTCGCTTTTGAGATCGCGCGGCTGCTACGTGCTGAAGGCGAAGAGGTCGGAGTGCTGGCGTTGTTCGATACCTTTGCCGGCAAGCACGAATCGAATCGCGAACTGCTGGTAAAGCTGTGGCAGTTACCCCTTTCCGAGAAAGTGTCATACGTCAGCCACAAGACCAGGCAGTATGCCAAGACCCTGACGCGCAAACTCCAACATGGATTTCTGCCGCCGGCGCTGATTAAAGTGCGGGAGGGAATCCAGCAGGCGGGCGCGCGGTACACGGCCACACCGTATGAAGGCTCAGTGGTGTTGTTCCGGGCTAGCCGAAAATCGTTACGCGGGACACACGATCCCTACGCGGGATGGAAGGAATTGGCCCTGGGAAGCCTGGAGATTCACGAGATTCCCGGCGATCACGTCGGCATCGTCCTGGAGCCCCAGGTGCGCATCCTGGCGAAACACTTGAGGAATTGCATCGAGCGAGCCCAGGCCCAAACGAAGAATTCGCAGGAACAGCTCTGCACTCGTTGAATCTGCTTCTTGGATAAGGAAAGACAAAACGCTCTCATGAATTCGCAAGACTCTACAACGGCGGTGATGGAACAGACTGTGGCAGCTAGTCCAGCGCGCGGTCCGATGGGCAAGTTGCGCAAGGCGCTGCCTTGGGCGACCAAGGGCGGACTGGCGATCGTGGATCAGGGTTTGATCTCGGGATCGAACTTTCTTCTGGGCATTTTGCTGGCGCGGTGGCTGGTTCCCGAACAGTACGGGGCGTACGCTCTGGCATTTTCTCTGTTCCTTCTGCTGTCGTTTCTGTATCACTCGATGCTGCTGGAGCCGATGGCTGTGTTCAGCGGCTCGGCGTATCACAAGTCTCTGCGGGGATATCTTGGCGCGCTGGTCTGGATTCATCTTGCGATTACTGCTCTGACGATTGTCTGTCTGGGTGGTGCGGCTGGGGTCGCGTTCCTGCGTGGAGAAGGGAATGGCCTGCCCGGAGCGCTGCTGGGCGTGACGATTGCCTCGCCGTGCATTTTGCTGTTCTGGCTGGCTCGCCGTGCCTACTACATGGAATTGAGTCCGGCGCGGGCCGCGACCGGAGCGTTCATTTACTGCGTTCTGCTCGTCTCTGGCTTGTTCCTGCTCTATCGCCGAGGGCTGCTCTCGCCGTTGACTGCGTATGAGCTGATGGCGACGGGTGCGCTGGTTACGGCAGCTTATCTGTTCGCGAATCTGCGGAAGGTGCTCAGCTCCCAAGAGCCAGGACCGACAGCGCGGGAGGCGTGGCGCAAACATTGGGGCTACGGTCGTTGGGCGCTGGCCAGCGCCTTGGCCACGTGGATTCCGTATTACATGTACTATCCGCTCCTCAGCATGTGGTTCGGCATGGCGCCGGCGGGCCAGCTTCGGGCGCTGATGAATCTGGCGTTGCCGCTCGAGCAGAGCTTCACAGCACTCTCCTGCCTGTTTCTGCCGTACGCCGCGCGCCTTTGGGACGAAGAAGGTGCCAAGGGTAGCGCCATGATCACGCGACGTCTCACTCTGCTTTTCACAGTGGGCGCGGTGGTCTACTGGGCGGCGATGGTTCCGCTGAAGATGCAGGTGTTTCATCTGCTATACGGCGGGAAGTATCTAGAGGTCGCATATCTGATTCCGCTGGTCGCACTGGAGACGACGTTGTGGAGCGCAGCGTTTGGTCCGACGATCGTGCTACGGGCGATGGAAGCTCCCCAGTTGGTGTTTCAGGCGCGGTTGGCGGCCAGTGCATTGTCTCTCGTCGTGGGTCTGCCGCTGACTTTCAAATATGGCTTGTGGGGATGCGTGGTCGGGATTGTGGTGACGAACGCTGTTGGCTTCGTCATGTGCATGGCACTGTTGCGGCGCAGGGTTTCGAATCGCGCATTGCTGGAACCGGCTGGCGCGGAATCTTCCTAGGAGTGTGCAAGACATTGCACTTTCGCGCAGACGCGAAGTCAATTCTAGGCATGCAAGGATATTAGAATCAACAAGTTAAGCAGAGTCGTTTTAGTGGTTCTGGCAAGCAGCGTGCTTCTCTTAGGAGCATGGGCGGGGTTCGGGGAATCCATTAAAACTGAAAGCCTGCGGCAGTATGCCGACGCCATCGGCTTTGGTGTGGGTAGCAACATCCAGCGGCGGTTCTGGGACAGGGATCCTGGATTCAAACCGACGCTGGCGCGTGAGTTTAATCATGCTGTGTCGATCGTCTTTATGAAATTTACCCAGCCCGAGCGCGGGAAGTTTGATCTGGATTCGATTGACGATGACATGCTATTCGCGAAGACGCACAACATGAAGCTGTTTGGCGCGACGCTGATCTATCGGAACGATACCTCGCCGGACTGGTTGAATTTCGGGCGCATCACCTGCGGCGGTTGGTCGGCAAAAGAGCTGGACCAGATTATGAAAGAGCAGATTCAAACCCTGGTGCGCCGTGGTGGAGATACCTACTACGCGTGGGAAGTGGTGAACGAGCCGCTCGCGCCGGGCAAGAACGGTTGCTGGAGCCGCGTGTTAGGACAGGACGAGATGATTGCCAAGGCATTTCAATACGCGCGCGAGGCGAATCCGCGTGCACTGCTCGTGTTGAACGATACCTTCGGGCAGGCGGGCGTCGACAAAGAACGGACCGATGAATTCTTTGCCTTGATTCAGCGGGTGAAGAAGCTGGGCGGGCCGATCGACGTCGCGGGCTGCGAGATGCATCTGGAAGCGCAGCAACTGCACGCGAACTACGTCGAAGAGTTCAAGTATTTTCTGCAGCAGGCAAAGGCTGCCGGAGTGCAAGCGCAAGTTACCGAGATGGACGTGTATCAGGGTCCAGCCGGAGCGGTAGCGGACCCGTACCAGAATCAGAAGAAAATTTTCTACGATGTCGTCCACACCTGTTTGCAGGACTCAAACTGCACTTCGTTTACGGTGTGGGGCATCAAGGATGGCTTAACCTGGCTGCGAACGCAAAAGGATTTGCCCGACGCAAATCCGGTGTTGTTCGACGACGGGTACGGCAAGAAGCCGGCGTATTACGGCGTTCTCGAAGCGCTGAAGCAGGGCCGGCAAGTACATTAACCTCCCTCCCCAGGGCAATTTCGGGCGACAGATACTCCCTCAATGCCGCCCCGGTAAACTTCCAAATCTTTTGCAAGGAGATTCGTATGGGTTTTTTACTGAAGGCCAGACGCAACCTATCCACCGTCGGTGAACTGTTAGGTTTCTTCACCGAAAACAAGCGCTGGTGGATTCTGCCGATGATCCTCACCCTGTTCCTTCTGGGTGCATTGATCGTCGTGGCACAGAGTTCCGCCATCGCACCGTTCATCTACACGCTGTTCTAGGAGATTGCATGGAGATTTTGAAGAACATCTGGAGCACTTTAAAGCGGTTGTGGGAAGGCTGGAAGAAGATCGCGCACGTTATTGGAAACTTCCAGGCGCGCGTTCTGCTTACCATCTTCTACGCAATTCTCGTCCTGCCCTTTGGGCTGGCGGCGCGGCTGTTTGCCGATCCGCTGCGCATCAAACGCCCTCCAACCACCTGGCTGGACCATCCTAACGAGCCCATTGACTTGCAATGGGCCAGAAAGCAGTGATTCGTGTACATCCTGGGAATCTCGTGTTACTACCATGACGCCGCGGCTGTCCTGTTGAAGGACGGCTGCGTGGTGGCGGCGGCTGAAGAAGAGCGGTTTTCGCGGATCAAGCATGACTACGGTTTTCCCAGTCAGGCCATCCAGTTCTGCCTCGACACCGAAGGCATCAAGGGGCCCGACCTCGACTACGTGGTCTTCTTCGAGAAGCCGTTCCGCAAGCTCGACCGCATCCTGATGACGGTCCTGCAGACCTATCCCAAATCGTGGAAGGTCTTCCGTGAGTCGATGATCAGCTGGATTATCGACAAGCTCTGGGTCGCCAGCACGCTCGAAGCGAAGCTGGGTGTGACCAAGGACAAAGTCCTGTTCTCCGAGCATCACTTGTCGCACGCGGCGAGCTCGTTCCTGTGCTCTCCCTTCGAGGAAGCGGCCATCATGACTGTGGACGGCGTCGGAGAATGGGTGACGGCCACCTGCGGTACGGGCAAGGGAACCCAGATCAAGCTGGACAAGCAGATCGAATTCCCGCACTCAGTGGGATTGCTTTACAGCGCGTTCACTGCGTTCCTCGGTTTCGAGGTCAACGAGGGCGAATACAAAGTGATGGGCATGGCGCCGTATGGGCAGCCGCGCTACGTCGACAAGGTCTGGAAGGTGGTGCATCAAAACCAGGATGGCTCCTTTACCCTGGACATGGATTACTTCAGCTTCCACCATTCCACCGACAGGACCTACAACAACAACTTCGTGAGGTTGTTTGGCGCGCCTCGTGATCCGAAGCTGCAGTTCTTTACCGCAGAAACCGGATTCCCGAAGTACTTCGGCGATCCTCCGTCGAACTACAAAGAATTGTGCGCAGTGAACCAGCACTATGCCGACATGGCAGCCAGCATTCAGAAGGTGACCGAGGAATTGCTGCTGGGCATGGCGCGCAACCTGCACAAAACGACTGGGCTGAAGCAACTCTGCATCGCCGGTGGCGTGGGGCTGAACAGTGTGGCCAACACGCGCATCCTCAAGGAGACGCCGTTTGAAGAACTCTACGTTCAGCCGGCGGCGGGCGATGGTGGCGGCGCACTGGGCGCGGCTCTGTGGGCCTGGAATACTCTGCTGGGCAAGCCGCGCAACTTCGTGATGAAGCATGCGTTTTGGGGCCGGCAGAACTCGGATGCCGAGATTTCGGATTTCCTCACGCAGAACAAGATTCCGCACACGCGCTTCGACAACGAAGATCAGTTGCTCGACACCGTGGTAGGACGGTTGACGGATGGCAAGGTTGTGGGCTGGTCGCAGGGGCGGTTCGAGTGGGGGCCGCGCGCGCTCGGCAGCCGCAGCATCATTGCGGATCCGCGCAATCCGGAGATGAAGGACATCGTGAACTCGAAGATCAAGTTTCGCGAGCCTTATCGTCCATTTGCGCCTTCGGTTCTGGCCGACTCGGCGGAGCGTTACTTTGAGCTTCCCGAAGCCAAGCGTCACTATCCCGCGCGTTACATGCTGTACGTCGTACCGGTGAAAGAGGAACAGAAGGCGACGCTGCCCGCGATCACGCACGTGGATGGAACGGGCCGCCTGCAGACGGTCTTCAGCGAGCAGAGCCAGCGCTACTACCGGTTGATCGAGCGCTTTGGGCAGGCCACGGGCGTGCCGGTCATCATGAACACGTCGTTCAACCTGAAGGGTGAGCCGGTCGTCAACACTCCGGCCAACGCCTTCAGCACTTTCTCCAAGAGCGAGATGGACACGCTTGTATTGGAGAACTTCGTGGTCGACAAGACCGCGTAACCAAGGAATAGGCAGCGCGAGCATCGACTCAAAATGAATACACAGCAAACACAAACCCGGTTACTAAACCTGCGAGGCGCAACCATGCTGTTCGCCTTCGTGGGCTTGGGATTTGTGTTGAGCCTGCTCGCGTACTATGCCTCGGCCGACTTCGAGCGGCTCAATCCGCTGCAGGCAGTCCTTCTGGTGGTTGGGATTCCAGCGGCGGTTGCGTTGGGAGCTTTCGGATTGCGACAGGGCGTTCGCCACTTCGCTGAGTTACGGGCGAATTGGACATGGTGGCACTGGCTGCTCTTCTTGCTGTTTGTGAGCACGCTGGTGTTTCGCATTCGCGACGTAGCAGCGGCGACCTCGGAGCCAGTCGATGCATGGGCGCTGCTGCGCCTCGGTCCTGAAGCCATTGTGGCTGGGATTCTGATCAAGCGTTTGATCAGCCACCGGACAGAGTGGTTGCGTCCCATGTTCAAGGGACTGGTGGGGGCGCTTGCCGTCTACGGAGTAGTTTGCGCAGTGTCTTCGTCGTGGTCGGTTTACGCCGCGTGGACACTTTACAAGTCGCTGGAGTTTTTGCTCGACGTTGCTGTACTGTCAGCGATTCTGTGCACAGTCGAAACGGCCGTTGGATTCAGGCAGGTTTTCAACTTCATTTACTGCCTGTATGCGCTCGAGTTGGGATGGACGTGGGTCAACGCTGCGATCTGGCCGTCGGAGGCGCTGGACGAACTTGGGCGCCTTTCCGGTATCTGGCCGGTGACGGCATCGAACAGCATCGGTATCGCGTCGGCCATCGTGTGCATCGTGGCCCTGGCGCGACTGGTCGGGCGTTCTTCGGAGAAGAGCGAGCGCTCGTGGTATGCGGTGGTGTTGGCGTTCGGAACCGTTTCGCTGATCGCATCGCAGACGCGCAATTCGATGGCTGGTCTGGTGTTTGGCATCGCCCTGTTGCTTTGGTACGAGCGCCGCAAGTGGATCGGTTTTGTGACCGTGGGGTTGACGGCTCCGTTGCTGTTACTCACCAGCCTGGGGCCTCGCATCGCAACCTATCTGGCGCGCGACCAGACCCAGAGCCAGATCGAAGGCATGAGCAGCCGCATGGATTGGTGGACTTTCGCATGGCAGCAGTTCATGCATCATCCCCTGACGGGCTTGGGAGCTTATGCGGCAGGCAAGTTTGCGGTTCTCGGGAAGATGGGCGTGGGCACAGCGTCGCAGATGCACAGCGACTGGATGGAAGTGCTCGCCGGCACGAGTTTCTGGGGAGTTGTGCCCTTCGCGGTCGCGCTGATTGGGTGTTGGTGGTTTCTCGGGATGAGTTACTGGGATGACTCGCTGGAGCCGAACGAGCGGCAACTGGCGGGGGAAGCGCTGGCGATTCTGGGCATCGTCACTTTGCGCTCGTTTTTCAACGTGGAGATGAGCTGGCACGCTCCGTTTCTGTTTCTGGTGGTGCTGGGATACGCGGAGTTTTTGCGCCGCAGGAAACGGGATCGTGCGATGGCGGCGGTTCCCGTGATTGCGTTGCAGTCCTAAGAAATGTACATGGCTGATTCGACTCTAGTCACGGGATACGAGCGGACGCACAGGGCTTCGGCGACGAAGCCTCTGAGCGTGGTCACCGTGCACAACCGCTACCTGATGCGGGGTGGCGAGGACGAGGTGTTCGAGTCGGAAGCACGGTTGCTCGAGGAGTACGGCTGCACCGTGAAGATGATCAGCCAGGAAATGACGAACCCGGCCGGACTCGTGGACAAAGCCCGGGTCGCGATCAATGCGGTTTGGTCTGACGGATGGTACGCAAAGTTCCGCGCGGAATTGGAAGAGACTCGGCCCGCGGTCGTCCATATCCACAATTTCTTTCCTATTATTTCGCCGTCGATTTACTACGCCTGCCGCGATGCGGGGGTTCCAGTGGTGCAGACGCTGCACAACTACCGCTTGCTTTGCCCCGGGGCGACGTTCTACCGCGATGGGAGAGTCTGCGAAGACTGCTTGCACGGCAGCCTGCTGAATAGCGTTGCGCATGGGTGCTATCGCGACTCCAGAGTGGGCACGGCAGTCGCGGCCCGCATGTTGAGCGCGCATCGCGGACGCCAAACGTGGTCGAAGACGGTAGATCGATACATCGCGCTGACGGAATTCTCGCGGCAGAAATTCATTGAGGGTGGCCTGCCTGCGGAACGAATCGTGGTGAAGCCGAACTTCGTGCTGCCTGATCCGGGCCCGGGAAAAGAAAAAGGCGACTACGCGATCTTTGTGGGGCGCCTCGTCGATTTGAAGGGTGTGCCGACGCTGTTGAAAGCCTGGAAGCTGCTGTCCGAACCGATTCCGCTGATGATCGCGGGAGATGGACCGTATCGCGCACAGTTGGAAGCGGAATTGAAGAGCGCCGGACTCAGCACTGTGAACTATCGCGGGCGGCTTTCGCGCCCTGAAACGCTGGCGGCAATGCAGAAGGCGAAAGCCCTGATTTTTCCGAGCGAGTGGTATGAGGGATTTCCCGTCACCATCGCTGAGGCTTTCGCATGCGGCACGCCGGTGATCTGCTCCCGGCTGGGGTCGATGCAGGAGATTGTCGCGGACCGGGTTAACGGTCTTCATTTCGAAGCCGGGAACGCTGAGTCGCTGGCCGCGCAGGTGCGCTGGGCGTGGGCTCATCCGAATGAACTAGCGGTCATGTCGTCCGCCGCGCGCGCCGAGTTTGAAGCGCGGTACACCGCAGAACGCAATTACGAAATGCTGATGGATATTTACGAGGGAGTGATCTCAGAACGTGGCTAGCACGCTGATTCCAGAACCCGAGGTCGTGGTCATACCGGCCAAAACCAAGAAGAGCTTCTTGCGCAAGCTAGGGAAGTTCGTGCTGTGGTTCGTTGTGATCATCGCGGTCAGCGAGATTGGACTGCGCTTCTTTGGCTACGGTTCCTACACCATCTACGTACCGGATCAGCGGCTCTTGTGGGTTCCGCGTCCCGGCCACGGGGTGACGGAAGTCAATCACCTTCCCATCACCATCAGCACCGACCGGTTCCGCTATCCACAGGCGTTGGGGACGAAGGCTCCCGGGGATGTGCGCATCTTCACCTTTGGAGATTCGGTCACGATGGGCTGGGGCGTCAGCGACGAGCAGACCTATAGCGCGCAACTGGAGAAGCTGCTGAAGAGCAACTGCACGCAAAACAAAGTGCAGGTGATTTCGGCGGGCGCGAATGCTTATCCCGCCGGGCTGGCGGAAGAGCGAATCAAGAAGGTTGTGGAAGACGGGTACCAGCCCGACATCGTCATTATGGCCTACAGCTTCAATATTGGATTCGTGGAACACATGCCAGAGCTGCAGGGAGTGGAGCGGGAGAAGTTTCTTGGGCGAGTGCGGGTGAAGTCTTACATACGGCGCAGTGCAATCTACAACTTCCTGATCGAAGACCTGCTGCGCGAACTGGTGTACTACCGTCTGCGGAACGCCATGATGAAGGGGTCGTGGACGACTGAAAAGGAAAAGACGTCGGTGAACCTCGAGCGCTATCGCGCGGGCCTCGAATCGACGCGGCAGTTCTGCCTCTCCCATCACGTTCCGCTCGTGCTCCTGCTGTTGCCCTCGGAGAACCAGGGCGATGAGATGCATCCGTACCAGAAGGCGATGATGGAGTTCGCGGCGGCGAATCAGGTTCCGCTGGTTAATGCGATGGAGGGGTTCCGCTCGATTGATCAGACGGGAATGTTCCTCGATCACGTGCATCCGACGGCCGCTGGTCACAAATTGCTGGCGGAAGAGTTGGCGAGAACGATCGAAGGTTCGGCTGAGTACGCGGCAGCCTGTCGCAAGTAATCGACACACAGAATCATCTATGACCACTGCAATGGCTAAATCAAGTTCACCGGAATCGTCGAATGGACCCGTGTTTGTGGTGGGTATGTGGCGTTCCGGCACCTCGCTGCTTTACGCCTTGTTGAACCTGCATCCTCAGATCGCTCTTATGTATGAAGGCGACCTGCCGCTGCTCTCGGCTTTGTTCAAGGGCGGAAAATCGAAAAGCGATTGGGTGGAGCGCTGGGAGTTCTGGAACGGTGCGCTGAGCCGTCATCACATCGACTTGGCGTCGATCCCGCGCGATGTCGCCGGGCTGCCGGAGGCCATGGAACTGGTGTACCGCAAGCATGCCGGGCTTGCGATGTGGGGCTGCAAATCGCCGAACTACTACGACTGCATGGTTCCATTGGCGAAACAGTTTCCCGGCGCGCGCTTCATTGTCATCTACCGCGACCCGACCGATGTCTGCCGCAGCATCGTGCGGGCGGGCCGAAAATCTCGCTGGTTTGCCAAGAAGGGCCTGCCCTTGCGCGTCATCCTGGGGTATCGCGAAATGAAGCGGGAAGCCGAGGGGCTGGCGCGCATGGGAGCCAACGTCCACGAACTGCAATATGAAGAACTGGTGCGCGAACCCGCGACCGCGCTGACGGGAATTTGCCGGTTTCTGCAGATTTCCTACGATGCGCGCATGGTGGCGCTCGATGAGGCGGATCGGTCCGCAATCTACAACGCGGACCACCATGATGGCGTAAAGGGAAAGAAGATTGCGGCTGCGGTGGAGCGAGAAGAAGTTCTTTCGCCGGGGCTGCGAGCGAAGATCCGGCGCTATGCGAATCTCTGGCAGGCGGAGTTCGGCGGCATGTGGCCGGCGCATCCGGAACCGGACAGCACGCAGCCCGATCTGCCGGGCTGGATGGAGCGGAGTTTGGACCGCCTGCGCTATCGCGCCTTTCGCGGCTACGACCATGCGATTGCGGCGTTCTACTGTATCGCTCCGCTGGGCCTGCTGCGGGCTTACCGGCGGCGGCGGCAGCTGGCGGAAGCGACAAAAACTACGGACAACTTTCAATCGGTAGGAGCGGATTAGTTATGAACCAGCCACAAACTTCGTTATCGGCAAAGAAAGGGTCCAGCATGGACACACCACACTCGGTGGAGTGCGTGCGGTGCCACCACGGACTTGAGGAATATTCGTTCGCGCGCCTGCCGCTCCTGTCATACGGGATGGGAGACGGGCACGTCATGCTGGAATGTCCCAAGTGCGGGCACGTGGAGTTTCTTTCCCGCACCAGCCCTCTGGTCGGGCAATTGCAGGCCATCCCCACGTACGTTGGAGACGGCGACTGAACGCTGAGATTAGAACCATGCGAATTCTAGGACTCTCATCATTCCGGCACGACACTTCGGCAGCGCTGCTCGAAGACAATCGCATTGTGGCTGCGATCGAAGACGCGAAATTCTCTCGGACGCAGAGCCGCGGCCTACCGGAAGCTGCCATCCGCTACTGCCTGGAGGCAGCTGGAGCCACGTGGCATGAGTTGGATGAGGTTGCGGTGAGTGCGCGTCCGGTGCAGGGCTGGATGCGGCGCTCCTGGGGAGCGATGCGGACGTCGCCGCTGGCGCCGGTTTCGGGTGCGTATTTTGAAGCGAATGAACTGGGAAGCCTGGCTCGCGATCTGAGCAATCTTCGCGTGCTGCGGCACAAGAACGGGACGTCTGGATGCAAGTTTCGCAGCTATGAGCATCATCAATGTCATGCGGCCAGCGCGTTCTATCTTTCGCCGTTTGACCGGGCGCTGATTTTGACGATGGATGAGGACGGCGACGGCCGGTGCGGCATGCTGGCGGTCGGCGAGAGCACTCAAATGCGGCCGCTGCAGTCGATCGCGTTTCCTCATTCGCTGGCCTGGGTCTACTCGCAGATTACGGAACTGCTCGGGTTTGTTCCGCGCAAAGAGGAACACAAGACGCAGTGGCTCAGCCTGGAAGGCGAAGCCAAGTACAAGCAGGTGTTTCTGAAAATGCTGCGCAGCGGCGACAGCCTGCTGCCGCGCATCGATTCAAGCTTTTTGCAGTACGGGGTTACCGGCCGCCTGGCTCTGGCCAGCAAGTTTTACCGGCAGCTCGGCATTTCCGAGGGCACGCAGACGCTGGCCGATGACCAGCGCCGCGAACTCGCGAGCAGCGTGCAGCAGGCGTGTACAGAAATCGTTGGGGACCTGCTCGACTTCTATTGCAAGCGCGAGGGCATTCAGAACGTTTGTTTGGGCGGTGGATTGTTCCAGAACGTGCTGCTGGTTTCCGATCTGGAGAAGCGGTTGGGTCTCGATCGCATCTTTGTGCCGCCGGCTCCGGGGAACTCCGGTTGCTCCGTCGGTGCAGCGATGTTGGCCTGGCACCAGGACAAGAGCCGGCCTCGCCGGGAATCCGAGTCGGGAAACTACTGGGGACCGGCATTCGGGGATCATCAGATCAAGGACGTTCTCGACAATTCAAAGTCCCGTTACGCGGTGCAAACGACTTCGGATCGCAGGAATGACTCTACGACGAAGCTCTTGCAAGCGGGGAAGATCGTGGGCTGGTTCCAGGGACGCGCCGAATTTGGTCCGCGGGCTCTAGGAAACCGCAGTCTGCTGGCTTCGCTCTGGGCTCCCTATGTCAAAGAGAACATGAACGACTTTGTCAAGCACCGCGAGTGGTTTCGTCCCTTCGCAATTTCGATTCCCGACGAGGACTGTGCCCAGTACTTCGACGCCTCGCGCAACTGCGGCGCGATGAATTCGCTGGCGACGGTGAAGGCGGGAGTCGATGTTGTGCCGGCGGACTTTCTGTTGCCCGGGCGGCGGGTACGGCTCCACGTGGTCGACCGCAAGAGCAACCCCATGTTCTGGAACCTGCTGAAGCGTTTTGGCGAGCAGGCTCCGGCGCCCATGCTGTTGAACACGTCGTTCAATATTGCGGGCGAACCTCTGGTGACGCGGCCCCAGGATGCGGTGCGCAGTTATTACTGTTCGGGCATTGACGCCCTGGTGGTTGAGAGTTTTGTTTTGTCGAAAGCTACGGCCATGCATGTGCTCGCAGGAGTACGCGCGGGTTGAACGATAAGTTGCAAGTCAGATTCGAACGGCAGTTTTGAAGTCAATTTTGAATAGAAACATCACAAGAAAGGAATACGGGACATGAGTTCGCAAAAACGGATCTTGGTAACAGGGGCGGGTGGGTTCATCGGCCACCATTTGGTAAAGCGCTTGAAGAAGGAAGGTCACTGGGTCCGCGGCGTGGACATCAAGTGTCCCGAGTACGAAGCCAGTGCAGGCGATCAGTTCGAAGTTCTCGATCTGCGCAAAGCCGAGGCCTGTCTGCTGGCCACGCGCGGGGGCATTGATGAGGTCTACAACCTGGCCGCCGACATGGGTGGCATTGGCTACATTACTTCAAACCACGCCGATATCAGCCGCAATAACATTCTGATCAACGCGCAAATGCTCGAGGCCGCGCGTCAAAACGGGGTGAAGCGCTTCCTGTTCTCCTCCTCGGCCTGCGTGTATGCGCAAGGCAAACAGAAGAATCCGGAAGTCACTCCTCTGCGGGAAGAAGATGCTTTCCCGGCGGATCCCGAGCCGGGTTACGGCTGGGAGAAGCTGTTCGCCGAGGAACTGTGCCGCTACTACTACAAGGACTTTGGTTTCGAGACCCGAATCGTGCGTTTCCACAACGTCTACGGACCTCTCGGCACCTACGACGGTGGCAAAGAGAAAGCTCCGGCTGCCATTTCCCGCAAGGTCGCTCTCAGTGAAGATGGTGGCGACATTGAAGTCTGGGGCGACGGCGAGCAGACGCGTTCGTTCATGTACATCGACGACTGCGTGGAAGGCCTGATTCGCATCATGGCTTCCGACTGCCGCGACGCGCTGAACCTCGGCACCGACGAACTGGTGACAATCAACGGCTTGGTCGACATCATCAGCAAAATCGCCGACAAGCGCTTGGTGAAACGGCACAACCTGACCGGTCCACAGGGTGTTCGCGGACGCAACAGCGACAACTCGATGCTGCGGCGCGTGCTCGGATGGGAGCCTAAGATCCTGCTGGAGCAAGGTCTCACCATTACCTACAAGTGGATCGAGTCTGAGGTCCAGAGATCGCCGAAGTATGCCGCGCAGATGAACCGCGTGCTTACGCCGGCGCGTTAACGGTTTGACTAGCCCTTCCCCCTCCCCCAATTTCTAGATTCGGTTGTTACTCACGATTCCTTATGCCGATCGAGTTTGAACTACAGCAAGGTAGTCAGCCGCTAACTCCGGAGCAAGCCGGGGAAGTTAGGTCTTTCCCCGTGCTCGGTATTCGAGTGGATGCGGTCCAGATTCCAGACGCGATCGCGGTGCTTGAGCGGTGGATCGCAGAACGCGGTCCCAGCCGGTACGTGGCCGTGACCGGGATGCACGGAGTGATGGAGTCTCGTCGCAGCCGGGAATTCCAAGAGATTCTGGGGGCGGCGGGTCTAGTCGTCGCCGACGGAATGCCGCTGGTGTGGCTCGGACGCTGGCATGGCTACAACATGCGGCGGCGCGTGTATGGCCCGGAATTGACGGATACGTTTTGCCAGGTAACCGGCGGCAAGTACCGGCATTTCTTCTACGGCGGCGCTCCCGGTGTGGCGGACGATCTGGCCCGAACACTGCAGCAGCGCCACGGTATCCGTATCGCAGGAACGTATTGTCCGCCGTTTCGTCCTCTGACAGACAAGGAAGATCGCGAAGTGGTGGAAACGATCAATGGCTCCGGTGCCGACGTGGTTTGGGTTGGTCTGAGCACTCCCAAGCAGGAAACCTGGATGTTTCAGCATCGCGACAAACTGCAGGTTCCGGCCATGCTCGGCGTTGGCGCGGCGTTCGATCTCAACACGGGCCGGCTGAAACAGGCTCCAGAGTGGATGCGCGAAAACGGGCTGGAATGGCTCTTCCGATTATTAGCTGAGCCCCGGCGGCTGTGGCGTCGCTACCTGGTTTATGGTCCGGCATTTGCGTGGAATGTCTCTCTCGAATTGCTGGGTTTAAAGGCGTTCGAGTGAATCTGCAATAGCAGTCGATCGCAAGTTCCCCTGATCGATGCAAGAGAAAGAGAAATAGGCTTGTTCCGGGATGTACTCCCGCGGCGAGTCGATTTAATAACTAGAGACAACTTTTGGATTGTGCCGGTACGCCGCGCACGACCAGTAATTGGAGATCAACAATGAATCCCAGCGCTCTCGGAACCCCGGTCGCAACCTTTTCCCGAACTCGTGGAACTCTCCTGGCCCTCGTATTACTGGCGGTCGGAGTTCCGGCACAACTGCTGGCGCAGGCCGTGCCTTTTGTGAACCAGCCTTTGAGTCCCTCCGCCGCTAATCCCGGCGGGGCGGCATTTACACTTAACGTATCGGGCACGGGTTTTGCCAGCAATGCGGTGGTTAATTGGAACGGCAGCGCGCGGACCACCACCTTCGTCAGCAGCTCGAAAGTACAGGCTGCGATTCCGGCTACCGACATCGCGGTTGCCGGTACGGCCAGCGTGACCGTGACCAATCCAACCAACGGGGCAACTTCCAGCCCGGTCTTCTTCTCGATTGCTAAGGCATTCACGGCCATTGCGCTTGTGCGCAAAGATATCGCCGCGGGCGCGCAAGCCCAGGCCCTGGTCGTGGGCGATTTCAACAAAGATGGAAAACACGATATCGCAGTCGCCAATGGGGCAGGGAACAGTGTGTCGATTTACCTGGGCAATGGCGACGGGACTTTCCAGACGCCGGTGAATTATTCGACGGCCCACGGTTTCCCGGATGCGATCGTGGCCGGGGACTTTAATGGTGACGGCAAAATGGATTTGGCCGTCGTGCTGCAGCGCATCAACCAGGTTTCGATTCTGCTGGGCAACGGCGACGGTACGTTCGGCCTCCATCAGGAATTCAACACCGGCACTAATCCCATTGCCGCGGCTGTCGGAGATGTTAATGGAGATGGCAAGCTCGACTTGGCGGTGGTGAACACCAACGACCATACCGTCTCCATTCTGCTGGGCAACGGGGACGGAACGTTCCAGAGCCACGCCGACTATGCTACCGGCCTAACTCCTCAAGGCGTTGCGATCGGTGACTTGAACGGCGACGGATTCCTGGACCTTGCCGTCGCGAACACCAACGACAACACGGTCTCGGTTCTGCTGAACAACGGCGCCGGAGGCTTCCCGACCCATACCGACCTGGCCACTGCGGGCGGCCCCACGTTTCCTGCGATCGGCGACTTCAACAACGACGGCAAGCTTGACATTGCGGTGTCCACCATTTCGCGGCGGGCTTCGGTTCTCTTCGGCAATGGGGATGGAACTTTTGCCGTGCACAAGGATCTGGGGACGGGCGGAAATTCCCAGATGGTCGTGGCCGCGGACATCAACAATGACGGCAAGCTGGATCTCGTGGTGGTCAACACTTCCGACAACGACATCAGCATCATTCCCAGCAACGGAGACGGAAGTTTCAAGTCCGAGCAGGTCTACCCTGTAAATACCGGAGCGGGATGGCTTGGAGTTGGTGACTTCAACGGCGACGGCAAGGCTGATGTCGCAGTGGTCGACACTATCGCCGGCATGATCAGCGTCCTGAACAGCACCGCCATCAGCGTGAATCCCACGCTGTTGACCTGGACCGGACAGGAAGGTGGGGTTACCAGCGCGGCGAAGATCGTGACCCTGAAGAATGCTGGCACCAGCGCGATCGGGATTACACAGCCGTTCACTATGATCGGCGCCAATCCGGGCGATTTTGCCCAGACCAACACCTGCGGCACCAGCCTGGCGGCTGGCGGGACCTGCACTATCTCCAACACATTCACGCCGCAGAATCAGGGCGTGCGCATCGCGGAAGTGGTGATTCCCTTTACCAACGGGACCTCGACCGGGTATTCCTTCTACGGACAAGCCAAGATCGACATCACGCTGGGACCGACCCGCAGCTTCACGTATAAGCCCCAGTTGCTCAATACCACCAGCAAGGTGATGAACTTCAAGCTGACCAACGTCAGCGGGCTGACGATCCCTGATATCACTCTCCTTGTCAACGGACACAACGACGGTGACTTCAAGATCGTAGCCGGAACAACCTGCCCCAATCCCGGCCCCGGCCCGCTTGGGCCGGGTGTCAGTTGCAATATTGCAGTGGCTTACGCCCCGACCATCGTCGGAGGAGAGAGTGCCGCGTTGAACGTGTTTGGCAACTTCACTCCTGGAAACGGACAACAGGCAGCGCTGCTGTTCGGTACAGGCACTGCGGTTTCGGTGACACCGGGCACGTTGACCTTTGCGGCGCAGAACGTTGGGACTACAAGCGCGGCGAAGAAGGTGACCTTCAAGAACGTAGGCAGCACGGCGATGCCGGTTACCAGCATCAACATTTCCGGCGCGAATCAGTTGGATTTTAGCGAGACCGATAACTGCAAGCCCAGCGTCCCTGCCGGAGGGACCTGCACCATCAACGTAACCTTCACGCCGACCGCCACAGGAACTCGCAACGCGACCCTGAGCATCGGCGATCCTGACCCCACCGGCCCGCAAATGGTTTCACTGATCGGCGTGGGTCAATAACCGAAAAATAGCCACTGCTGCTCGAACCTGAGTGGCAGTGGCTGTTGTTGTTTTAACCAGGCCTTAACAAGCAGGCAATAGATTGGCAAGTGCAACTCTTCTTGGAGTTGCCGCACGGGGGGAGAACAGCTAGTGGGGACCCAAGGGCTCAGGACTATGAACGAGGCGGTTGGTACGAGTGTCAGGCGCGTTGTGCTTCGGTGCCTTCTGATTGCGGGAGTCGTGGCATTGGCGTGCGCGGGTTTTGCCCAGTCGGCATCCATGACGTCGGTGCCAGGCTTGACCACGGCGACCACCCCTAATCCGACCACTGCACCGGATCCGACCATCGCCGTGGGCACACTGCAGTACTGCGAACTGGTCAACAGCGGATATCAATGCTGGTGGAAAACTGGCCCCAACGCAAATCAGCCGGTCAGTTTCTTTGGGAGCACTGCTGCCAAGTCCGCGACGGGTCCATGGAGTCAAAACAGCAACAACCGGGGCAATACGTCGCACTGCCCGATGGGCAACAGCCCCAACGCCCAGATCATTCACGACAACGTTTACAACCTTTGGATCATGCAGAGGCGTACGCACGTGACTGCTGGCCACGACTACATGTGCGTGGCGATCAGCAATATCGAGGATATCAGCCAGGCGACTTTCGGATGGTTTGGATTCGAGTTTGACCTGGACACGGCGCTTCCCACTAATGCGCAGGGGCACTTCTACTACCCGGATTACCCGCAGGCGGGCTTGTGGCAAACATCCTCGTCGTCCAATCCTCCTTACGGGGCTGCCAAAGATCAAGCTCTTTGGCTCACCTATGATCTGCAGGATGTTGACAACGCCTTCAATATCACTGGTGTCCTGGCGTGCGCCGTCGATCTGGCCGGTCTGCGCGCCAGCACTTCGACTCCGTGGGTCAATAATTCCAAGACTCCGGCGTGCGTGGTATCTCATCCGTTGACCGCGTTCAACCGCCGCCGGAGCTACGTTCCGGCGAACAATTCTGACACCACTCCGCCGCTGCCTCTGGACGGCGAAATGTTCACCTATCTCATTGAGCCCGCGCACGACGGGCACACCTTTCTGACGCAGGCAACCCATACGCAGGGAGTAGAACAGTGGACCATCGACTGGACGTCCGCTACCCCGACACCGGTCAATCTGAACAGCTGGGATCTGCCCTCAACTCAGTCGGCGGGAGATCAGCTGGCCTGCTTCACACCTACCAGTTACTACAACACGGTTTGTATTCCTCAGCCCACGACAGCGAGCACTGGTGTTTCTCTCGATTCGTTGGGCGACCGCATGCAGCAATTCTTCCACTACACGGCGAACGGCGGATTGGGAGGAATGTGGACCTCAGCTCACGCCATTCAGATCGCTCCGAGCGCGACTCTGAGCCAGACCGAGGCAGACGTCCGAGTGCTGCAATGGAATACTGCAACCCCGGCCGCGATCGTCGTCGGCGCTGACTATCCCATCAAGGATCCGAACGACGCATCGGCCTATGTCTTCCTGCCCAGCGTCGCGCGCGACAAAGTGGGCAACATTCAGGGCATCGTGGCAGTGTCCGGAACAAAGCCAGCGGAGCACCCTGGATTGGAGAGTGTGTTTTATCTTCCCGGTTCGGCCACGCTCGGCAGTTACGGCTATATTGCCAACCCGGCGAATGACGGCGATGCTCAGGATGCGGGTGACTTCCACTGGGGAGACTGGTTGGGAGCGGTCCTTGATCCCAGTGACTCGTGCACGGTCTGGGTGGTAGGGGAGTACCTTCCCACGAACCGTTCCACCGCACCGGTCTGGTCTACACAAATCGCTTCGCTTCCGCCTGCGGCGGGTTGCGGAAGTTCCGCGTCGTTGTCGTCCACCAGTCTGACGTTTGGAAGTCAAGAAATTGGTACCACGAGCCCGCTGCAAACGTTGAAGCTCACGAATGGCGAAGCGGTTGCGCTGAATATCACGAGCATTGTGGCGAGCGGAGATTTTGGCGAGACCGACAATTGCGGCTCGACTCTGGCAGGGAACGCGAGTTGCACCATTCACGTCACTTTCACGCCGACAGTTGTCGGGGCCCGAACGGGTAAGGTGACAGTCACCGACGACGCCTCAAACAGTCCTCAAATGGCTGGCCTGAGCGGGACTGGAATTCTGCAAGCCGTGCTGCTGAACCCGACTAGTTTAACGTTCTCGACCACGGCGATCGGATCGACGAGCGTTGCGGAGTCCGTAAGCGTGACCAACGCGGGCGGCGCGGTTCTGACCATCGGTTCGGTTGCATCGACTGGCAACTTCAACGAGACGGACACTTGCGCGGGAGCATCGTTGCAACCATCGGGGAGTTGCACAATCCGGGTGACCTTCAGTCCGACGACGGTAGGGACAATTGCGGGAGCAATCACGATTACCGACAGCGCTTTGAGTTCGCCGCAAGTGATCGGATTGAGCGGAACCGGTATAACGCCGCTCACGGTGGCGCCACTGTTGCTGAGTTTCGGCAACGTGAATGTGGGCTCGACCAGCGCGGCGCATACGATGACCGTGACCAATAACACCGGGTCGACGGTGAGTCTGGGGCTGGCTGCCAGTGGAGAATACGCCGTGAGCGGGAATGGAAGCGCGCCGTGCGGCAGCACTCTGGCGGCGGGCAAGCAGTGCACGGCAGGGGCAACGTTCAGTCCGACGGTGAATGGGACGACGCGTGGCGCGGTCACAGTAACCTCGAACACGAGTTTCAGTCCGCAGGTAGTAAGCGCGTCGGGGATCGGGGTGAATGGGACGGTGGGACCGTTGACGTTCACGCCGGTCAACGTAGTGTTCAGCAACGCGGTGGTGGGGGCGACGAGCGCGGCCAAAGTAGTGACCGTGACAAACAGCAGTACCGCGACCGTCACGATCAGCGTGGTCACAGTGAGCGGCGAGTATGGGCTGGTGACGACGAAGACCCCGTGCGCC
Source organism: Candidatus Sulfotelmatobacter sp. (assembly GCA_017883385.1). Classification (GTDB taxonomy): domain Bacteria; phylum Acidobacteriota; class Terriglobia; order Terriglobales; family Acidobacteriaceae; genus Sulfotelmatobacter. The sequence continues at coordinate 101,975 of JADGNQ010000006.1, forward strand.
GGATCGGCGCTGGTGGCGGGAGCGAAGTGCACGCTGGCAGTAACGTTCAGTCCGACGGCCGCAGGGACGGTCTACGGATCAATCGCGATCACGGACAACGCGGCGATCGGAAAGCAGGTGGTGAGTTTGTCGTCGACCGCGGTGTGGCCGGTTGTGGTGTCGTCCACGAGTCTCAATTTTGGGGCTCAGGCGGTCGGGTCGACGAGCGCGGCGCAGATTGCGACATTGACCAACAATCAGGCGACAGCCCTGACGCTGGGTAGTATCACGGCGAGTGGGGATTATGTGGTAACTGCGGCGGGTACAAGTCCGTGCGGGAGCAGCGTAGCGGCTAAGGGTCAATGCACGATTGGGGTGGAGTTCAGTCCAACACAGGCGGGAACAATCGCCGGAGCGCTGAGCATCAGCCACTCCGCGGCCAACAGTCCGCTTGAAGTCGGCCTCACGGGTATCGGCCAGTAGCTATGAGACGGGAACGGGATGGGGGAGTTGACGGACGAGTGAACGTACATTCTCAATTCGGAGCAAGAACGCAGAGCAAGGGGTCAATGTTGCTGGCTCTCTTTGTCCTGGCCGCCACCGGCATCGGATTTGCACAGAACGGAGCCATGGCGACCGTGGCCGGACTCAATACCGTGCAATACGGTGTGATCGGCCAGACCTCAGCTCCGGACCTAACCATCGCGGTGGGGACTTTGCAGTTTTGTGAGCATGTCAACAGCGCCTATCAATGTTGGTGGAAGAATGGTCCGAATGCCCTGCAGCCCGTGACTTTTCAGGGCAGTTCGAATCCAAAGCTGGACGCCGGGATCTGGAGCCAGAACAACTACAACGGCATGAACACGCCGCACTGCTCCAAGAACAACACTCCGAACTCGCAACTCCTCCACGACAACGTGTACAACGTGTGGATTCTGGAGAAGCGAATTCACAACACCTCGACAGGCCATGACTATCTGTGCGGCGCCATCAGCAATCTAGAGGACGTTAGCCAGCCGAATTTCGGATGGTTCGGCTTCGAGTTTGATCTGGACACGGTGATTCCGACCAACGCGCAGGGTCATTACTACTTTCCAGACTACCCACAATCCGGTCTCTGGCAGACTTCGACCACGACCACTGCGCCCTACCCGCCCGCGAAAGACCAGGCGCTGTGGATCAGCTATGACCTGCAGGACCTGGACAATGGCACCAACACGGCTGGAATTCTGATTTGCGCAATCGATCTCGCCGGTCTTCGCGCCAGCACCTCTACTCCCTGGATTAATAACTCCCACACTCCGGCGTGTGTATTGCCGCATCCCATCAGCCCTTACACGGCACGTGATAACTGGGTGCCGGCGAACAACTCAGACACAACCCCGCCCCTCGCTGCTGATGGGGAGATGTTCACCTATGTTATCGAGCCTCCGCATAACGGCCACACGTATCTGACCGACCCGAATCACACGCAGGGTGTGGAGCAATGGACGATCGACTGGACGGCGGCGAATCCCGTTCCCACCGCCGTCGGCAGTTGGGATCTTCCTTCTACCCAGTCGGGCGGCGATCAGATGGCATGCTTCACCGGCCGAAGCTACTACAACACGGTTTGTATTCCCCAGCCCTCGACCGCCAGCACTGGCATTTACATTGATTCGGTTGGGGACCGGATGCAGCAGTTCTTTCACTACACGTCGAATGGCCGCCAGGGTGGGATCTGGACTTCATCGCGCGCCATTCAGATCAGTCCGAGTTCGACGGCTACGAGCCAGACCGAAGCCGACATCCGGACTCTGCAGTGGGACAGTTCGGTTCCTCCGGCGATCACCGTCAGCGGCGACCATGCCATGACCGATCCGAACGATCCTGCCGCCTACGTCTTTCTGCCCAGCGTGGCCCGCGACAAAGCCGGGAATCTGCAGGGCATTTGGGGAGTCTCCGGAGCGGGATCGAGTGAACATCCCGGGCTGGACAGCATGTACTACGTTTCCGAGACCGCGACTCTGGGCAGCTACGGCTATGTCGCCGATCCAAGCCTGGCCGGCGACGCGAAAGACACGGATTCCTCGAATTACCGGTGGGGTGACTGGTACAGCGCGGTGCTCGATCCCAGCGACTCCTGCACTGTGTGGGTGGCGGGCGAGTATCTGGCGGCGGACCGCACTGCGCAAAACTATTGGTACACGGAAATCGCGGAGCTTCCTCCGCTCAACAGTTGCCTGGTTCAGCCAGCGGTGACGGTGACGCCGTCGAGTCTGCTGTTTTCGTCCCAGGCGATTGGCACTACGAGCAGTCCACAATCGGTGACCGTCAACAACACGGGGGCCACCGCACTCACGATCAACGGAGTCACCGCGAGCGGGAATTACGCAGAAACCGACACTTGTGCCGGCTCGGTGTTGCAGCTCACGGGGAGTTGCACGATTCGAGTGACCTTTAGTCCGGCTACGGTGGGAACGATCGCGGGAGCAATCACGATTACGGATAGCGCCGCGAGTTCGCCGCAGGTGATTGGTGTGAGCGGGACAGGAGTCACGCCGATCACCGTATCACCGCTCTTGATCAGTTTCGGGAACGTGAACGTGGGGACGACGAGCGCTGCGCACACGATGACCGTGACCAACAATACAGGGCTGGCGATAAGTTTGGGGCTGGCGGCAAGTGGAGAGTACGGAGTGAGCGGAACTGGAAGCGCGCCGTGCAGCAGTACGCTGGCCGCGGGGAGCGCATGCACAGCCGGGGTTACGTTTACCCCGACGGTGAATGGGACGACGCGCGGCGCTGTCACGGCGACATCGAACACGAGTTACAGCCCGGAGGTTGTGAGTTTGTCGGGAGTTGCGGTGAACGGGACAGTAGGACCGTTGACGTTCGCGCCGACTAACGTTGTCTTGACTAACGTGGTGGTAGGCTCGACGGCGGCGGCCAAGACTGTGACCGTGACGAATACCAGCACCGGAACAGTGACGATCAACAGCATCACGGTGAGTGGCGAATACGGACTCGGGACGACGAAGACTCCGTGCGGCGGAGCGCTGGCGGCGGGTGCGAAGTGCACGCTGGCTGTGACATTCACTCCGACGGTGGCGGGAACGGTCTACGGATCGGTCCTGATAACAGACAATGCGGCGATCGGGAAGCAAGTCGTGAGCTTGTCGTCGACCAGTGTGTGGCCGGTGGTGTTGGCGCCGGCGAGTTTGAGTTTTGGGACGCAGGCCGTCGGGACCACAAGCGCACCGCAGATTGTGACACTGACCAACAATCAGGCAACGGTGTTGACGCTGACGAGCGCCACGGCGAGCGGAGATTATGTGGTGACGACGGCCGGCTCCAGTCCGTGCGGAAGCAGCGTGGCCGCACTGGGACAATGCACGATCGGAGTGCAGTTCAATCCGAGCCAGGCGGGGACGGTCGCGGGAGCGCTGAGCGTTAGCCACTCGGCCAGCAACACTCCCCTCGCAGTAGGTCTTGTCGGTACAGGTCAATGAAATTGCGGTCCGGAGTGTGCGGACCAAACTACTCCCCTAGTTCAAGGAAGCACACTGCGGGGCTTCGGCCCCTCGTTGAAAAATGCCAATCGTCTGCAAGGTTGTTCGCCTAGTAGTTTCTTGTGCCACGTGCATTTTACTGTTGATTGCGGCAGCAGTTGCGCAGGTGAGTGTCACTACTTACCACAACGACAACGCTCGCACGGGTCAGAACACGAAGGAAACAATTCTGACGCCACAGAATGTCAACTCGACTCTGTTTGGGAAGCTCTTCTCTCATACGGTCGACAGCTACATCTATGCGCAGCCTCTCTATCTTGCCAACGTCACAATTCCTGGCAAGGGGGTGCACAACGTCGTTTACATCGCCACCCAACGCGACAGCGTCTATGCCTTCGATGCAGACCGGAACAGCGGGGCGACTGCGGCTCCGCTTTGGCGCATCAGCTTCATCAACCCTGCGGCCGGCATCAAGACGCTGAGCTCGAAGGACACTCAGTGCGGAGATATTCCGCCCGAAGTTGGAATCATGGGAACGCCGGTGATCAATAGCGTCACCGGCACGATTTACGTGGTCGCTCGGACCAACGAAAATGACGTCTATTACCAGCGCTTGCACGCGCTCGATGTTGTCACGGGTACTGAGAGAGCTGGGAGCCCCGTTGTGATTGAGGCTGCGGTCACAGGAACCGGCGTCGGTTCGATTGACAATCAGATCACGTTCGATCCTTTGAAGCAGAACCAACGTGCGGGACTGCTACTGCAGAACAATCTGGTGTTCATCACCTGGGGTTCGCAGTGTGACATCGACCCCTATCACGGCTGGCTGATGGCATACGATGCCAATTCTCTGGTGCAGAAAGCGGTCTGGATCTCGACACCCGATGGCGGGGAGGGAGCGATCTGGCAAAGCGGAGCGGCGCCGGCTGCGGATTCCGCAGGCTACACCTATTTCGCCACCGGCAACGGTACGTTTGACCTGGATATTGATGGAAATGACTACGGCAGCACGATTGTGAAGCTGGCTCCGATGAAGAACGCCAGCTTTTCCGTGGCCGACTATTTCACTCCTTACAATCAGGCCAATCTCACCGATCGGGACTTGGATCTTGGTTCCGGCGGGCCAGTGCTGCTGCCCAACAACGTCAGCACGACAAACCCCCATCTCCTGGTGCAGATCGGAAAATCGGGGACCCTTTACGTGGTGAACCGCGACGCCATGGGTCGATACAACCCGCTCGGCAACACCCAGATTGTGCAGAACATACCGAAAGCGATTGGCGGGCAGGGATCATGGACTACCCCGGCCTGGTGGAACACCCGCTTATATATGGGCGGCAGTGGAGACTACCTGAAGGCCTATACGTTTCATCAGTCGACCGGGCTGTTCGCCAAAACGCCGTCCTCGCAGTGCACGATCCTCTTCAACTTCCCGGGCTCAACGCCCTCGGTTTCAGCCAACGGCGTCAACAACGGAATTGTCTGGGCCTTGCAGGAGGATGCATACGCCTCCAAGGGGCCGGCTGTATTGCACGCATTCGACGCGACGAATCTGGCCAACGAACTGTACAACAGCGGTCAGAATGCCGCGCGGGACAATCCCGGGAATGCGGTGAAGTTTGCGGTCCCAACCATTGCCAACGGTAAGGTGTATGTCGGGGGTGAAATGCAGTTGAGCGTTTATGGGCTGCTGCCTCCGGCCTCTGCGTCGCTCTCGTCCACCGATTCAATCACGCAAGCAACCGCGCGCCCTCTCGCCACTATGACAAAGGAGCAGTAAGAAATGCGGATCTATTCATCGATTCAAACGAAGACCGACAATCAAACGGTGAGGGAGTCGGTTTCCCGGCAACGTGGACTGCAGAACGTCCGAACCGTGGTGGCGGTTTTGTGGATTTCGGCGGCAGTATGTATACCTCGCGCCTCGGGCCAGATGGTAACGTTTCATGGGGATTCGACGCGCCAAGGCCAAGTGTCCGAGACTCTGCTGACGAGAACCAACGTCAACTCCACGCATTTCGGGAAACTGTTCTCTTACAGCGTGGATGGCCAGGTAGTGGCGCAACCTCTGTACGTCCCCAATGTCACGGTGCCGGGTCTGGGTAAGCACAACGTGGTCTACGTGGCCACGCAGCACGATAGCGTCTATGCGTTCGACGCCGATTCTGCCAGTGGCGGATTGCCGCTATGGCAAGTGAGCTTTATTAATACTGCTGCCGGTGTGACCACAGTTCCGATTGCCGAGCAACTGTGTCCGGGGACGGGTTTCACTGAAATGGGAATTCTCGGGACACCTGTGATCGACACGGCGACCCACACCCTCTATGTCTCAGTGAAAACCCGCGAAGTCGCCGGCTCGACCGTAAGCTATTTTCACCGGGTGCACGCTCTCGACATCACCACCGGCGCGGAGAAGTTCAATGGTCCGGTGGTGGTCAGCGCTTCTTTCATCGCGCCCAATGGGGCACCCATCAATTTCACTTCTCTGCCGCAGTGCCAGCGGCCGGGGCTCCTCCTGCAGAGCGGAATCCTGTACGTTGCCTACGGGTCGAACGGATGCGACCTGAGAGCCCACGGATGGGTCTTTGCATTCGACGCGGGGGCCACGAGTGGGACTCTGCAGCAACTCGCGTATTTCAATACTTCGCCGGATGAAACCTACGGCAGTTCGATTTGGCAGAGTGGAACGGGTCTGGCTGCGGATAGCGACGGCAATATTTTCTTCTCGACCGCCAACGGTCAGCTCACGCCCGACACGGGAGACTTTGGCGATACGTTCATGAAGATCAACTTCAACGGGACCGTGTTCAACTGGCTCGACTACTTTTCTCCATATGACCAGGCGAACATGCAGACAAAGGATCTTGACCTGGGGTCGGGTGGAGTGATCCTGTTGCCGGACCAAAGCGGCGCGCATCCGCACCTGATGGTCGGAGCCGGAAAAACGGGGACGATCTACCTGGTGGACCGGGACAACATGGGCGGGTTCAACCCGAACGACGACAGCCTGATTGTGCAGTCGCTGCCGGGCGCCATCGGCCCGTTCTTCAGCAGTCCCGTGTACTGGAACAACACGGTGTATTTCCTGGGCTATAACGACGCTATCAAGGGATTTGCCCTCAGTGGTGGAATGCTGTCTCCCACGCCTAGCGTTATTTCGAAGAAGATTCCGGTGATCGGGATTCCATCGATCTCCGCCAATGGGCAGAACAATGGGATCTTATGGATTGTTCGCAATCCGACCAGCCCCATGTTGTCAGCGTTCAATGCGACGGACCTGACCGAGCTCTACAATTCGACCATGGCGGTGGATCGCGACACCTTAAGCGCCACAGCACATTTTATAACTCCCACAATCGCGCGAGGAAAGGTCTACGTTGCCACGCAGACCCAACTCATTGCCTACGGATTGTTTCCTTTCCTGTCCGTGGCCGGCGGCAATGCGCAGGTTGGTACGGCAGGCAGTCCTTTGCCCGGTGCGTTGTCGTTGCGAGCTGTAAACAGCCAAGGCGTCGGAGTACCGGGGGTGTCGGTCACTTTCAGCGACGCCAACCGGGGAGGAAGTTTTGGCAATGCAACTGCCATAACTGACTCGACCGGGACCGCGGTCACGAGCTACACCGCACCCATCAAGATGGGAAATGTCACGATCACGGCCTCGGCTGGGGGTTACGTGAATACGACTTTCGCCCTTTCGGTGCACGCGGCCGCGCCTTCGACTATCTCGATCCTCTCTGGAAGCGCCCAAACCGGAACGGTGGCAACAACCCTGCCCGCGCCGATCGTTGTGCGCGTGCACGATGCTTACAACAACAGCAATGCCGGCATTCCGGTGAGCTTCAGCGATGGAGGCGTCGGAGGTATCTTCTCCACCAACCCCGTCACCACGGGAGCGACCGGCACGGCGAGTGTCTCCTATACGCTTCCGACTGCGGCACGCTCGATCACGCTCCAGGCGACGTATTCCACCATCGCGGTGAACATCGGAGTCAAAAGCGTGGCGGGGCCCGCCGCTCATCAGAGCATAGTTGCAGGCAACAATCAGACGGCTCATCCAAGCTCGCCTTTAGCGAGGCCTCTGGCAGTAAAAGTTGTGGACCAATTCGGAAACCCGGTCGCGGGCTTGAGCGTCAGCTTCAGCGATAACGGGGCGGGTGGCAGTTTCTCGTCTCCGACCGCGATTACAACCGGATCGGGCCAGGCTTCGGTGACCTACACCACGCCCTCGCAGACCGGGCTTGTGGGCATTACCGCGTCAGTGTCGAACATCACTGCAGTTACGTTTAGCGAGAAGGTTCAGTAGGACTTGCCACAAATCTGAACAAAACTTGAGGCTGGGAAGGCGGAAAAAGCAACTTTTGTCGTTCCCCGGTGTTAACGAAGGTTTGGCGTAAGCTAGGGGCACGATGAAGACTGTTTGCGGACTGGCATTGCTGGTCGTCGGGTTGTGTTTCTTACTAGCCTGTGGAGGCGCAAGTTCCAATCAGCCTCCCCAGGACGTGTCCATCCAGGTCGCACCGACCTCGTTCACGATGGGCCTGGGCTCTAATCTGCAATTCATCGCGACGGTTTCGGGAGCGAATAACAAGGCCGTGACTTGGCAGGTCAACGATATGCCGGGCGGCGATGCGAGCGTTGGAACCATCTCCGCATCCGGGGTATACGTCGCTCCCCTTGCAATGCCCGCTTCTGCGATCACCGTGACCGCCATCGCGGACGCTGACGGAACTAAGACCGCATCGGCTTCGGTTACGTTTACGGCAACGGATCCGCCTGGCTCGGCGCAGGGAAAGTCCATCGCCTGCAAGCAAGGAGAGAAGGTGGCGGGTGGTAGCTGCTATTCAGTGGACCTGTCGTGTCCGGGGGTTGCTGATTTCACCGCCTATCTCAAGGTTAACCTGCCCGCCGGTACTCCCTTGGGAACCGTGATGTTCACCGGGGGCGGCAACGGAACGGGCCTCTATGAGGACTACACGTACGGCGATACCGCAGTGAACAACGTTGTGAGTGCGGGGTTCACCGCAGTGCAAACTTCGTTCGGTGGTCCATTTGCCGACGCTCCGGATGGATGGCAGACCGGGCCTGGTGGAATTCGCCGGCTGGCATGCCGCTATGCGACTCTTGCCCAGTGGGTCTACGACAACATTAATGCCGATAACACCAAGCCGTTGTGCGCGACTGGGAATAGCTCAGGCGGACAGCTGATCGCAGAAACCCTGGCGCACTACGGGACGGATTCGATTTTTTCCATGGTTGAGCCGACGAGTGGACCGCCATTTTCAGACCTGGAAAAGTCTTGCATCTGCGGGCCGGACGCTAGTGTCCCCGTTGTGGGTGCCTGTGGCACGACCGCGAATCAGTGCCTGGAACCGAAAGACGCGAAGAGCTACGTCGATCCTGCGTACTCGTCTCCGATTTGCTCGCAGTCGCTTTCTACGCATGCTACCTCCGATCAGGCGCAATTCGTTTCCGATACAATCCAGTCTCCGGAAGCGGTCTTGAACTATCCTCACACGCGCCTCCTATTTGTTTTCGGAGGCCAGGATGCAAGCTCGGCCGTGACTCTCGGTCCCGACTACATGAAGGCGGTCAGCAGCAGCAAGAGTATGACATGCGTTACCGACGCCCCTCATAGCATCGCCGACGTCCTTGACGGTGCGCAGCAGGTCGCTAGCGACATCAAGAATTTCTGCAAACTCAATTGAAGTTTTGTGCGCGAGGCGGATCGCCATAACTATAATGTTATCAGCAGATTAGGGCGATACCACTCGTTCGTGCCATTTACCTGATGCCGTGCCTTGCGCCAAACTACAAGCAAGGCCGCTCTGGGGAATTTCTGCTTCAAACACCAGAAAGAAAAAGGAATACACACACCATGGGAAAACTGATTCTTGTCCGCCACGGGCGGACTGACCTGAACCGTCCGGGCAAAGAAGAGCGACTCCGGGCCTGGAAAGACATTCCTCTCGACGACTACGGCATGCAGGAAGCCGAAGAGACGGCGCGCCAACTGGCCGGTCATCGCATCAATGTCATCTACTCGTCGGACCTGTTGCGGGCGCGGCAAACCGCGGAGGCGTTGCAGCGAGTCAGCGGCGCGCGCGTCGTGCACTCCTCCCACCTGCGTCCGTGGAACCTTGGTACTCTCGCCGGTCAGAAAGTGCATGACATCATCCCAACCCTGGAGCGCTTGAATCGGCAACTGAATGAAAAGGCGCCGGGAGGGGAATCGTTCGACGAGTTCTACGAGCGCTATTCGCGACAGATCGAAGAGATTCTGGCCGTTGCGGAAGGTTCATCCGGGTGTGTGGCTGCGGTAACGCATGGTCGGAACTTCATGGCGCTGCCGACGATCCTGGGGAAAGGTGATCGTTCCCGGATTCCGGTGATGTCGCCGGTTTCAACGGCTGGAGTCTTCATGGTAGAGAAGCACGCGGACGCATGGCGGATCGCCAGCAATCACTCAGACGGAAACGGACACGACAACTTGCGGCCTGATCCCCCGCCTACATTCGTTCCAAGCTCCTCGTAAATTCCAGGCTGTGATCCAGCGAAAAAAGTAGTACT
>JADGNQ010000347.1 GCA_017883385.1 Candidatus Sulfotelmatobacter sp.
AGGAACTGCTGACTGCGAAATCGGACGACGTGTATGGCCGCACCAAGATCTACGAGGCCATCGTCAAGGGCGAGGCTGCAATGGAACCGGGCGTGCCCGAGTCGTTCAACGTCCTGATACGCGAATTGCAGTCGCTCTGCCTGGATGTCGAGTTGATCAAGGCTGCCGAGAGAAAACCGGTGGCCGCAGCAGCGGATTAGTTCTCAGTTCCCGGTGCTCAGTTCTCAGTAAACAACTGGGGAACTGCACCGGGGCTGGTGACGCGAGATTCAAAGTAATGGGCCACCGCGGTACCTGCTCTCAGCGCCGCGGGAAGGCAAAGCTCAAACCGGTTTTCACTGAGAACCGGGAACTGAGAACTAGTTGAGGGCCGCTGGTGGAGGCGTGAGATCCACAGGAAAGCGGAGGAACATGTTTCGTTCGAGCCCGTTCGATATGGCGAACCCCGTTGCCGACTTTGATGCCATCCGCATCAGCCTGGCGTCCCCCGAGAAAATCCGGAGCTGGTCGCATGGGGAAGTGACCAAGCCGGAAACTATCAACTATCGCACCTTCAAGCCGGAGCGCGATGGCCTGTTCTGCGCGCGCATCTTCGGTCCGGTCACCGACTGGGAGTGTCTCTGCGGCAAGTACAAGCGCATGAAACATCGCGGCGTGATCTGCGACAAGTGCGGCGTGGAGGTCACACTCTCGAAAGTCCGGCGCGAGCGCCTGGGCCACATCGAGCTGGCCTCGCCCTGCTCGCACGTGTGGTTCTTCAAAGGTCTGCCGAGCCGGATTGGCCATCTCCTCGATATTTCTCTCCGCGATCTCGAGGCGATTCTGTATTTCGAAGCCTACGTCACGGTTGAGACCGGCGATGCCCCGATCAAGGACCACGAGGTCATCAAGGACGAAGCCAAGTACCGCGAACTTGATCAGCAATATCGTCCGACCGGCTTCAAGGCCATGATGGGCGCCGAAGCCATCAAGGAACTTCTCAAGCGCGTGGAAGTGGAAACGCTCTCCACCGAACTGCGCGAGAAGATGAAGAACGAGACCTCGCTCCAGAAGCGCCTGAAGTATGCCAAGCGCCTGAAAGTGGTCGAGGCCTTCCGCAAGAGCGGCAACAAGCCGCAGTGGATGATCCTCGACGTAATCCCGGTCATCCCTCCGGAGCTGCGTCCCCTCGTTCCACTCGATGGCGGCCGCTTTGCCACCTCCGATTTGAACGACCTGTACCGGCGCGTCATCAACCGCAACAACCGGTTGAAGAAGCTGATGGACCTGCACGCCCCTGAAGTCATTGTGCGCAACGAGAAGCGCATGCTGCAGGAAGCGGTCGACGCCCTGTTCGATAACGGACGCCGCGGCCGCATTCTGCGTGGCGCCAATAATCGTCCGCTGAAGTCGCTCTCCGACACGCTCAAAGGCAAGCAGGGACGCTTCCGCCAGAATCTGCTCGGCAAGCGCGTGGACTACTCCGGCCGCTCGGTCATCGTGGTCGGTCCCGAATTGAAGCTGCACCAGTGCGGCCTGCCCAAGAAGATGGCGCTCGAACTGTTCAAGCCCTTCATCTATCACCGGCTCGAACAGACCGGCCACTGCACCACCATCAAGCAAGCGAAGGAAATGGTCGAGCAACAGGATGCAATTGTTTGGGACATCCTGGAAGAGGTCATCAAAGACCATCCCGTCATGCTGAACCGTGCTCCTACCCTTCACCGCTTGGGTATTCAGGCTTTCGAGCCGGTGCTGGTGGAAGGCAAGGCGATCAAGATTCACCCGTTGGTCTGCACGGCGTTCAACGCCGACTTCGACGGCGACCAGATGGCGGTGCACATTCCGCTTTCCCCGGAAGCTCAGGTGGAGGCCAGCGTTCTGATGCTGTCGTCGCACAACATCCTGTCGCCCGCTTCGGGACAGCCCATCACCGTGCCCACACAGGACATGGTGCTCGGCCTCTACTACCTAACCAAAGCGAAGCCGGGCGCCAAGGGCGAAGGCCGCGCGTTCGCCAATATTGATGAAGTCGTGATCGCGCTCGAGGTGGGTGAAGTGGAAACGCTTTCCCCGATCCGCCTGCGCCATACCGGCCCGGTCGTGGACCTTACCCAGGCCTATGACGATCAGGACCTGATGTACACCGACGCGGTCCACCACGAGCGTGAGTTCCTGAACACGACCGTCGGCCGCGCCATCCTGAACGATCATCTGCCCGAGGGCATGCCGTACATCAACGGCCTGCTCAAGAAAAAGGGCATTGGCCAGCTGGTGAACTACTGCTACCTGACGTTTGGCCTGGAAACCACGGTCAAAATGCTCGATGAGATCAAGTCGCTCGGCTTCCATTTCGCCACGCGCGCCGGTCTCTCCATCGGCATCGACGACATGGTCATCCCGGACAACAAGAAGACTCTTGTCCGCGACGCCGATAAACAGGTCATCAGCGTGCAGCAGCAGTATCTGGACGGCGCCATCACCAACGGCGAACGCTACAACAAGGTTATTGAAATCTGGTCGGCCATCACCGAGAAGGTTGCGGACGAGATGTTCGGCCAGATGCAGAAAGCCGACAAGGAAGGCGCTCTCAACCCGATTTACGTCATGGCCGACTCCGGCGCCCGCGGATCGAAACAGCAGATCCGCCAGCTTTCCGGAATGCGCGGACTGATGGCGAAGCCGACGGGCGAGATCATCGAAACTCCGATTACGGCGAACTTCCGCGAGGGGTTGACCGTGCTGGAGTACTTCATCTCGACCCACGGCGCCCGCAAGGGATTGGCCGATACAGCGCTGAAGACCGCCGACTCGGGTTATCTGACCCGCCGTCTGGTGGACGTCGCGCAGGACGTCATCATCAGCGAGTACGACTGCGGCACCGTGGACGGCATCTTCGTCTCCGGCATCGTGGAAGCGGGCGAGATCATCGAACCGCTGCGCGACCGGATCATCGGCCGTGTCTCGCTGGAGAAGATCAAGGACTACGACGGCAACGCGATGGTGGACATCAACAACGAAATCACCGAGGACCTGGCAGGGGCCATTCAGGCTGCCGGGATCGAGCGGGTGAAAATCCGCTCCGTGCTGACCTGCGAATCGAGACGCGGCGTCTGCGTCATGTGCTACGGACGCAACCTTGCCTCGGGCCGCCTGGTCGAACTCGGCGAGGCCACGGGCGTGATTGCCGCCCAGTCCATCGGCGAACCTGGAACGCAGCTCACTATGCGGACCTTCCACATCGGCGGTACAGCGTCCCGAGTTTCGGAACAGTCGCGCCTCGATTCCAAGAGCAACGGAACGGTCCGCTTCGTCGGACTGCAGACCGTGAAGTCCAAGACCGGCGACCTGGTGGTCATGAACCGTCAGGGCTCCATCGCCGTGCTCGACGAAAAGGCGCGCGAGCGCGAGCGTTATGCGGTGGTGTACGGCGCCAAGTTGAAGGTCAATGAAGGCGATGCGGTCAAACTAGGCCAGGTTTTGGTCGAGTGGGATCCATACACGTTCGCCATCCTGACCGAAATCGGCGGCGCCGTTCAGTTCAAGGACCTACAAGAAGGTGTCACGCTGCACGAAGAAGTCGACGAAGTCACTGGCTTGTCGCGTCACGTGGTGGCGGACTCGCCCGACGAGAAGCGCCAGCCGGCCATCGTGATCAAAGGCAAGGGCAGCAAGCGTTACCTGATGCCTTCG
>JADGNQ010000348.1 GCA_017883385.1 Candidatus Sulfotelmatobacter sp.
GTTCAGTGTCGTGGGGGCCAGCGCGTTCCTGCCCTTCCTCCCTATGCTGCCGATTCAGGTGCTGACCAACAACCTCCTCTACGACTTCTCGCAGACCACCATCCCCACCGACGAGGTGGATGCCGATTGGCTGACCAAGCCCCGCAGGTGGGAGATTGGCGGGATTCTGCGTTTTATTCTGTTTATTGGGCCGATCAGCTCCATCTTCGACTACCTGACATTCTTCATGATGCTGTACCTGTTCAATTGCTGGCGCAACCCGGCTCTGTTCCACACCGGCTGGTTCGTCGAGTCGCTCTTCACCCAGACGCTGATCATTCACGTCATCCGCACAAACAAGATCCCGTTTCTCCAGAGCTGGGCCAGTTGGCCACTCATCCTCACTTCGATAATTATCGTTGCGGCGGGCGCCGGGCTGACCGTTTCGCCCCTGGCCGGTGCTCTCGGGTTTGTCCCCCTTCCACCCCGGTACTGGATGCTGCTGGCAGTGATATTGGTTTGTTATGTCGTGCTGACCCAGTTGATCAAGACCTGGTTTTACCGCAGGTTTGGCGAATGACGTCCGCGCAGGCTCAAAACCAAGTCAACGAACAAAGGCACGCACCAAGGTCCTATGGGGCGATTCGGAAGACGCCTCGCCCTCCAGAAACAAAATGGGTATCTCCGCTGGACAGAGAGGGCCCGGCGTTTTAGCGGTGGTCCACCAATTCTGCAGCGACTGCCTCGGCTTTAGTCTTGTGCACCGTCCCATTGGGATGGTTTGGCGGAGAATAGATCGTATAGAGCTTCAATAGAGCTGCCTTCGAAGTATTCACCACGTTGTGGTAAGTCCCTGCCGGAACCACGACCGCATCTCCCTCGTGCACGAGGTGCGTTTCCTTCTCGTTAAAGACGAACTTCGCCTCCCCCTGCTCGATGCGGAAGAACTGATCGACCTTCGGATGAACTTCATCTCCGATGTCTTCCCCGGGCCGCAAGCACATCACGACAAGCTGTTCGTGCTGCGCCGTGAATAACACCCGCCGAAAATATGTGTTTTCCAAAGTTTGTTTTTCAATCGCTCCAACGTATTCAGTCATAATTACTATCTCCTTTACTCAGGCATTTATAAGTCCGTTTGTAACGTTCTTCTGGGCAGTCCGGACGGGGAACACCGCGCGGGCAGGTTGCTTGCGACCAGCGGAAGCTCGTACGAAGATCCGCACACAAGACTGCGCTACGCGGCCCAGACCATGTGGCGTGCACAGAGGTAAGACTTACCTTCGTTTCATCATCCAGCCGATCATAATTCCGACGGTCATTCCTACCGCTAATGACGTTATGACAGTTTCAACCGGGTATCGCTGCAGGCGCTTGGTTGCATCATCAAAGAACTCTTCGGCAGCATCGCCGCCCTGTTTCACAACACGCCTCGCCGCTTCTACGCCATCTTCAATTGCATCGGCAACCACAGATGTCACGCGAGAAGCCTTGCGCGCAGATCCGGCGATGTGCTCGCCGGTTTGGTCCCACACTGTTTGTGGCATTATTTCTCTCCTCTCGAAATTCGACGGTCGATTCGTCTAGTTTTCGATGGCCCCCTTCCACTTTGCGGGATCCGGTACTGAATGGCCTATCCAGTCTTCAACTCTGTTAGCTTGCCTTTCAAATCTGCGACGGCTTCTTTAGCATGGCCTATCTTCTGTTGAACTTTACCTACCTTCTTTTCGGCTTTTCCTTCGGCTTTCAGATCGCGGTCATTCGTGATCTTTCCGACCTCCTCCTTGATCGCTCCCTTCATTTCGTGGAGGCTGCCTTTTAGCTTGTCCTTCGTGCTGGTTTTCATATTCCACCTCGACCCTCCGTGAAGCATGGACTGCATGTTTGAGGAATATCTCTTTTCTAGTCTCGCGGCACTGTGGGGTCTGAGCACAATTGACCATCTCTGCCGGATCTAAATGCAGACCGCCAAGCGACTTCACAGGGTTCGTATCTTGTCGGGAAGTTGCCGGTGATTCCGCGACGAGCGATGCGTGCTGCCGCGCCGCCCTGAGCCGAGACAGAACGTCCCGTGTGTCAGGTTCAAAATTTCCATCGAGAGCGTCAACGTGGCTCGCGCATCGTATGTTCCGTTTTGATCAGACAGGTGTGAGATCGAAACGAAACAATGGTCTTGGCTTTCATCCAGACACCCAGACGTGTCCGGGATCTCTGTCCTTGATTTCTCTCACTCATGCATAGCCCTTTGGAAGATTTGTGGGTCTGTGAGTTTTCGACGATTTACGGCAATTCGCGATCCTCAGGAGTCGGAGTCGAGCAGGCAATGCCAGTAAAGAACAAACTGTCCCGGTTCCGGAATACGCTAACTCTCTCGGCGCTCCTCTTGGTATTGCCCGCGATAAATTCAGCCCAAGAGGCAAATCGTCTCCAGCTTTCTCCCCCTGCGCTGCAGGTGGGACGGCTCATTGATGTTGAGTCTCAGCTGGGACCGCAGCCGCCATGCGGAGATGAGCTCATGCCGTTCTTTCCGGTCTATCCCGGTCTGAATGATTTGGCCACAGTGAAATCATGGAGCAAGTCTGACCTCGGCCCGGACTGGAAACCGCCCGCTTGCACTGGTTGGGCTGAAGTGGGCTTTACTACGTTGGTGACCATAGCCGCGCGATTTCCTCATACCTCGGAAGCTAGCGGCTTGTTTCGCCAAATTGGAGCAATTTCAGAACTCGCGGGCGTGCGCTACTGGTCGACCACTCACAAGCAGTGGCGAACGCTAATTGTGGACGCCTACGCTCTGACCGGTTTGCAGTCCGGTCGACGCCGCGGAGACTTTACGTCCGATGAGATGAAGGAAGGCAACGCGCTCTACTTCGAACAGGTCGACAACCTTTCTGGCAAGGCCATCTACCGAATGCACATTGTAGAGGCTTCGGCCACGCGGCTCGTCTTCGATGTGGAGAACGTCAGCACGATGCGCTATTTCCTTATCCCTATCCTCCACCCGGGTGACCTCCAGTCGGTGTACTTCCTGGATCGCGAGTCGGATAGCGTCTGGCGCTACTACAGCATCGTGCGCACGGGAAGAAATGCCAACGGTCTGATCGCGGGAAATGACTCTTCCTCGGTCAACCGGGCCGTTGCGTTCTATCGCCACCTGGTCGGAATTCCAACCGCACAAGAGCCGCCGGGGGCGCGATGAAGATAGAGAGTTGTGAAGCCTTCGCAGATGCGCCTGCTCTCCATCGAATGCTGCCCTAATGTTCACGAGTCACGATGGAGCTGGCAGCGCACGATCCAGAGAACTATTGCCCGGGGCGGGCGCCCCGGGGATCAGAGAAAAACGAAAAGCAGCCGGCCAGCAAAAGCGCCCAGGCCGCCCCAAGCGATATGCCACTGGCGACGTCGCTTGGGTAATGCACTCCGAGGTAGATGCGAGTCACTCCCACCAGCAGTATGATCCCAACCGTCATCGCCAGAATCGCGATTTGATGCCCGGCCTTTTGAAGATGCCGGCACACGAGAATTGCCACCGTCAAATAGAGGGATGCGGCCGCCAGTGAGTGGCCGCTGGGATAGGACAAGCCCGAAACCTCGACGAGCTGTGTAACGACCTCAGGGCGAGCCCGGTCAATGTAGTCCTTTATTGTGGTCGTTAGAATTCCTGCACCCACGGAAGCTGCCACC
>JADGNQ010000349.1 GCA_017883385.1 Candidatus Sulfotelmatobacter sp.
AAAACCACATTGGGCACTTGCCCGACCTTCTCCCACTCTTTCTCGGGAGAGAACACCGGCTCATCACTCCGCCACAGCAGCCTCCGCGGATCGTGGCGGTCGAAGATCGCAATTCCGGTCCGATACACCAGTTTGTCGTCAGCGCCGTTGTAGATCAGGATGATTCCTCTCGGTGTGACGATTGGCGCCGGGCCCGGTTCGGCAACCCGCGAATCAAAGCGCCCCGGCCTCACGGGCAAGACCGGGACCTGAGTGGCCTCGGTCCAGTGAAGCAGGTCGATGGAGTACGCCAGGCCTCCCTGATCTTTGTTGTCGGCCGTGGTGCCAAGAAAGTACATCCAGTATTTTCCTTCGATCTTCTCCGGAACGATGGCGCCCGATTTCGTCCACTTCACATTCCAGTTTCCTTTGTAGGCTGGAACGATTACGCCCTTGCGATCCCAATGAATCAGGTCTTTTGAAGTCGCGAGACAAAGCTGTGCATCCTTCTTGTTGTAGCCCGTGTAGGTCAGATAGTAAGTGTCTCCGAACTGAACCAGGCGCGGGTCCTCGACCCCACCATCCTTCTCGTAATCTTCGGACGGGCTAAGAACCGGCTCATCCCGACGCGTGAAATGAACTCCGTCTGCGCTCTCGGCGTATCCCAGGCGCGATGTTCCTTGTTTGTCCTGTGCCCGGTAGAGCATCACAATTTTGTCCCCGCGGATTACGACTGCGGGATTGAACGTTCCCGCGGATTCCCACCCGCTGCCGCGCGGAGCAATGATGGGGACGTCGGACACGCGATGCCACGCGCCGAATGGAACACTGCTGGCTTCCTGCGCGGCCAGGGCCGCCAGCAGCGTCAACATCATCAATACTCTCGCGGGGATTGAACGGATCATCTTTGCGAAACTCCTGTCGATGCGGGAACGAATTCCTGTTCGCAGCAAAAAACGGCAGGGCCGACCCCCTGCCGTTTTTCTGCGATCTTGAATTCTTGCTGCCGGACTATTTCTTGTTGACTGCCTTCTTCAACTCGGCCCCAGGGCTGAACTTCGCGACTTTGCGAGCGGCGATTTTGATAGTGGCGCCGGTTTGTGGGTTGCGACCGTTCCGTGCCTTTCGCTGCGACACGGAGAACGTGCCGAAGCCTATCAACGCTACCCGATCTCCTTTGCGGAGGGCGCCCGTAATGCTATCCACGGCGGTATCAATGGCAGTCGTGGCCTGCGCTTTGCTGATTTCACATGCGCCTGCGATCTTGTCAACCAGATCGGCTTTGTTCATAGTCTCTCCTCGCAGGTCTCGTTCGTGCCCAGCCTGTACCGGGAAGAAAATGGCTTTGGCTGAGTTGGGAAACCTGACCGTTTCGTATTCTCCTCCCTCTGCGGCGAATGTCAACTGTGAAAATCCGCGCCGGAAGCCTGTTTCGCACCTCGATGGCCCGAATTGGGGCTGCCCGAGCGGCCTTTCGTCCCGCCCGGGCAGGTTTTCCTACGCTCTCCACAAGCTGCGCACTTGGTTCACAGGATGTACACAGGAGGACAGGTTTTCCGGCTTGCGCGAAACCTGCTCTCGGGTGCAAAGTCGAAGAAGAACTCTTTTAGAGGTGGAAGTGTCCCAGGTGATCAAGGCTCCCGCGGAAGTTTGCCCACTCTGTGAAGGCACCGGCTGGAAGGCCGTTCCGGCTGGCCCCAATGCCCGGCTCGGCGCGAAGAACGACCGCCGCGTGACGCGCTGCGACTGCCAGTTGCGCGCTCGGGCGCACACGCTGCTGGCCGCAGCCCGCATCCCGCGGCGGTATGAGCATTGCGAACTGACCAACTATGACACCGACTTCCCTGGCGCCCACCCTTCGCTGGAGGACGCCCACTTTGTTGCGTCCAGTTTCGCAAAGAAGTGTGATCCGCGCGGCGACAAAGGGCTTCTGATCATTGGCAAGATCGGTACCGGCAAGACCCACCTGGCCGTCGGGATCATGAAGGAATTGATCCTCAGCCGCGGCATCGCGTGCCTGTTTTACGACTATCGCGAACTGTTAAAGGAGATTCAGAATTCCTACAACGCTACCGTTCAGACCACGGAACTGGATGTGCTTCGCCCCGTGTTCGAGACGGACGTTCTGGTGCTCGACGAGTTGGGCGCGGTCAAGCCCACGGAGTGGGTGTGGGATACCGTCAGCCTCATCCTGAACACGCGCTATAACGACAATCGCACTACCATCATCACCACGAACTTTGATGATCAGCCCGCCGCGGGCGCTTCTGGCTCCATCTCGCCCGCACGGGCAGCGACGCGTGGTGAAACCCTGGGCGATCGTATCGGCGAGCGCATGCGCTCGCGCCTGCACGAAATGTGCCGCATCATCACGCTCGACGGCACCGACTTCCGCCAGAAGTTTCGCAGCGCCAGCTTCCGGTAAGGTGTTACTAGAGGGCAGCGAGAATACTTGCTGGTCGACCTGGGCGAGGTTCTGCTTATTGGCCAGGTGAATCCGCGCAAATCCGATGGCGAGCGAAGTCCTCTGTGTCCTCTGTGCCTCTGTGGTCAAGACTTGCTTACAATGACTTCGTGCTGACCGAGCGCTTGGAATTCACGCCTGAGCGAGACGCGGAGATCTTTGCCGCCGTTCCTGCGGCCCCTGCCGTCTTCCTGCTGCGTGCCGAGGACGCCCAGGCCGAGCCCTACGTCAGCAAGACCGCGAATCTCCGCCGCCGCCTGCAGCGACTGCTCGGCCCCGTAGAGGAGCGCACGAAGAAGCTCAACCTGCGCGATCGCGTTCGCGGAATCGAGTACGCGCCCACTGGATCCGACTTCGAATCCGGGTTCCTGCTCTATAGCGTGTTGCGCACCGCGTTTCCGAAAACCTACGCGCAGCGGCTTCGTTTCCGTTTCGCTCCCCTGGTGAAGCTGCACCTTGAGAACGAATATCCGCGAGCGTCCATCACGACTCGACTCGGCAAGCTCAACGGACGCTCACTCTACTACGGCCCGTTCGTTTCGCGCGTAGCCGCCGAGAAGTTCATGAATGATTCGCTCGATTTTTTCAAGATGCGGCGCTGCGTCGACGACCTGCATCCTGACCCCAAATTCCCCGGCTGCATCTATTCCGAGATGAAAATGTGCCTGGCCCCGTGTTTCAAAGGCTGCACGGATGACGAATACACCATCGAGGTGAACCGCGTGCAGGCCTATTTTGATTCTGGTGGGGACTCGCTGCTCCGCGAATTCTCTGCCGAGCGCGAGGCCGCGTCGGCCAGGCTAGCGTTTGAAGACGCGGCGGCGATTCACACGCGCGTGGAAAAGCTCAAGCCCCTCCTGAGCCAACTTCCCGAGATCGTGCAACGGCTCGACCGGCTGTCTGCGCTCATGATCCAGCCGAGCCACAAACCCGGTTCGGTCGTGTTCCTCCGTGTAGAGTCCGGCCGCATCTCCGGCCCAGTACCGTTCTTTATTGAAGCCGCTGAGCACGCGAAGTCACAATCCATGGAAGCGCGAGTGCAGGAGGTCCTCCGCTCATTCCCGCCTGCGAACGCAAAGACGACGCTGGAAACCATGGAGAGTCTTGCCCTGCTGAAACGGTGGTACTACCGCGGCACCCGAACTGGCGAAATCTTCTTTGCCGATGCCAAAGGTGAACTCCCCATGCGCCGCATCGTTCGCGGCATCTCGCGGGT
>JADGNQ010000168.1 GCA_017883385.1 Candidatus Sulfotelmatobacter sp.
TTTCCCTTGACTCCGTAGGAAATGACCGTCCCGATCAGAATGCCGACCGAAAGCGTTGCCAGAATACTCAGCGTGTAGACCCAACGATGGGCCTTCATGCGCATCCACATTGCGCCCGAATCCATATGTCTACTTCCCTCCGAAACTGAACAAACCCCTTTTAGTATACCCATTTACGCGATGCGGCCGGAGCCGCTCGTGCCGGGCGATGGTCTATGCCATCGAGAGGCTTTGTCTATTAGACGCACAAACCGGCAAAATCGTTTGATGGCAGCCGGATTTGACGGAATCCGGTATCCCCTTGCCCATGAAATAGTTGGAAAGCACTAGTCGAGGTGGACGCAACGTGCTGGGCGGACACTAGCTTCGGCTGCGCTCACGGCGAACCCTGTTTGTCCGCCTGCCTGATCTTCTGCCCCGGTGAGGTCGTTACTTCGCCTCGTACACTGTCTTGCCTCCAACGATCGTCCGGAGGACCTTGGTCGCCAGCAGCTTTTCCGGGGAGGCCGCGGTGACGTCGCGGTCGAGTACGACAAAGTCCGCCAGCATTCCCGGCACCAATCTACCTTTTTCTTTCTCCTCAAACTCCGCGAATGCCGAGCCCATGGTGTAAGCCGAAATCGCCTGGTCCACGGTGAGCCGTTGGTCGGGGAAATATTCCAGCTTGCCGTTCTCGCTTTTGCGCGTGATAGCGGCGTAAAGTCCGCGGAACGGCGAAACGGATTCGACGGGATAGTCTGTGCCGAACGCCAAGGTGACGCCCTTGTTCAGAAATGCCAGCCAGGCGTAAGAAGTTGCCGCTCGATGCGGACCCAGCCGGTCCTGCGCCCAGCGTATGTCATTGAGCAAGTGACTGGGCTGCATCGAAGCGATGACCTTCAGCTCTTTGAAGCGTGCGATCTGTGCCGGTGTCGTGACCTGCGCATGCTCGATGCGCAGACGGAAATCGTCGCCGCCGTTGGGCGCGCGCACGTGCGCTTCGCGCGCTGCCTTCTCGGCCTCGGTAAAGGCATCGAGCGCCATTTGCACACCTTTGTCGCCAATCGCATGAAAGCCAATCTGGAAGCCCGCCAGCACGCGCTCCTTGGTCATCGCATTCAACGTGGCAGCCTCATATCTGGGCAGGCCGGAGTTCTTGGCATCATCCGCATAGGGCTCCAGCAGGGCCGCGGTGTGCGATCCCAGGGAGCCATCCATGAATCCCTTCAGCAGGCCGGTGTGGAGCATTAAGTCCGACTGCGGATGCGCTTCGCGTTTCCGGCTCAACTCCTCGATCGGATCGTCGAACGGGAGCCACTCGGTGATGCGCGCCGTGAGTTTGCCTTCTTTTTCCAGCTCTTCGTAAATCTGGAAATTTTCCCAGTTGGGGGAATAGTCTTGAGCCGAGGTGACGCCGTGCTCAGCCAGATCCGCGAGAGCCAACTCAAGGCCTTGCCGGCGTAACTGGTGAGTGGGCTTGGGAATCACTCCCAGCACGGTCGCCTGCGCTGTCTCGCGCAGAACTCCTGTGGGCTCGCCATTTTCGTTGCGGTCAATGTGTCCGCCCTGCGGATCGCGGCTGGCCAGTGTGACGCTTCCTAACTGCAAGGCCCGAGTATTGGCCACGGCGATGTGGCCGTCGATTCGCACCAGAAACACCGGATGTCCGCCCGAAACCTCATCCAGATCCCAGCGCGTGGGCGTCACCTTTACCGGCCATAGCGTTTCGTCCCAACCGGAACCCAGAATCCAGTCGCCGGCCTTCGCCTCTTCGACCTTTTTCAGCACGCGCGCCCGCAGTTCATCCAGAGACTTCACGCCGGTCATATCCACACTGAGCTTCATCGTCCCAGCATCGTCGAGATGGAGGTGAGCATCGTTGAATCCGGGCATGACAAAGTGTCCGCCGAGGTCGACGACCTGCGTCTGCGGCCCTTTTAGCTTGCCAATGTCGAGAGTCTTGCCGACCGCCTGGATACGGTCTCCGCGCACCGCAATCGCTTCTTCGCGCAGCACCGAACTGAATGGAGTATTGGCCGGCACGCCCGTGTAGACGTTCGCGTGCATGAAGATAATGTCAGCCTTCGGCTTGGCGGCTTCCGGGGCCGCGCCTGCTGGCGCGGGACTCTGCGCCACGCATGGCAAACAGAGCAACGTGAGCGAGCCCAACAGAATCCCCAATCGCCAGCCTCGATCCTGCCGCGTCAACATCATGAACACCTTCTCTGAGCTTAGCTTCATTCTCCCACCCCCGCCAGCGCCAGCATAGTCAACAGTATTCGCTTCAGCCCCAGTTCGCGCCCGTTGGAATCGAACCACTCCTGCAAAGTGTGCGCCCCTCCACCCGACCCGCCACCACCGATGGCGATCGCTTCCAGCCCCAGCGACAGGGGAATATTTGCGTCGGTCGATGCACGCTGCACCTGGGCGACATTGCCCAGTTGCGAATCCGCCGAACGTACCACTTGTAAAACTCTCGCGCCCGCCGACAGTTCTCCTGCCGGACGGTTCCCGATCACGACAACTTCGCAACTCACGCCCGCCGGGCGCTTCTGGGCCGAAGACCGCATCTCCGCCGCCATGGTCTCGTCTTCAACCGCCCGGTTGAGGGCCAGCCGCATTGCCTGCTCCAGTCGCTCCATCTCCGTCATCGATGTCGAACGGATGTCCACCTTCATGCTAGCCGACTCCGGAATGGAATTCACCGAGGTCCCGCCCCGAATCACACCGATGTTGAAGGTTGTTTTTGGCGTGGCCGGCACCGGTGTCGCGGTAAAAGTCTCAATGGCCTTGGCGAGAATCACAATGGGATTGGGTGCGCCAAAATCACTCCACGAATGGCCGCCCGGACCACGCACAATCACTTCAAAGCGCCGGCTGCCCAGAGCCTCGGCCACGATCGTGTCCGCACCCGCGCCGTCGAGCACTACGCTGTAGGCAATCGAATCCTTCCACCGCGGCGTGGAAAAAATGTGCCGCATGCCGCGGAGGTCGCCCTCGCCCTCTTCACCCACATTGCCGATGAACACAAACGGCAGCGCATGTCGCAGACGCACGGCACGCAGCAGCGCAGCAATCCCCAGCATCGCCACGACGCCTGCGCCGTTGTCGGAAACTCCTGGCCCGTAGATGCGGCTTCCCTGCTGGCGAATATTCAACGGCGTGTTCGCGGGAAAAACCGTGTCAATGTGTGCGCTGAGCGCCACGTACCGTCGTCCAAATCCGGGATGCGTGCCGAACACGTTGCCCACGTCATCGATGCGGACATCGTCAAGACCAACCTCGCGAAAGCGCTCGGCCAGCCACGCGGCGCGCGCCGATTCGCCAAACGGAGGCGCCGGAATCCGCGCCATCTCCATCTGCCAGTGCGCCAGTTGCGGCTCCTGCATGCGAAACCAGTTGAATGCCGAGCGCACCTCCGGCGACGCGGCCAGGCGCGCGACTTCCTGCTGCGCCGTAGGCACAAGGTCCGGCAAGTCCGGGCGGGGAGGAGTCGGGCTCATGGGAGGTTAGCGTAAGTTTACAACGCTTTGGGAGGGATGAGGATTGGCTAGGACGGGTACGGGGGGTTTACGGAAGATAGGCTAGATTCCAGCCGATGTCGAAACCTCGAGCGCTGTCATCCTGAGCGGAGCATATGGTTCGCAAAGCGAACCATATGCGGAGTCGAAGGATCCCTTGCAGCAGGCACTACCCGCGACGTGGCGGGGCGCTCTCTCCACCAGTACAGCGTTATCTCGCACGATCAGAACCGGTCAAATTCCTTCGTGGGCCGTCAGCAAGCGCACCACTGATAGGGATCCTTCGACTGCGCGACGTCTTCGCGTTCGCGAAGACGCCGCTCCGCTCAGGATGACATTCTCTGGAGGTATGCAGATGTCTACGCGAGCAAACTACTCACCAATCCTGCCCTCCGCTCGACCTCTGCGACCAGCTTCTTCGTCGTCGGAACCTCGATCCCGTGCCGTTGGGCGCCGCGGAGAATCGGGCCGGCGATGGCATCGAGTTCCGGAGTTCTGTTTTGCTCCACGTCTTTCTGCATCGAGCTGCGCATGTTCCCGGGCATTTTCACGACCGACGCGATCACGGCGTCGGCATCGAGTTTCGCGCCCTCAGCGACGGCGACCGCACTCGCTTCGCGGATGCAGGACAATCCTAGCTGCCTCCAGGTGGGATCGGCGAGAATTTTGCCCGTGGTCTTGTCGGCGGCGGTGGTCGTAAGCGCGAACGCAGCCAGAAAGACGAGCTTGCTCCACATCAGCGTAGGCTCGTGGTCGATGAACCGGCATTCGAAACCAATCTTCTGAAGATCGTCGAGAGTGCCTTCGAGCAGCGTGCGTCCGGCGGACGACACATTCAGACGCGCAAACGGAGAGCGATGGACGATGTGTCCTGGCGCGATCCGCTCCGATTCGACCGCAATCGTAGCCGCAATCACGTGCTCCGCAGCATATTTGGATCGCAGCAACGCGAGATGGTCAATCCCGTTGAGAAGCGGAACTATCGCTTTCACGGAATTGGGATTCGTGAGTGCGGCTAACGCCGGCTCCAACTGAGTCGCCTTCACCGTGATCCAGAGCACGTCAACCGGTGGCACCTCGGCGGCGGTGGAAACATCCGCGCTGAAGTTGCCAAACGGGCTTTCCAAGCGTATTTGCCGCGGATATGCAGCTAAGGATTCGCGCCTGACCACCAGCGTAATCGGAGCGCCGGAATGCGCGATGCAGGCGCCGATCAAGCCTCCAACGCCTCCCGCCCCGAGAATGGCATGTCGCAGATGGTCCGGCATGGGGTCAGGCCTTCTTCTCTTTCCCTGGCGCGGGACGGACGCACTCCATTATTTCCGCTTCGCTCAGCGTGTGGTCGCTCTGCTTGGCGCGGGAATAGATGCGGTCTACTACTCCGTCGGTCACACGAATGCCGTGCCGCTCCAGCCAGAACAGCACATTTGATTTGCCGCTCATCGGCCCGACGTCGATGATCTGCTCCAGTCCGAATATATGCGAGGGGACACCCGAGTACACCGTGTTGGCCAGGATCACGTCGTCCTTGTGGTATGCCTTGATGATCGCGGACGCGTGCACGCCGGTCGCAGTGCGGAAGGCGTCGTCGCCCACCACCGGATAGTTCTTCGGGATCGGTACGCCGGTCGCCCGCGACACAGCCTGGCAGTACGCTTTCAACTTGGTCAGATCCTGTTGATCCCAGGGCGCGATGCCCATCAGCTTCAGATTGACCAGCATCTGATCAATCTGCGTATTGCCCACGCGCTCGCCCAGTCCGATGGCGCACCCGTGCACGCAGTTTGCGCCCGCGATGACCGCCGCCATTGAGTTCGCAATCGAGAGGCCGCGATCGCTGTGACCGTGCCAGTCCACGCGAATCTTCTCGCCCGACGGCTTCACGACTTCGGCAATCACAAACCGCACCAGCGCCAGCGCACCCATCGGCGTTGCGTGCCCCGCCGTGTCGCAAATGCAGATCGCGCGCGCGCCGCAGTTGATTGCGGTCGCATACAGCCGCTTTACCGTCTCGGGATCACATCGGCTCGTGTCCTCGGTAACATACATCACATCGAGACCGAGCGAAACCGCATACTTCACAGCCTTCTCCGTCGTGTGCAGGAGAAAGTCGTCGGTCCATCCTTCGGTAAATCTGCGGATCGGGCTGGATCCAATGAACGTGGCTGCCTCGATGGGCAGTCCCGTCTCCTGGACTATTTCTGCGATCGGACGGATGTCATTCTCGTGCGTTCGCGCTGCGCAATTAGCGCGAATCTTCATTTTGTGGGCGACAATTTCTCGCGCTAGCCCCGTTACAGCCTCGACCGCGCGCAGTCCCGCGCCCGGCAGTCCGAGATCGAGCGAGTCGATCCCCAAAGCCTCCATGAGGTGCAGGATCTCGATCTTCTCGGCAATCGACGGATCGCGAACCGAGGGCGACTGCAGCCCGTCACGCAGGCTCTCGTCGTTAAGCAGCACTGGCCCCGGCGGCTTCAACCCCGGCGGATGGTTCTTGTTCCAGTCGTAGATGAGATCGGAAGTGTTCACAGGAAAAGAAGCTCTTGGCTCTTAGCTGTTAGCTCTTAGCTCTTAGCCCCCACGGACCACAGTTCACCGTTCAGACTCTTGAGGAGAACCCACTCGAAAAACCAGCGCAGAACTGGTTCAAGCTAAGAGCCAAGAGCTAAAGGCTAAGAGCTCTGATTACTTCTCTTTCGGCGGCAGCGTCAACCCGAACACCGAGATCATCCCCTCTCCCGCGACGTTTGTTTTTGTCTCCCCCGGGGTCGGCAGGTAGAGCGTCTTGCAGTTTTCGCAGCGATACACTTCGGCCTTCGGCCCCCAGGCCTTCTCGACATCGCCGCACTCACGCTCGACCACGTCGGTCATGTAGAACCAGAGCTTCAGGTGGCCGCCGCAGAATTTGCCCTTCTCATTTTTCTCGTTGCAGGCGCGCTGCCCGGCCTTCTTGATTTTGACTTTGTGGTTGGGGAGTTGCGGGATGTTCTGGGAGCCGGAAGTGGCCACTTCGCTAGTCGCCAAAGGACATACCCCTCGTTCGAGCGGCCCAAACGCCGCCAGATTCGGCCTTACGCGGTCATTGTAACCGAAAGATGGTTGCCGAGACATGTGTGGCGAGCGCCTCGCCCGAGTCTTCGTCGGTTGCGGCAATGTCGTATGCTAGGCAGGTTCGCGACCGGCACGCCGTCAGACTGAGACACCATGACTATCCATAAGACTTCCCTTACCTGCGCCGCATTCGTCATTTTAATTTCACTCACCTTTGCCATCCGGCCCACGCGCGCGCAAGCGCCACAGAAGAAGGGCAGCGTCGAGCAAGAACTGGTTCGAACGGAAACCGGCTTCTTTGAAGCTTGGAAGACAAAGGACGAAGGCTACTTCCGCAATCACATCCCCGCGAACGGAGTCTTCTGGGGCGAGTCCGGCACTTTCTCGCGGGATCAGCAACTGGAAGAGCAAAGAGCCTCCGCAAAAATGTGCTCAGTGCAGGGCTATGGCCTTTCGGATTTCGGCGTGCTGCCGCTCGCCACTGGCGCCTACCTTCTCACTTACAAAGTCGACCAGTATGCCACCTGCGGCGGAGAGAAAGTTCCCGTGCACATGAACGGCAGTTCGGTCTACATCTTCAGAGATGGCCGCTGGCAGGCTATCTTCCGTGCGGAAGTCCCACTGAAGAATCAGAACTGAAGCGACGCAGCGACGCCTCTGCTAGTCTGTTAGATCGAAATTCTTTCGTGGACTGGGCCGCGCCCCGCCGCACATTCTTGAGGAACACTTCTGAGGAACCAATGATCACGGTCGTTTCTGGACTGCCCCGCTCGGGCACGTCCCTAATGATGCAGATGTTGGTTGCTGGAGGCATGTCGCCCCTCTCCGACGGCGAACGCCAGGCCGACACCGACAACCCCCGTGGCTATCTGGAGTGGGAGCGGATTAAGCAACTGCCCAACGATCCGGGCTGCATTGCCGAAGGCGAAGGCAAAGTTGTCAAAGTAATCTCGCGGCTGCTGCTTTCACTTCCCGCCGGTCACGAGTACCGAATCATCTTCATGCAGCGTCCGCTGCCGGAAGTGCTCGCGTCGCAGGATCAGATGCTGCGCCGCCGGGGAAATTACAAGGAAGGGGCCGATCCTGCCATCATCTCCGCCGCCTTCGAGAAGCACTTGCGCGAGGTTTACGCGTGGCTCGATGGCAAGCCTTACGTGAGAGCCCTCCGCGTCCCGTACCACGAGGTGCTGAGTAATCCGAAAGAAATTGGGCAGCAACTCGTGCGGTTCATCGATATCAGACTGGATGTGGAAGGGATGGCGCGGCAGGTGGACGCATCGCTCTACCGGAACCGCTCGAAGTAATTCGCCGGCTTGAGCGATCAGAACTCGCGGTTCGGGTTAGCCTGATCCGCACCCACTCGATCGGTGGAGATTTCAGCTACAAAATAGCTTTCGCCCTTAACGGGTGCGCCCGCCATCCGCCGCAGCATGGCAATTTGCCCCACGTGCGTCAAGGCATCGGCCACGGGCCCCTGAAACAACTTTTCGAGCGGAGCCTGCACCTGTTCGGTCGATCCCAGAAGATCGTCGAACTTCTTCAGGGCCGCGAAGAATCGCTCAATTTCCTGCTCCCAGGGAAGTGGCTTCGAGTCGTGCCACTTCTGCTGGCCCATCGCGATCGACAGCGCCCAGTCAAAGAGGTCACCTACATGCGCGAGAATCTGACCTGGCGTTCGCAGTCCCTCGCCGGCGCGAAAATCGGCGAATCCAGCCGGGGCGTTGCGCACGGCTTTCCCGCCGCGATAGGCCAGTGTCGCCAAGGTGTGCCGCAGCAATTCCCGCTTGGGATCAGACGCCACGTCGGTGTGAATAGGATGACTCATGGCCACAAGATTACACTGGTGGGCAGGAGACAAAAAGCATGGCGAAGAAAATCCAACCTGCTCCTGCGCGACAAGCCTCTGCGCAGAGCGACTCTGTCCAAAAAAACTCTGGCACGCCCGGTTGCGTGAGCCGGGAAAACGCCGAGCATTATCGCTGGGGAACTGACTGCGACGCTTGGTTTCTCGTCAAAGATGAACAATTCAGCGTGATCGAGGAATTCATGCCCCCGGGCGCGGCTGAGATTCGCCACCATCACGAGCGAGCCCAGCAATTCTTCTTCATCCTGACCGGCGAAGTGCTCATGGAAGTCGAAGGCCATACCACGCTTGTGCCAGCAGGAAGCGGCATCCGAGTTCCCACCGGGATGCGGCACCAGATTCGAAATCCATCACCCAGCGCTGTGCGATTTTTGGTTATCTCGCACCCCCCAAGCCACGGCGACCGGTTCGACGAGTGAGTCGTTGACTCATGTGGTGACAGCCGCATCGTCTACAACTGCTTGCGCGTCACCACCCCCGCGGCTCGCAGTGCCCCGCGCAGCCGCGTCCCCAGGCCTCGCGCGAACTGCATATCCAGAAAGCCCTCCATTTGCCGCCGAAAGCTTTCGCCGTAGCCGTGCCACCAGACTTTCTTCATCCCCGGCATGCGATCCATATCGAGGTACTTCACTCTCACCATTTCATCCAGCCCGAAGCGCCCGTGAGTGCGGCCCACACCGCTGGCCTTCACGCCTCCGTGCGGAGCTTCGCTGATGCCGAAGCACGAAATCACATCATTGACCATGACGGTGCCCGCATGGATGCGGCGCGCCAACCGTTCGCCACGTTTCGGGTCGCGCGTCCAGACACTCGCCGCTAATCCATATTCGGAGTCGTTGGCCAGGCGCACGGCTTCGTCGTCGTCCGCGCACGCCATCACCGGCAGTACCGGGCCGAACGTTTCTTCGCGCATGATCCGCATTTGTTGTGTCACATCGGCAAGCACCGTGGGCGCGTAGAAGTTCACACCCAGTTCCGGCAAACGCGTGCCACCCGCCAGAACCCGCGCCCCGTGCGCCTTCGCGTCTTCAACGTGCGATTCCACGATTCGCACTTGCCGCTCCTGGATCATCGGACCCACGTCGGTGCGACCATCCATGCCGTTGCCTACGCGCAGCTGCTTCGTTTTCTCCGCGCACGCCTTGGCAAAAGACTCGTACAAGGTGTGATGCACGTAGCAGCGCTCGACCGA
>JADGNQ010000350.1 GCA_017883385.1 Candidatus Sulfotelmatobacter sp.
ATTCACCGATGCCGATCTCAGCCGTCCTCTGATCGGAGTGGCCAACACGTGGATTGAAACCATGCCGTGCAACTTTCATTTGCGCCGGTTGTCGGCCAAAGTGAAGGAAGGCATCCGCGAGGCGGGTGGTACGCCGATGGAGTTCAACACGATCGCGATCTCAGACGGCGAGACGATGGGAACGGAGGGCATGCGGGCGTCGCTGGTGAGCCGCGAACTGATTGCAGATTCGATCGAACTGGTCTGCCGCGGGCAGATGTTTGACGCGGTCGTGTGCGTGGTGGGCTGTGACAAGACGATTCCGGCGGCGGCCATGGCTCTGGCGCGCATGAATCTGCCGGGCATGGTGCTCTATGGCGGCACGATTGCGCCCGGCAGCTATCGCGGGAAAGACGTGACAATTCAGGATGTGTTTGAAGCAGTGGGCGCGAACGCGGCGGGCAAGATTACGGATCAAGAACTGCACGATCTGGAAGACGTCGCGTGCCCGGGAGCGGGCGCGTGCGGCGGGCAGTACACAGCGAACACTATGTCGACGGTGATGGAGATGATCGGACTGTCGCCGATGGGATTCAACAGCGTGCCGGCAATGGATCCGCAGAAGGACAAAATTTGCTTCGACTGCGGCAAGGTCGTGCTGAACCTGCTGCAAAAAGGAATCATGCCGCGGGACATTCTGACACGGGAGGCCTTTGAGAATGCGATCGCGTCGGTCGCAGCTACGGGAGGATCGACCAACTCGGTTCTGCACTTGCTGGCGATTGCGCGCGAAGCGGGAGTCGGTCTTGAGATTGACGACTTTCAGACGGTGAGCGAGCGGACTCCCCTGCTCGCCGATCTCAAACCTTCGGGGCGATTCGTCGCCGCGGACATGCATCGTGCCGGCGGCATACGACTTTTAGCAAAGCGGCTGCTCAGCGGAAAGTATATTCACTCGGGTGCTGCCACCGTGACTGGCCGCACGATTGGTGCCGAGGCGGAGAGCGCGGTCGAAGTTCCGGGACAGGAAGTGATTGCCCCGCTGGCGAAGCCGCTGAAGGCGACGGGCGGCCTGGTGATTCTCAAGGGAAATCTTGCGCCGGAGGGTTGCGTGGCCAAGATCAGCGGGCATGAAAGGTTGGAGCATCGCGGGCCGGCTCGCGTGTTCGAATCCGAGGAAGACGCGATGGCTGCGGTCACGAGCAAGAAGATTCACGCGGGAGACGTGGTCGTGATTCGCAACGAAGGGCCAAAGGGCGGCCCTGGAATGCGCGAAATGCTGAGCGTCACGGGCGCGATTGTGGGCGAGGGACTCGGCGACTCGGTGGCGCTATTGACCGACGGGCGCTTCAGCGGTGCAACGCACGGGCTGATGGCGGGGCACGTTTCTCCTGAGGCGGCGCTCGGTGGTCCGATCGCAGGAGTACGCGATGGAGACATCATTCGTTTCGATGTACGCAAGCGCGTCCTGGAGGTCGAAGTCAGCGACGATGTGTTGCGGCAGCGGATGGCGCAGTGGAAGGCGCCGCAGCCGCGGTATCCGACTGGCGTATTTGCGAAATACGGAGCACTGGTGTCGTCGGCGTCGCAGGGAGCAATCACGACGCCGCGCTAGCTGATCTTAGTGAGCTACAGCGAGCAGAACTGAATGTCACAGAAGAGAACATTGTTTGAGAAGATTTGGAACGCCCACCTGGTGACGCAGCCAGCCGGGCGGTCGCCCATCCTCTATATCGATTTGCATCTTGTTCATGAGGTGACGTCGCCTCAGGCGTTCGATGGGTTGCGCACTGCGGGGCGGAAGGTGCGGCAACCGTTGCGCACCGTGGCCACGGTGGATCACAACATTCCGACCGAGCCGCGCGGAACTCCGATTACCGATCTGATTGCCGCCAGGCAAATCGCGGCATTGCAGAGCAACTGCAAGGAATTCGGCATCCGGCTGTTCGATATGGATTCGCCGGACCAGGGGATCGTCCATGTAATTGGTCCGGAGTTGGGGTTGACTCAACCGGGCATGACGATCGTTTGCGGCGACAGCCATACCAGTACGCACGGGGCGTTCGGAGCGCTGGCGTTTGGGATTGGCACTTCGGAGGTGGAACACGTTCTGGCGACGCAGTGTCTGGCGCAGCAAACGCCGAGGACGATGAAGATCGACGTGCGCGGGCGGTTGGCGGATGGCGTTTCTGCGAAGGATCTGGCTCTGGGGATTATCGGGCAGATCGGGACCGACGGCGCCACCGGGCACGTAATCGAATACGCGGGGCCGGCGGTGCGCGCGCTCTCGGTGGAAGGGCGCATGACGCTCTGCAACATGAGCATTGAGGCGGGAGCACGGGCCGGAATGGTGGCGCCGGATGAGACGACCATCGCGTACGTGAAGGGAAAACGATTTGCTCCGCGGGATGCGGAATGGGAGAGGGCCATCGCGTACTGGCGGAGTTTGCCGACGGATGATGGGGCGACGTTCGACAAGGTGGTGGAGATCGATGGGGCGCAGTTGTGTCCGTTCGTGACCTGGGGAACGAATCCCGGGATGGTGGCTCCGGTGACGGGGCGCGTGCCGGAGGTCAATGGATTGCAGGAAGCAGACCGACGCGCCACGGAACTTGCGTTGCAGTACATGGGGCTGGAACCGGGCAAGCGGATTGAGGACATCGGGATCGATCGGGTGTTCATCGGATCGTGTACGAATTCGCGGATCGAAGATTTGCGGGCGGCCGCGCGGGTGGCGAAGGGGCATCACGTGAGTTCGAAGGTGAGGGCGATGGTGGTGCCGGGGTCGCAGGCGGTGAAGCGGGCGGCAGAGCAGGAAGGTTTGCACCGGATATTTCAGGACGCGGGATTTGAGTGGCGCGAGTCAGGATGCTCGATGTGCCTGGGAATGAATCCTGACATTTTGCAGCCGGGAGAACGTTGCGCTTCGACGAGCAACCGCAATTTTGAGGGACGGCAGGGACGCGGCGGACGGACGCACCTAGTGAGTCCCATGATGGCGGCAGCAGCGGCGATTGCGGGGCACTTTACCGACATTCGGAATTGGAAGTTTCAAGGAAGAGAATGAGGAGCGCGCGATGAAACCATTCACAGTGCATCGCGGCCGCATGGCGCCGCTTGATCGGGTCAATGTAGACACCGACCAGATCATCCCCAAGCAGTTTCTGAAGAGGATCGAGCGGACGGGGTTTGGCCAGTTCCTGTTTTACGACTGGCGGTTTGCCGTGGACGGAACGAAGAACGCCGCCTTCGTCCTCGATGAGCCGCGCTATGAGGGCGCGAGCATTCTGGTGGCGGGAAGGAATTTTGGTTGTGGCTCTTCGCGCGAGCACGCGGTATGGGCGCTAGCCGACTTCGGCTTCCGCGCGGTGATTTCGTCTTCCTTCGCAGACATCTTTGCCAACAACAGCACGAAAAATGGATTCCTCGCCGTGCAGCTCAGCGAGGACGAGGTTGCGGAACTCATGCAGCGTGCCCAGGAGATCGACGACTATCAAGTCACGATTGACCTGGAGAAATGCGAAGTGCACGATGATCAGGGATTCCGCGCAAAGTTCTCAGTCGACGAATTCGTACGCCATTGCCTGCTGAACGGGTTGGACGATATTGGTCTCACGCTTCAGCACGAAGCGGAGATTGTGGCGTATGAGGCGCAGCATCCAGCACCG
>JADGNQ010000351.1 GCA_017883385.1 Candidatus Sulfotelmatobacter sp.
ACGCTCTCGCCGGAAGTGCCCGTGCTGATTCGTGAACACCTGGGACACGACGTGGACGCATTCCTGGCGGACCACGGGCACAAGCGCGGCGACATAGGAAGTTGGGTACTGCACACGGGCGGTCCGAAAGTGCTGGAGGCTACCGCGGAAGCGCTCGATCTGCACAACGGGCAACTCGACGCTTCCTGGGATTGCCTAAAGAAGGTTGGGAACTTGTCGTCGGCGTCCGTACTGGTAGTGCTGGAAGATGTAATGAAGAACCGGCGCCCGGAGCCGGGCACGCTGGGGGTGCTGGCGGCGATGGGCCCGGGGTTCTGTTCTGAGTTGTTACTTTTGAAATGGTGAGGTCTGGCAGTTGGTGAATTCGACCGATGTTTTTGTGATTGGTGGTGGGCCCGCGGGACTGGCGGCGGCCATTGCAGCGCGGCAGCAGGGATTCCGCGTCATGGTTGCCGATGGCGCAGAAGTGCCGATTGATAAACCGTGCGGCGAAGGCCTGATGCCCGACGGGATCGTAGCGCTGGAGAAGCTCGGGATCGCGGTTGAGGCAGAGGATTCCTACCCGTTCCATGGGATTCGTTTTCTCAGTTCGGGCCTTGCGGTCGATGCGCCGTTTCCGGGGGGGGCCTCCGGAGTGGGAGTGCGACGAACCGTGCTGCACCGCATCATGGCAAACCATGCCTCCAACCTGGGAATTGATTTGTTGTGGCGAACAGCCGTCACTGGCATTTCTGCGGATGGAGTTCACTTGAGCGGCCGAAAGGTGAGCGCACGGTGGATCATTGGAGCAGATGGCGGCAATTCGCGGGTGCGGCGGTGGGCCAAGCTTGACGCTCTTCGCAAACAAGATCGCCGATATGCCTTTCGGCAACACTATTGCGTTGCTCCGTGGACAGATCGCATGGAGTTGCATTGGGGTGAGCGCGGAGAAATCTATGTCACGCCGGTTTCGGAGGAGCAGGTTTGTGTGGTCTTGATTTCTCGCAACCCCAAGCTGCGGCTGCAGGAGGCGTTACAACAGTTCCCTGAGCTTCAAGCCCGACTGGGTGCAGCCGAAGTTGCTTCCGCGGAGAAAGGCGCCCTTACAGACACCTGCAAGTTGCGGCGAGTAAGCCGCGGAAATGTCGCTCTAATCGGAGACGCGTCAGGCACGGTGGACGCGATCACTGGCGAGGGACTCTGTCTCTCTTTCAGCCAGGCGATGGTTCTGGCGGATTGCCTGCGAGCCGGAGATTTGACTCGTTACGAGCGTGAACATCGCAGGCTTGCGCTGCGGCCCTTGCTGATGGCTCGATTGATGCTCACCCTCGATGGACGGCCCCGGCTGCAGCGTCGTACGCTGCAGGTCTTCCGGAAGCGACCCGAAGTCTTCCGGCGGCTGCTGGAGTTGCACGTGGGGATTCTGTCGCCTCTGCACCTTGCGCTCGACGGTCTGACTCTGGGTTGGGGGCTGTTGACCGTATAACGTTATGGACCTTACCCGTAAAGCTCACAAAACCGCTGGCTTCCGCACCCTTGGTTTGGCGGGCTCAGCTCTACTAGCCGTCTTCGTCATCTCAGCGACGGCTCAGGATAAGGCATTCCAACTCGATCCCGCACAAACGTCGGTGAAGTTCACTCTGGGCGACATTCTTCACACGGTGCAAGGAACGTTTCAGTTGAAGCGCGGATCATTGGAAATCGAACCGGATTCCGGCAAAATCTCCGGCGAGATCGTGGTCGATGCTGGAAGCGGCGAAAGCGGCAGCGGCATGCGCGACCGCAAGATGAGTAAAGAGATTCTGGAGAGTAACCGGTATCCGGAAATTGCTTTTCACCCAGACAGAATCGAAGGCGCGGTCGCGAGGCAGGGAAAGTCTTCCGTCAGGGTGCACGGCATGTTCAACATTCACGGAGTGGACCACGAGATGACGGTACCGGCTGAAGTGGAGATGTCTGCAGGCCATTGGACCGCAACCGTTCACTTTACGGTACCGTATGCGAAGTGGGGAATGAAGAATCCGAGCACGTTATTTCTGCGAGTCAACGATTCTGTAGAAATTGATCTGATGGCGGCGGGAAATGCGGTGAGACCGTCTATCGCCATTTCGGCTCAGTAACCATCCTGAGGGATGATGCCTTTTCCTTCCATGCACTCATAGCAACGGCCAACCGCAAGATTCTTATATTCTTCCGTCCTCCCACTCGGCCAATCGATCACGACCCGGTCTATCCGATCACGTTTCTCCAGCCCGAAAGTCACGGGCAGTTCGGATTGCGACAGATAGCTCGAGCCCCCCTTCACCATTCGCGATTGCACTAGGCCGCCGACAAAGACGCGCACGACTGTACCAATCGCGTCACGGTTTGACTTCGTTCCCACCAAACGAAAACGGATGCTGCGGTTCCCGGCCATGTGATCGTTGCGATACAGGAAGGCAGGTCCGTTGTTGGTGGTGAGTACGAGATCGAGATCGCCGTCGCGATCGAAGTCTCCATAGGCGAGACCGCGTCCGACTTTCGGTTGATCGAAGGCCCCACCGGCTTCGTCCGCGACATCGCGAAAGCTGCCCTTCCCCGAGTTCAGAAAGAGCTGCGGCGGCTGGGCATAGCCGACATTGCCGCGAATGTTGCGGACCGTTTCATCAATGTGTCCGTTAGCGACGGCGAAGTCGAGCCAGCCGTCCAGATTGACATCAAAGAAGACACAGCCAAAGCCCAAGCTGTTCCTGGATGCCATGCCTACTCCGGATTGCGGCGCGATATCTTCGAAGCCCTTTCCGTTCGCGCGGTACAGCCCGATCATTTCGTTGTCGAAGTTCGTGATGGCGACACCCGGCGAGCCTGAATTGTCGAAATCGGCCACGTCGACTCCCATGCCCGCCCTGGCCTTTCCTTCGCTGCTGAAGGCGAGCCCGGCCTCTACCGCTGCGTCCTTGAACGTACCGTTGTGCTGGTTGCGATAAAGCTTGTTGGGCTGGGTGTCGTTGGCCACGAGCAAGTCGGGCCAGCCGTCGTGGTTATCGTCGAGCAAGGCCACTCCCAGCGATTTTGAGCTGCTGTCAAAAACACCGCTGGCGGCAGTCACGTCCTCAAAGGTTCCATCTCCACGATTGTGAAAGAGCCAGCAGGTGGCTCCGCGATAGGCTTCGGGAGTGCAATACGACTTGTGTTTTCCATCGAGGCTGCAAAATACGTCGTGTTCGGGCGACCACTTCACGTAATTGCAAACAAAAAGATCGAGCAGGCCATCACGGTCGTAGTCGAACCAGAGGGCCGAAGTACTGAACCCTTCACGCTTGCCCAGACCGCTGGCGGTCGTCACGTCGACAAACTTGCCTTTGCCGGTGTTGCGGAACAGCCGGTTCTGCCCGACGCAGGTGACGAGAATGTCGGGGTAGCCGTCGTTGTTGTAGTCGCCAACCGCGACCCCCATACCGTAGAGTTCGACATCGAGGCCCGCGCGGGTCGTTACGTCTGTGAAGGTGCCGTTTCCGTTGTTGTGGTACAGCCGCAGCGTCGAGCGATTCTTCTTGTGTCCGGGCCAGTCTGTTCCATTGATCAGCAGAATGTCCTGCCAACCATCGCGATCGTAGTCGAGGAAAGCACAGCCGGAGCCGAGAGTCTCGGGTAGGAACTTGCCGCCGAAGGCTCCGCCGTT
>JADGNQ010000352.1 GCA_017883385.1 Candidatus Sulfotelmatobacter sp.
ACGAATCGATATAGCTCCTGTCATCAGATAGCTCCTGTCATCCTGAGCGAAGCGAAGGACCTATGCAACCTGCCGGCAGAGCAACAAAGCCCGCAAGCAACCCACTGCCCGCAACCCCAACATCAGAATTAATCCTAAAGAGAGTCGGCCATGGCCTCCGATTTCACTAGCGGCAAAAATACCCGGCTCTACCTTTTAGGTGCAGTCCTTGTGGTCTGGTGTGTCGCCATCTGCGGCCGCCTGGTTTTCCTCCAAGTTTTCAGTTACGGAAAATTCGTCCGCCAGGCCGGACACCAGCAGCAACGCGCCATTCCGCTCGCCCCCAAGCGCGGAGTTATCTACGATCGCGCCGGACGTGAACTAGCCATGTCAGTGCTGGTCGACTCCGCGTTCGCAGTTCCCAGTGAAGTCAAAGATCTCCCCACTGCTGTGTCTCTCACTACTCGAATCACCGGCGACGACTACAACGTGGTGCTGGCGGACTGCCGCGCGCATAAGACCTTCTGCTGGGTGGCGCGCAAGGCCAATGACGAGACCATCGAACGCATCAATTCACTGAAGCTGCAAGGAATTCACTTCCAGAAGGAACCGAAGCGCTTCTATCCCGCGCGCGATCTGGCCGCGCAGGTGCTCGGTTCCGTTGGCATGGAAGATTCCGGCCAAAGCGGCATCGAGCACGAGTTCGACGACGAACTGCGCGGGCACCCGGGAAAGATGTTTATCTCGGTCGATGCGCGCAAACAGTGGTTCGCGGATGTCGAGACTCAGCCCGACCAGGGCGACAACCTCGTCCTGACCATCGACAAGAACATCCAGTACATTGCCGAGAAAGAGTTGGAGCAGGCGATTCACGATACGCAGGCGATTGCGGGCACCGTGATTGTCGAGAATCCGCACACGGGCGAGATTTTGGCGCTGGCCAACCGCCCAACGTTTAATCCGAACCTGCGCAAGCAGATCACTCCCGGTGCGCTTACCAACCGCGCGGTGAGCTACATCTACGAGCCCGGATCGACGTTCAAGCTGGTCACGATTTCAGCGGCGCTGGAAGAGAAACTGACGAACCCCGACGAAGTTTTCGACTGCCAGATGGGATCGATCGTCTACAACGGCATGCGCATCCGCGATTCGAAGCCGCACGGACTGCTGCCGGTGTGGGGAGTGCTGGCCGAGTCAAGCGACGTAGGCGCGATCAAAATCGCGCTTCGCCTGGGCGAAGACCGCTTCTATAAATACATTCGCGCCTTCGGATTCGGACAGCAGACAGGAATTGAGTTGCCGGGCGAGACGCGCGGCATGACGAAGCCGGTGAGCCGCTGGTCGAGAGTGTCGATCGCCGCAATCTCAATGGGCCAGGAGATCGGCATTTCAGCGGTTCAGTTGGCCGGATTGGTGTCGACCTTCGCCAATGATGGCATTTGGGTGGCGCCCCGCATCGTTACTGGAACCGTGCAACCGCAAGGTACGCCGCAGACGGTTGCGTTTCATCCCGGAGCATCGCATCGGGTAATTTCTCCATACACGGCCGCCGAAATGCGTTCCATGATGCAGAAGGTCGTGCTCGAAGGCACCGGCCGCAAGGCAATTCTGGAAGGCTACACGTCGGCAGGGAAAACGGGCACGGGGCAGAAAGTCGATCCGGCTACAGGCGCGTATTCGAAGACGAAATATATCGCGTCGTTTGCCGGATTTGCTCCGGTGAACAATCCGCAGATTGTAGTCGCGGTGATCCTGGATTCAGCCGTCGGACTCCACCAGGGCGGCCAGGTTTCGGCGCCAGTGTTCCGGCGCATTTCGCAGCAGGTGCTCGAGTATCTGCACGTGTCGCACGATCTGCCCCTGGCTCCGCAGCATCAGCTACTGCTGGCGCAGGCAAAGGTTAAGGATAAGGACTTGGATGAAGGCACGCCAGATCATCCTGGCGAGCTGCTCGAGACTTCGGAAGTGAGCGGCGATTCTTCCGACGCGGCGAAGGCTCCGACTGTGGCGCGCGCCCCCACCGCCGCGAATGGCGGCACCGACGGGCAACTCGTGCAAGCCGCAATGCGTGAATCTGTCTCGACGACCGCAGGCGCGGCATCGGATGGTGCAAATCAGGTGAAGGCTCCAGACACGGGAACTGTCGCACGGCCACAGCTGCCATCGACCGGAACCGTGGTTCTGGACGTAGAGCAAGGCGGAATCGAAGTGCCGTCGTTCGTTGGCAAGACCGTGCGTAGCGCAGTGGAAGCTGCGCAGGACGCCGGACTGGAGCTCGATGCCGTCGGCAGCGGCGTGGCCCGTCAGCAGTCTCCCGCCGCTGGAACGCACGTGGCCGCCGGTGCGAGCGTAACGGTTCAGTTCGGGCGGTAACCGCGAAATCTCAACCACAGAGGACTCAGAGGACACTGAGGAACTCTCACGATATCCTCAGCGCCCTCCGTGTCCTCTGTGTCCTCTGTGGTTAGGCTTTCTTCAGTTTGACCCGCTGAAAAACCGCGTGATACGGTAAACAGTCATACCTAATCCCAGCAGGCCAGCCACTGCCAGCTGATTGAGGTTCATCTTGTCTTTGGTTGAGGCGACGCCCACCGGCATCACAACTAGCATCCGCAAAACTGCGCTGAATGCCGTCCATCGCCAGATGGGCGCGAAGATGGTGGAGTTTAACGGCTGGGACATGCCCGTGGAGTATCCCGCATCAATCGGGTGCGGAATCATCAACGAGCACATGGCCGTGCGCAACGGCGTCGGAATCTTCGACGTCAGCCACATGGGCGATATTCGTCTGGCTGGACCGCAAGCGCTGGCTGCGGTGCAGCACATTTCCATGAATGACGCCTCGCGCCTGGCAATCGGTCAGGCGCAGTACTCGGCGCTGCTCTATCCAGAGGGAACATTTGTCGACGACGTGATCGTCCACCGCCTCGCGGAGGACGACTACCTTCTGGTTATCAACGCCGGGACGCGCGAGAAGGATTTCAGCTGGGTGCGCGATAACACGCGCCAGTTCAACTGTGCCGTCGAAAATCTGTCGGACGACTTCACGCAGATTGCGATTCAGGGACCGAAGGGCGTTAATCTGGTGCAGAAACTCACCAACGTCGATCTGAGCACGGTGAAGTTCTACTGGGTGACGCGCGGAAGATTTTGCGGCCTCGACAATGTTCTTATGGGACGCACCGGGTACACGGCCGAAGATGGCTTCGAGGTCTATGTTCCCGCCGACGAATCAACCAGCGCGCGCGTGTGGAATGAGATTCTGGCCGCGGGCAAGGAGTTCGGTGTCGTGCCCTGCGGTCTTGGCGCGCGCAACACTCTCCGCCTCGAAGGCAAACTCCCGCTCTACGGCCACGAGATTTCCGATACGATTAATGTGTGGGAAGCGGGGCTTGATCGTTTCTGCAAAATGGAGAAACCGGAGTTCGTTGGCCGGGCAGCACTGGAGAAAGCGAAAGCCGCAGGCCTAAAGCGAGCTCTAGTGGGTCTGGAGATGACCGAACGCGGCATCGCTCGCGATGGATACAAAGTGCTTGACGCCGGTGGTCGCGAAGTTGGATACGTCACCAGCGGATCGCCCGCGCCGTTCCTGAAGAAGAACATCGCACTGGCCTACGTGCCCGCGGAATTGGCCGGGATAGGCACGGCGGTCAAGGTGGA
>JADGNQ010000169.1 GCA_017883385.1 Candidatus Sulfotelmatobacter sp.
AGGAAGGCCTTCCTGAGGTTGTGGCCGATTCGAAAAGCAGGTTGGCGAAAAATCCCCATTACGCTCATTGACCCCCGCGAGGGAGTTTTGAGTGTGATTAAACGACGGTCTCGCCGACAGAACGGCTTGAGGGGTGGTGAGCGCAGTTGGCCTGATTTCAACAGAAGTGGGCCATGGTAGACTCTGTAATCCGCGCATGCCCTACAATTATCATATTGAAAAGGCACGGGGACTGGTAATCAGTGCCGCTCGTGATCGTGTGACCTACGCCGAGATTCGGAATCACCAAGACCAATTAGTCTTCGACGGCGATTTCGACCCGAAGTTTAATCAACTCATCGACGGCACCAGAACGACAGCTCTTCACATTTCCGCTGAAGAGGCGAGAATGGTCGCGTTCCGTCGGATCTTTTCCACTACATCCCGGCGTGCTTACGTTTCGCCCGGTCCGATAGTACCTGGCGTAGGACTGTTGATGGCCGCGTATCGAGAAGCCGCAACGGTTTCTTCGCGAATGCGGGTCTTCTACGATATTCCTTCTGCCCTCGATTGGCTTCAGTTGGAGGCCGATCAGCATTGAAATCGTGGCTCGGTGACTAGCACGTGAATAAGTCCCCACTGTACGTTCTGCGTGTGCCCACGATACTTGGTTACAGAATTGAGGAGAATCGGTAACACATCCCTCCTTGTTCCAGTTTTGTGTACGACAGCGTCGACCCGCTACGAGCCCCTATAGTTGTTGAAATATCGCCATTGCACTCATCTATCTTTTCCGACCGGCATCCCGCAGGTCCGTGATTCCCATCACATCCTTGCAAGCTCATTCCAAGGTAAATTGCAGCGCGTAGCTATGGCCCTGAAAAACCGAATATGTGGCGTCCTGAAGGTCTTAGGGATGCATCCGTTCGATTGTGAACATTGCAGCCTTCCAGACGAGTGCGCGGGGCGGCATATGCGGGAACGGCTTCGCGAACTCTCTCAGGAGTCCGCTCCACCTACAAAAGCGAGTCCCCAAACAGAGGACGCAGCGTAAACGCCCAATACGAGGAGAAAGAGCAGCCCGTGCAGCGGATCACCGTCAGATGCCGAGTTTCTCATGGTGCCAAATTATATTCCGGGCGGGTTAGTTGGTGAAAAATCGCCATTTCACTCATTGACCTCGAAAAAGGCGAACAGATGGCGCTAGCTTGTGCTATGGCCTGCTCTAAACAGTTAGCCCTACCGCGTGGACTTGGAATCGGGGTACAGTGCTGCCATGAATTGGCGTGGGGTATACCGCCGCCGTCGCTCTCTATTGGCGTCTCCTACAAGCGATCCGCCAGTTTCTTTGCCAGCGGCTTGATCGCATCGACGCCGCAGGGGCACATCGAGTACATGATCCGGACTAACTTGTCGCCTTTGCGTACTATCATCATGGAGCCCGCCGCGTCGAACGCATGATCGCCGATGCCCTCGATGGGGGCTTCCTTCGGACCCAAACCCCCGAGAATTTTTCCGTTCAGTTCGATCTGTGTCTCGGCAGAATTGGTGTCGATGGAAAAGGAAACCACCGGCACCTTGCCATCTTTATCGGGCTTGTCGCCGGGATGTTCGCTTTGCGCCGCTCTGAAGAGTCCTCCGGCGAGGCCTTGTATGGTCTGCTTCGTCTGGGCATCGGCGCTATTAACGCCCGACATGGAGGTGAGGTGCTTCGCGGTGAAATCTGCGGAAGTGCCGACAGCCAGATAGGAGCAGCCACCATCCGTATTCGGCTCCGTGGCAGCGATCTCCAATCCAATCGCGTGACCGACTTCTTCCTTGCTGAGCAGGTGGCAGCC
This sequence comes from Candidatus Sulfotelmatobacter sp., assembly GCA_017883385.1. Lineage (GTDB taxonomy): Bacteria > Acidobacteriota > Terriglobia > Terriglobales > Acidobacteriaceae > Sulfotelmatobacter. Next base: position 1,818 of record JADGNQ010000169.1, read on the forward strand.
GTCAGTGGCGAAACTGCCGGCGCTGGCGCCTTTGCTTCCGCTGCTCAATCCGCTGGCTGGGTTCGAACTGGAGGCCGTGTCTCCCAGCACCTCAGTCTTCACTTCCTGCACTTTTTGCTTCACACGGTAGACAACGTAGTAGACGCCGCCGATCGCCAAGGCGGCTCCGACAAGCAGGAAAGCCACGACGCCGATAATGATTTTGACGAGCGGGCTGCCCTTCTGCGCGGTCGCGGCCTGCGCGATCGGTCGCGCCTGCAGCACCGGAGCCTGAGGGACCGGCACATTCTGAGACGCTGGCTGTACCGGTGCCGGAGATGCCGCTTGAACGGGCTGTGGCTGCGCCGCGGTTGGAGCCTTGCGCATGTCGGCACCGCAGCCGCCGCAGAAAGCCCCTCCGTCTGAAGGCGCTCCACATTTATTGCAAAAATTGGCCATGGTCGAATCCCCTCCGCCTTTGACTAGCGGTTAACAATACTAATCTTTGATGGTTTTTCCCTATTGCGCCGCGGGCGCAGCGCGCTGCGCTGCGGCCTTCTGGCGCATTTCCTTCTGCCGCTTCATGGTTTGCGGATGGCGTGCCCACTCGATGCTCGACTCTTCCGGCGCGCCGTAGAGTTCGGGGTGCAGATAGTGTCCACGCTCACGAGCGCTCTTGTCGGCCTCGACGGGCGTGCGATGAGCATTGGTCCAGGCATCCTGACGAACGCCGGTCACTTGCCAGGAGACTTCGACGTTCGGCTTATCGGTGCGGATGGTGAAGTGGTGATCGACGATCTTACCGGCCACGATGGCTTGCGCGAACTGGCCGATCACAGTCAGTTGATAGCGGAAGTCGCGATTCATGGACTCAAACCACTCCGGCAGTTCGACGACCGCCTGTCCGTTCGCGTCGGTGGTTATGGTGCCGTCATACATGTTCTTCATCTCCGACGACTCGACGGAAGAGTGAAAGAGATATTTGTTCGCAGGATCCAACGGATGGTCGATTTTCACGGAGGCACTACCAGAGTTGACACTTCCATTCACTGTGATGTCCCCGTCAAAATATCCCGCATAGGGTCCGAAGCCACCGTTGGGGCCAGTTGCGTAAGCATCAATGCCATCTCCATAAGAACCGCCCCCGCTAAAGACACCACCGGCTGCACCAGATGTGCCCGAGCCGCTACCACTGCCACCGAACGCTTGAATTCCGACGCCACCTTCGGTTGTACCGGATGTGACATCGCCATTGCCGCCAAGAGCCTCCAGGCCGGTACCCCCATCCTGGTTCGATCCGCTGGCCGCATTCGCGGCTTGGGCGTAGATGCCCGTTGCGCCGCCTACGTTAGAGACAACACCCAACCCTGCCCCGGGACTTGCAGTTCCAATTCCCACCTGCCCGCTCTGCAGGATCGACATGCGGGAGGTGTAGTTCGTGTAGAAATCGAGACCAAACTTGGTGAGTCCGATCACGCGATTCGAGGCGATGCCTTCCCCACTGCTGCCACCACCAAACCGAAGCCCTGGAGTCGGGCCGCCGGCATTCTTCCCGAAGCCATCGGCATCGATGATGGAGGCGCCCGCGGTCGAGGTTATTACGAGAGTGGCCCCACCCAAATTTCCGGACGCGGTCAGATTATTTGTATTCGTGTTTCCTTCCAGCCAGATCGTGCTCTTGCCGGTCAGATCGGTGATGCCAAGATTACCTGCGCCTTCGCCATTGCCTGAACCGGCGGAGATAATATTCCAGGTGTGACCGCCTGCGCTGGTGTTGGCCAGCGAAAGCCAGGTTCCGAATGACGTTGCGCCTCCCACTGAGAGTGGCGTGTAGCCGGTGCCGCTCGGGGCAATGCCAAATCCGGCGTTGGCTTGAAATTCCTGCGGGGCGGTGAAGTTGTTCGACACGCCGAGCTGAGGAATCTTGGTTGTATCCAGCTTTAGCGTAACGGCTCCGGTTGTGCCGCCTCCCGTGAGGCCTGTGCCCGCGGTGACGCCTGTAATCGTGCCTTTGCCGGTGCCGGGAAAGGTTTGACCCGTGGCGAAGGCGATCAGGCCCTTGCTGTTGATTTTCAATCCCGTCTCAGACAGAGCCCCAGTGCCCGAGCTGTAGAGCAGGTTCAGCGTTCCGGAAGGTGCGGCGGAATTGTTGCCGGCCGGTTCGGCTTGTAGCTGGAAGGTCTGTGGCACGGCGACGCTGGAGGTGCTGTTGAATGCCGAGGCCACAAAGGCCTCCGGGCGGGAGAACTTGCCGCCCGTGGCGGTGGCCACACCTTGAGCTGGCAGGTTGAGTTTTCCTGCGACATTGATTGCAGTAACGCCAGTCTGCGTGAGAATTGAATTCTGGATGTTCGTGGCGGTCGTGAAGAGAGGAATGGCGTTAAGTGTTCCACCCGTCGTAGTGACGGTGGACGATGCTGGAGGCGCTGCCGTTGGCGTGACGGCTGGAGTAGCGCTGGAAATGGTCGGCGCGGACTGGGCAATTGCTGGCGACGCCGCAAGCATGAAGGCCGAGAGCGGAAGTCCCCCCAGGGTTTCCGCATCCCCGGCCTTCATGGCATAGGGCACGCTGAGCAGCAACACGCGCGGCTGCTCCGGCTGGCCGGATATTTGAACACCCAGCCAGCGTGCTTCACCGGAAACAAAGAGATTCGCGGGCAGTCCCTGGCTGGTCGTCGAGCCCAGCATGACCGAATAGTGGCCAGCCCGGTCGGGACGCACATTTTGCGTCTCCATCCAGAGCGGTGGGCCGCCTTGCTGTTCGCGATAGAGGAAGAAGGTTACTCCCATGACTACAGTCATGGGCCTGCCGTTGGCATCGGTGAGTGTGCCGGGGAAATTGACCATGGCAGGGACTACCGGGATTGGCCTGGAGTTGGATTCCTGGGCGGTCAGCAGAGGAGCGGCGAAACAGACAGCCAGCGAAAGAGAGATGGAACGAGAAAGCGAGTGAATCGGGAAGCAGCACATGGGTCATCCTCAGTTGCAGGCCGCGTTTGGCAAATGCGGCTTGCGTGGGAGTTAAGGTGGACCATGATCTTGCGACCGTCAACGAAACATTTGTTTAAGTCTGGTTTAACCCGAAAGTGCCCGCTGGACAGGGGGTTACGGGCCAATCTTAACTGCGACACCACGCCCTTGCCGTGCTAAGATTCTTGCCCTGACCTTCTCCGGGCGAATCGCCATGCCAATCCCCACCGAGAACCGGCCCCGTTACCGCTTCGGTCCCTTCGAGCTGGATCCGTCGGAAGGGAAACTCTCGCGTAACGGCAGCAAAGTGAAGTTGCAGGACCTGCCTTACCGCTTGCTGATGATGTTGGTAGAGCGGCCGGGAGAGATCGTAACTCGGGAGGAAGTACGCCAGCATCTTTGGCCGGAGAATGCATTTGTCGAATTCGACAACAGCCTGGGAGTCGCGATCCGCAAGGTTCGAGACTCCCTGGGCGACGAGGCAGAAGCGCCGCGATACGTGGAGACGATTCCCCGCCGGGGGTATCGGTTTATCGCTCCAGTCTCAATTCAGGGCGCCGCGGACCCAGAGCATGGGAAACAGGTGGACTCCAATGCCATTTTGCCTGATCCGCCGGTTACGATGCGGCGTCCGATCAGCCGCTATTGGGTGGTGGCCGCGCTCGTGCCTTTGATTGTGGGAGGCGCGGTCTACGAATTTCGCTCCGTGGCAGGACGGGCATCTTCGAATGTTGAAGGGCATAGTGCCGAGCCGCGCGTGAGGATTCGCCGGTCCGTCGCTGTAATGGGATTCCGCAACCTGCCCGGTCGCGCCGAGGACAGCTGGCTTTCGGCCGCATTCTCCGAAATGTTGAATACGGAACTAGCGGCTGGCGGCGAGTTGCGGCTGGTCTCGGGCGAGGATGTGGCCCGGACCAAACGTGAGCTTCCGATTAGCGACGAAGACAGTCTGGCCAAGGCCACCCTCGATCGGTTGCGAAAAGATCCTGGCGCCGACGTGGTCGTCGTGGGATCGTACACTGCGCTGCCCGGCAGTGGGACGAATCGCATCCGGCTCGACATTCGCGCGCAAGACACGGCCGCAGGAGAAACGATCGCAGAAGACTCGATCACGGGTAATGAGAGCGATCTTTTCGACATGGCGCACCGGGCCGGCACCCGGCTTCGCCTGAGCCTCGGAGTTGCATCTATTTCACCGGAGAATACGGCCATCGTTCGGGCTTCTTTGCCGTCAAGCGAGAAGGCGGTACAGCTCTACGCCGAGGGCCGGTCCAAACTGTGGGCCTTTGATTTTCTCGGCGCGCGTGACCTTCTTGTCAAAGCAGTTGCGGCCGATCCGAACTATCCCTTGTCCCATGCCGCGCTGTCAGAAGCGTGGTGGCACATCGGCCACGGGACGAAGGCCAAGGCGGAGGCGGAGAGAGCGCTCGATCTCTCTGCGCAACTTCCGCACGAGGAACGACTCTTGGTCGAGGGACAGTACCGGCGGGCTATTGGAGATTGGCCGAAGACAGTAGAAGCCTATCAGTCGCTGTTCCGCCTTTTCCCGGACAGCCTTGACTATGGCCTGCTGCTGGCCTCGGCGCAGGCTCACGTCAATGCCACGGACTCCTTGCAGACGCTCGAAGGGCTGCGCCGTCTGCCTTCACCGGCGGGAGAGGACGCACGCATTGACATGGAGGAAGCTTCGGCATGGATCGGCCACGACATGACCAAGGCACAAGAGGCCGCTAAACGTGCGATCGCGAAAGGACGCACCCAGGGGTCGCATGTCGTGGTGGCGCGCACCTACGGAATTCTTTGCCAGCAGGCTCCGACGATTGGATCATCTACATCGCAGGCGATTGCCGACTGCGAGAACGCCCGTCAGAGTGCTCTAGCGGCGGGCGATCACCATGGAGAGGCAACGATGCTTACCGATCTTGCCGGGCTCCACTACCAGCAAGGTGACTTGGCACAAGCCGAGGCGATGTGGCGTAACGCGATCAAGGAATTTCGTCTGGTTGGTGACTCGCAAGGCGTCGCTGCCGCATTGAATAATCTGGGTGCGGATTTTGTTTCGCGAGGAAAACTGGAGGAGGCGAAGAAATTTCTGGAGGACTCGATTCCGAGCTATCAGGAAATCGGTGATAAGGACGGGGTGGCGCTGGCTCTGAACGATCTCGGCGAAATAGCGCGGCGGAAGGGTGATCTGGAAGTGGCGGCCACCACTTATCAGCAAGCCAAGGCCACTGCCCAGGAAATCGACGATAAGGACGCCCTGGGTTATGTTTTGGTCGGTCAGGGCGATGTCCTTCTCGACAGAGGAGATCTTCCGGCGGCCCGCAAGTTGTATCAGGACTCGCTGACGGTCAGGAACCAGACGGGGGAGAAGCTGACGGCGGCTGAGAGTGAAGTGTCTCTGGCTCAGCTTTCGATCGAAGAGGGCCGAGCGATCGAGGCCGAGATGGCCGCGCGCAAATGCAGAGATCAGTTTCATCAGGAGCAGCAGGCTGACGACGAACTCGGGGCGACCACCGTCTTGGTCGGGGCACTGCTCGCGCAAGCCAAGCAGGCGGAGGCAGCGAAGGAAGTAGAGGCTGCTTCGCAGTTGGCGGCGAAGAGTCAAAACATTTTGGTTCGCTTGCAGTTCGACTTAGTCTCGGCGCGCGTGACTCTGGCCTCAGACAAGCCTGAACCGGCAGTTATCCACCTTCGGCGCACTTTGGCCGAGGCCCACAAACATGGGTACGTCGGAGTTGAGTTCGACGCAAGCTTGGCGCTGGCGGAACTTGAACTCAAGTCCGGGCAAGTCGCCGCCGGTCGCTGGCAGCTGAAGGCGCTAGAAAAATCCGCACGAAGCAGAGGATTTGGTCTTATAGCCCGCAAGGCCGCCGCCGCGCGAACCGACAAGGCAGGGGCGCGCACGCAAGCGTCGATCTAAAAACTTGACGCCGCCTGCGACGCCCCAGCATGAAGGTGGCGAAGGAACAGATTGTGGGCATGGTTGCGGCGGTCGACTGGGTTCTCTCGCACACGGAAGAGTCGATGCAAGGCGACTACCAAAAGCGGGTCGATCTCATCGCCAATGCGGTGAAGGGCATCCGTTCGGTCAGGACGGAGACGGTGGTTCCGAGGATCGCCAACCATGTTCCACATCTCCTCATACGCTTCGACCCGGCGGTCACTGGCGTCACCACTGGCCAGATCGTAGACGCTTTGCGCACGGGGACGCCTTCAATTGAACTGAACCCGAACACCGGCCAAAAGCCCAACCAGGGCATCCCGGCGGATGCCAACACGCTCGTGGTTGGGGTCTGGATGTTGCAACCCGGTGAAGATGCGATCGTGGGCCAGCGAATTCGAGCGGCCCTCACGAAAAGGGCATGACGCTCAAGCCCCGGTCATCGGGTCAATGAGATTGCGGCAGGGATAGCGCTTTGCGTGGTACCCACCGCACGATCCCGCACGGGCAGGCAACCAGATTTCAGTCTTCAACCGCGAGTCAAAATGGTTTTCCTCACGCAGAGTTGTGTAATCGACTGGTGTTGAAAAACTCGCCGGACCTTGTTTCTTTTTGCTTTCGTGGCTTGCCCTGCAGAGTTTTTTTCTGTCGCTAAGTCGTGGCGGGCAGAGCAGGGTGTGCAGGTCGACTGAGGAAGCGCACCAATCGCTTGATGTTCTGCGCAGCTGCTGCCAGGAAGAACTACTCACGAACGAAGCTTCATACGTCGTAAGCGCAAGCGGCGCAATCCGATCTGATTCTTGAGTTCCGCAAACAGAGCCTCGACTTTCTGTCGACGCTGAAAACACTCCGCTTAACGCCGTGCAAATCGTCAAATACAGATGTGCCAGAATTAATAGATTGTGGGGCGTCGTGCAGCCTGATCCTTCAAGAGCGGCTTGCGGAACGACCGAGCCGTCCTGTTTTCATTTTCATGGAGGATGTTCATCCAGCGATCGTTTTGTCAAACGGGAAATCGAACAGGCCGGATGCTGAGTGCAAAGGACTTGCGGAGAGAGTTGTCAGCACCCATTTGTGAACATACGAGAACCAGGTCGGTGAGTGTAACGGGGATTTTGCAACAGTTGGAATTGTCAGGTTGTTGTCAGTTGATTTTCGTGGGCGGGATTTTCGTGTTCATTCACAACGCGACCTTCAGCGTTCTCTTCCATCTGAGTTGTCTCTGTTTCAGGCTGTATGCGCGAATTACCAAAGATTCTCCTCAATAAATCATGCGTTTCTGCAATTGCCCCGGCGCTGTACGCCAGACCCGCATAAAAAGGTGCGACCACGTTTATCTGCTCCACAACGCGGATAGGGTCAACACCACCAAACCCGAGAGCAAAAGTCGGCATTCTTCGTTGAATGACGAAGAAATACTCCCATCGCATCGAAGAGTGGGGTGCCAGGACCGAAGCCTGAGGCTCGGTAAACGCAGTAGCTTATAAACAAGAATGGCTGTGGGAAGAACCCAAGCGTAGGTCGCCAACCTCCCCGAATATCTAGACAGGAGATAGCCGACAACCAACGCTGGCACAATGCTTGTTAATTCAAAATGCTGGAGCCAGTCGTTGCCCCGTAGGAGTGTGGCTCGACATTCCCAAAAGAGGCAGTATCCAAGCATACCAGCGGCTCCAAGGGGAAGGCGCCCGAAATCGAATTGCTTGTGGCGCAATCCCTCACGGCGGTGGGCCGTTACGAAGATGCGGCGCAAGCGCTCCGCGAATTTCTCCGCGATTATGCCAATGGCCGCGAAGCGGCCACTGCGCGCCGCTGGCTCGACCGCATGGCCGCCGACGGCAAA
>JADGNQ010000353.1 GCA_017883385.1 Candidatus Sulfotelmatobacter sp.
TGTCTGTCGGCCAACCCGAAAAGTGGGAAGACCCTCACATAATTGCCCTGGTAGAGCTCGATATGCAGAAAATGCGGGTGCGGATTGTCTTGTCGCGTGAGGCAATCAGAGAACGAATGCGAGAACTGGAACACCCCAGCGACCATCACTGAAATTCAGGAACACCTTGGCATGAGTCAGCAATTCACGCTCGATCGGTCCTCTTTCGAACAGGTTTCTGTGCGCAACGTCCCTAATCCAACAACCGAACCGACAGGTCCGGCATGGTCGTGTCCCCGACCATGATGCCCCCCAGCCACTCTTCGACCTGGTCGAAGCCCAACTGGCAATTGAGACCGGGACCATAGATTTGGAAGCAGCCATGAATCGAGTCGTAGGCCTAGCTGTGAAACTGAGCCGCGCCACAGGAGCCGCGACCTGGCTGTTCAGCGGGCATGAATTTGTTTACCGTGCCGGAACCGGGAGTTAGGACCATCGATGGGCGATTGCAACGGGAGGCGCTGTCAGAGCTGGCATCAAGCTGTGGCCCTAGCGACCAGTCAAGTCATGGTCGACGCGAATCAAATCATTGGAGCCCGGCGTATGTCTCCATTCACTATCCAGGCTCGGTTAAGTCTCTACTGGTTGCCGATGCAATTGAAGATGGCGTAGGAGCGGCGAGGCGTGTTGTGAAACAAGGCGGCGATGTTGTTGAAGAGTTCTTTGATGATACGACCAAGCGCCTGCAGCGACATCCGATTGGAACTGTCACAACGTCATTAGCGGTATTCATGACCGTCGGAATTATGATCGGCTGGATGATGAAACGAAGGTAGGTCTGGCAAATAGCCAGGATGCTTGGAAGCAGGTGCTTGGTCGCCTGTCGTCGCAGCCTTCGCCGACCGAGATACCACGCGATAGCTGTTCCGGTCATTTAACCTGTTGAGCGGACAGCAAGGCTGGTTTGATGAGACGCAGCACGAGCCCCGGCACCAGGACGGGCCCGTGTGGCCTCCACCTTCCGTTCGGTCCCGGTGCGACCGGACGACACCGTTCAAGGAGCCCGCAATGTCCGAGCCGGACCGCCCCGGGAGTTTGCAGTGGAATACCACGATGCGCACAGCGAGTCCTCTGTTGTTCAGGAAAAAGTCAGCGTCCTCACATGGGATACCCATGCCGTCACTTCCAATGCGGATAGCGGTTGTCGGGAACCATCTCCCGCGACAATGTGGAATTGCAACCTTCACGACAGATTTGTGTGATGCGATTGCTGATGAGTACGGAGCCGCTGGAGTACTGGTTGTAGCCGTCAACGACCCCCAATCAGGCTACAGCTACCCTGCGCGCGTGCGATTCGAGATAGCCGAGAGCGATCTCTCCTCCTATCAGGCAGCCGCCGACTTTCTTAATTCCAGCAATGTGGATCTCGTGTGTTTGCAGCACGAGTACGGGATTTTTGGAGGGAAGCGCGGTAACCATGTCTTGCGACTGCTGCAGCACCTCAAAATGCCAGTGGTGACAACTCTGCATACGGTTCTTCGTGAGCCAGATGTCGACCAACTGATCGTGCTGCAAGAAATCGCCGCGCGCTCTGACCGTCTTGTTGTTATGAGCGAACACTCTTCCCAGTTTTTGCAAGATGTATTTAGGGTCCCGGCGGGGAAGATTGACTTGATTCCACACGGTATCCCCGACTTGCCTTTTGCGGAGCCAGTTCTTCATAGAGAGTCGCTCTCAGCACAAGGAAAGGTCGTATTACTCACGTTCGGCCTGCTGTCTCCGAACAAGGGATTCGAAACCGTGATTCAGGCCCTGCCACGCATTTTGTCACGGCACAGCAACGTTGTTTATGTGATCGCGGGCGCTACTCACCCACACGTCAGACGTCGCGAGGGTGATCGATACCGGTTCCAATTGCAGGCCTTAGCCAAGGAGCTGGGAGTTGAGGAGAACGTGGTTTTCCACAACCGGTTTGTCAGCCCTCAAGAGATGGCATCGCTAGTGGGTTCCGCCGACATCTACGTCACGCCGTACCGCTACGAGGCACAAGCCGTATCCGGAACGCTCGCGTACGCCTTGGGCGCCGGGAAAGCGATCATCTCGACGCCGTACTGGCACGCCGCCGAACTCCTGGCCGATGGGCGCGGGGAGCTGGTTCCCTTCGAGGATCCAGCGGCTCTTGCAGATGTGGCAATTGAACTCCTGGACAACCAGGCAGCTCGCGAGGCCATGCGCAGACGTGCTTACCTCTATGCACGCCACATGGTCTGGGACCGAGCGGCGCAGTCTTATATGCAGACCTTCGTACGAGCTTCCGCTGGTCGCAAGCAACCTGCCCGCGCGGCATTCCCCGTACAGACTGCCCAGAAGAACGCTACAAGCCGACTCATAAATGCCTGAGAAAAGGAGATCGTGACCTATGACTGAATACGTTGGAGCGATTGAAAAACAAACTTTGGAAAACACATATTTCCGGCAGGTGTTATTCACGGCGCAGCACGCACAGCTTGTCGTGATGTGCTTGCGGCCCGGGGAAGACATCGGAGATGAAGTGCATCCGAATGTCGATCAGTTCTTCCGCATCGAGCAGGGGGAGGCCAAGTTCGTCTTTAACGAGAAGGAGGCGCACCTGGTGCACGACGGAGATGCGGTCGTGGTTCCGGCAGGGACTTACCACAACGTGGTGAATACTTCGAAGACGGCACTATTGAAGCTCTATACGATCTATTCTCCGCCGAACCATCCCGATGGGACGGTGCACAAGACTAAAGCCGAGGCAGTCGCTGCAGAATTGGTGGAACACCGCTAAAACGCCGGGCCCTCTCTGTCCAGCGGGGAAACTTTTTGTTCCTGGCTGGCGAGGCGTCGTACGAATCACTGCCATGGGACCTTGGTGCGTGGCTTTGTTCGTTGACCCGGTTTTGAGGCTGCTGCGGAGCTGGCAAACATGAATGCTCTTCTCGTATATCCGAAATGGCCGGACACTTACTGGAGCTTCAAGCATGCTCTGCCCTTTCAGGGCAAGCGTTCCTCATATCCACCTTTGGGGTTGCTCACGATTGCTGCCCTATTGCCAACCCACTGGGTGAAGCGCCTCGTCGACACGAACGTCCGCGCCCTAACAGATTCCGACCTGGCGTGGGCCGACGTCGCGCTGGTTAGCGGCATGCTGGTGCAAAAAGACAATCTACTCGTCATCCTGGCTCGGTGCCGTGCTCGCGGAATACGTACAGTCGTGGGGGGACCGATCGCCAGCGGTTTCGCGGAACTGCATCGTCACGCCGATCACGTCGTGATCGGGGAGGCCGAGGACCTGATCGCGCCACTTGCCGAAGACCTGGAACGGGGCACCGCAAAGCCGCAGTACAAGGCTAGCGAGATGCCGTCTCTGGACCGCAGCCCGTTGCCCGACCTGAGCTTGATCAACACCCGCCACTACTGCTCGATGGCCATCCAATACTCACGTGGGTGCCCGTTCAACTGCGAGTTCTGCGACATCATTGAGATATACGGGCGCAAGCCTAGGACAAAGTCCGTGGCCCAAGTCATTGCTGAATTGGAGCAACTGTATCAGCGGAAATGGAGAGGGGCGGTGTTTCTTGTGGACGACAACTTCATCGGAAACAAGAAGAGCGCCAAG
>JADGNQ010000354.1 GCA_017883385.1 Candidatus Sulfotelmatobacter sp.
TCTTCGAGAGATCGAACAGCACCACGGTCTTGTCGTCTTTCTTCCCGGGCATGGCCGGGAAGCTCCCACCAGCCTTCAGTTTCACAACCTGCACGTACTGCGTCACCGTGGAACGCGCCGCCATGGCAATCGCCTGGGGGCCCAGCCGCCCCAGACCAGTCAGGTCCGGGCCCACCGCGGTGCCCTTCCCTTTCAGCGCGTGACAGCTCCCACATCCTTGTTGGGCGTCGAAGAAGAGCGCTTCCCCACGCTCAGTCTGCGACGGAACGGCCGCCTGGGCCATTAACAATACGATCCAGAACATAATCCAACGCTCCTTTTGGGCGCGAACCTATTATATCCGGATAATCCGCTCCTGTTGTGATTTTCATCGCCTTTTAACTTTATGGGCGCTTCGCTTCAGCGCGTATGGGAGTTGCGCCTTGCAGCGCGGCCCGCTGCGCCGCACTGGACACGCTTTCCACCCTCATCCTCAACAAACTATTTAATTTAGCCGCTCCGCCGGATTCCACGACTGCTGCAAGAATCATGAGCCGGGCTCCTCCGCTTCGGGCTGCCCGAGTCTCCGAATCAGCCCGCGCTACGTCCGCTCCGTGATCCGGCCGTCGCGCATCTGGACCGTGGAATCGCCGTAGGCCGCGGCCTCCGGATTGTGCGTGATCATCAGAATGGTCTGCCCCAGCCGCCGGTTCAGATCGCGCAGAACCTCCAGCACGGCCTTCGAATTCTCGGTGTCCAGATTGCCGGTAGGCTCATCGGCCAATAGAATTGCCGGGTGATTCACAATGGCCCGCGCAATCGCCACGCGCTGCTGCTCGCCGCCGGAGAGCGCATTCGGTTTGTGATCCAGCCGATCCCCGATACCGAGCAGGCGCAGCACTTCCTCGAACTCCGGTTCCGGCTTCGCGTCCGTGCCCCCGATGTAGCGCGCCACCGCGATATTGTCCCGTGCGGTCAGGTTGGGCAGCAGGTTGAACTTCTGGAACACGAATCCCACGGTGCGCTTGCGCATGCGCGTGCGCGCCGCGTCGGTCATTGCCGACAGGTCCGTGCCGCCGACTATGACCTTGCCCGAGGTTGGCGGCGTCAGCCCGCCGATGATGTGAAACAGCGTCGACTTTCCCGAGCCCGACGGGCCGATGATCGAAAGGAAGGTGCCCTTTTGCACGTCGAGATCCACGCCGCGTAGGGCGGGCACGTCCACCTTGCCCACGCGATACGTCTTGCATAAATCGCGGATCTGGATGATGTCGCTATTCATAGGACAGCGCCTCGATCGGGTCGTGCGCGGCCGCGATCAGTCCCGGGTATAGCGCTCCCAGCAAAGCTCCCACCACCGTAATCGCCCCCGCGATGTACCACCATTCGTAGACGATCACCATGGGCAACGATGCCGGAACCAGCGTGTGGATGAGCCAGTAGGCCCCGTAGCTCATGACGATGCCCAGGATCGTCCCGCCGATTCCGAGCACAAAAGCCTCGGTCATGATGATGCCCAGGATGAATCCTTTCGATCCGCCCAGGCTCTTGAGGATGCCTATTTCCCGAGTTCGCTGCAAGACCGACATGTACATCGAAAGGCATACCACCGCGAACCCGATCACCACACCGATGCCCATGATCACGATGGTGAATCCCTTGAGCGCGGGAATATTGTTTACGTTGAGTGCGGAGGTGTAATCTTCCAGTGCATAGATCGGATAACCTTCCAGGGCCGGCAGTTTCTCCAGGTACTCCTTGGTAGCCCTGGTGTTCGCCGGGTCATCCAGCTTCAGATAGATCTGGCTCACTTTGCCGGTGTTGCCCGTCTTCACCTGTAGACTGTCGAGAGGCAGCACAATGTGGGAGAGCTTACCGCTCTCCATGACGCCGGAGACTCGCCAGTCGGAGTTGAGCATCCTGATCCTGTTTCCGGCGTGGTAGTTCTTCTGATCCGCAAAATACTCGTCGATGATGGCATCGTCCGGGCCTTGGAACGGACCACCGGACTTGAGGACAAATCCCCCGCTCATGGCATCGAATTCCTTCAAATCCACTCCGCTGGCGCCAAGCGTCACGCCTTCGACGGTCGCGTTGAGGACGCCCGTTGCGATCTTCACATGCGGCTGCTTGCGAAAATAGTCCACCAGCGCGATCGGCATGGTGTAGCCGAGCGAGAGCATCGAGCTGCTCTTGGGGCGGATCATTATGTCGGCGCCGACCCCCCGCGCACGTTTTTGTGAATCCTCGATGAAGCCGTGGCTGAGGCCCACCAGGCAGAGGATCAGCGTCACCGGTACGCCGATGAGCAGGATACTGAGCAGGCTGCGCATCGGCCGGTGCTTCAGGTTTTCTAAAACGAGCTTTCCGGTCACTTTTTCTTGACTCTTCCTTTGGTTGGGGGCGCGGGCGGCGGCGTCTGGCCCGGAACGGGGGGCTGCCCGACCACTTGCAGGGTCGACCCTTCGGGCTGCGCCAGCGCGAATTTGTCCTGCGCTACGCCTTTGTTGATGTCCATCTTAACCACGTCGATCACTACCGCGTATTCGTCCTTGGGGCGGTTGATCTCGATATGTTTCGGAAAAGACACGTTGTCGTACGCCTTCCAATCGCTGTACCGCGCATCGGTGAGAATATTGCCGGCGGCGTCAAAAATGAACTGCCGCGCGATGGTCAGATTGTAGCGGTTGAACCAGATGCTGCGGCTCAACTGCAACTGCCCGTTGCCGTTTTCGTGTACCACCGGGATGATGTAGAACGCGTTGTCCTCGTCGGTCAGGTTCATGAGCAGCACCTTCTCGGTCTTTAGATCCACTGGCCGCACGCGCATGGCGTCCAGAAAGTGCTGCGGGCGGAGGTTCTCGAGCTTGTTCGTCGAGGGCTCGTCGATTTCGTTTCGGCCGACGAGGAAGCGATTGCGTGACGGCACGTAGAGCTTGAAATCGAGGCCGTTGGAGACCATGTCGAAGGCCTTGGTGCGCACCACGGGGTAGAGACCGATCAGGCGGATGTCCGACGGCCGGCGGAACAGGATATAGGCGCGGACATCCTTATACTCTGTAATCTTGCTCTTCTCGGCGGTTCCCAGGGCCGGCACCATATCGACCTCGGCGTTGAAATCGCGCACCGCTTCAAACTGCCGGGTGACGCTATCCAGCAGCGTCTGCCGGTCCGCGGTGAGCAGCGGTTGGGTCGTATTCGCCCCTTTGCGCGCGATCAGGCGGCGGCGGGCAAAGCACGATGAGAACCCGACAGAGAGCAGGCAGACGACGACCAGATAAATCGGGACGCGGCGGAACGGCATCGTTTCATTGTAGGCAGCGGACAAACCAGACTGTCAATTCGGACTCCTGTCAATTCGCACTCCCGCGGGCGGATGTGTTATATTCGGTTACGGACCAGTGGCCGTCGAACACTTTCTGAAAGCGTGTCGTGGCTGAAGGTCGGTCTGCCCGCAAAGATGGGCCTGTGGCGCAGTTGGGAGCGCGCTTCCATGGCATGGAAGAGGTCGACGGTTCGAACCCGTCCAGGTCCACCACAACTTTTCAAACACTTACCGCACCCCAGCCAGCCAAGAACGTAATCGCCGGAGTCCAACTGGAGTCCAAACCCCATTTGATGCATGGG
>JADGNQ010000355.1 GCA_017883385.1 Candidatus Sulfotelmatobacter sp.
CCTCGCCTTGGGGACTGATCGCAAGCTTCACGAGACGCGGCTTGGGCGTTGCCGCCACCATCGACACCGTCATCTGCGTTGCATCGGATCGAATGTTCTTTAGGAGCGTGAGCGCTAAGCCGTTGGCCACATCCGACGGCAGGTCGAGGAGTTCGGCCGCCACTTTCTCCTTGCCATCGTCGTCGGTGCTGCGGATGTGACTTGGCCCGTTGAACCGTCGATCGAGACTTCCATCGGATGCTGAAACGCCGGGCCCTTTATGCTGGGCCGCTGTTGCAGGCCCATCGCCGCGGAAAGTTATTCAAATAAGCCGACTATTTTCGGAGGGCTGTTCGTTTGAACACAAGATTTTCGGTCTAGGGTCGCGCAACGTCATCCCGCATGGCCTTTAGCTGGTCCTCTAGCTCGGACAATTCCTGCAACCGCACTGTGTGCTCATGGTCACTGCATGCACAAAGGCTACGTTCAATTTCCATGTGCTTGCGAGCCAATCTGAGCTGCTCGCGTGCCGCCTCCAGGTACATGCCACTCTGCGATCTATCGAGATAGATCCTTGAGAGTGAGAAGGCCATTCGATAAAGATGTTCCATCGATCCGAGCCGAGCCAGGACGAGAGCACGCTGGCCGTTTGAGCCATCTGCGGGAGGCGCCGACCTGCCCAGATTCTCAAGTCGAAAGGCGGCATAGGAAAGCATGTCGGTCAAACCCCTTAGACTGACAGATTCGTCGTCTAGAACACATGTACGGTCAGCCAAGGCACCTGGGGCTGCATGCTCATCCGGCTGGCAAGAGCCTTTTGTGATTTCGTAAAGCATGCGGGACGAGAATCGTATCGACGCGTTCTCTAGAACCAGGTCCTTCGCCTCCAAGTCCGCATTCGACGAGTCATGCATGAGTGCGTTCTCGTACGCGTCGGCCAAAATATGAGCAAGTTGTCGCAAATTGTTAATATCACTATTGCTATCGTTCATCGGGTGGCCCCTCGAGAAGTCTGCGAAATAAGCGTCCTCGGACAACATGCTTGGCACGTCGGCCAGCGTGACGATCACGCCAATCGCCAATGCCCACTTGGTCCAGTGATATCGACGGAGTGTTCCGATTAATACTGGAGGAGTGGACACGAGCGGGAATGTAATCGGCTCTACACGGCCCGGATTCACTCCCGTAGCCATAAATCACCTTCTCTGCGCAACGAGTCTCCTGACGTAGATCTCAAACAAAAGCGGGCAACACCGTGCCCCAGGCTAGCCCGGGTCACGCACACTCCGGATGCCATCGACAGGGCAGGCAGACCACTAGCTTGGGCGGCACACTGCACCCTACGAGACATCCGCATATTTTCTCACTTGCTGCGGCAATACTGAGCAAAATCGCTCTCTCATTCGAAATGTGCGCGGGACGATGCACTCGGATTTATCGAGAGTGCGTGATTTTGAACAGCTCTTTCGCCCAAGCTGTTCAATGATCGAAATTGCGAGGTAGCAAGCTGCTCAACAGCAACGCGCATCTACGATTTGTGCGTTGTGTTTGTCTGACTGGGAAAATAACCCAATGAACAACTGGATCAAAACGTGTTGCGTCGAAGCGAGGTTGGCGTGCGATGGCTACTGAAAGCGATATCCCGGGTTGGGCGTGCAGCGGTAGATCCGCCCTTGGTCGGGATTGACTCCGGCATTGCAGGTAGCCCAACTTAAGAAAAGCGAGGGTCCGAGCGGAAAAATGATGGTCTGTCCGTCGAGGTCCGCCTTAATGCTTACACTCTCGGCAGTGGAGGGCAGGGTGAAGGAGAGTCCCTCCCCAAAGATGACGGGATAGGACCAGTGTTCCATTTGACTCATCACGGGACGAAAGACCTCGGCCTCCAACAGAAAAGTGGCGGTTTCGGACCAGTTCCGGGCCGACGCCGTGATGATCTGGTCGCCCTGCGAGAGGCGCTCGGCCTCAATTTTTGTGAAGGGACAAGGGCCAGCAATACATGAGGCACGGGCGTTACGAAATGCCTTGCCCGGGCCGGCATCCAAAGTAGCCGAACCGAGGGCTGCCTTCCATTTACCGTCAGGTGAGCAGATGGGCTCACCCTTGCAAGGTACGTTGCCCTTGTTCTCAACCTCGAAGATTTTAGCTGCGCTCCCCACATTTAGCTCGGTCATGGCCTTGTCCAAATACCTTATTCGCACGTTGGCGACCTTAACTTCTGGTTGATTCTCTGGGCCAGTATTGCCGGTCAGCGGAACGAGATGGACGACGTAAAGCTTGCTGGTCACAAAATCGTTCAGGTTAAGCGGGTGGTACTGCGGGTGGCGAAAGACGAGGACAATAGCGTGCCCCTTCCGAATAGGTTTGCGCAGCCTGAGAAGGAAGAACCCGGACGAATCAGACGTGGTGTCGGAGGTAGCGAGGTCGCCAGCGGAGATTGCAACTCCTGCGATCGGCCTCTGTTTTCGGGGGTCCGAATCCTGTACGAGGATGGCTCCCTGAAGAGAGATCGCTTTTTGTCTTTGCCAGCGGATCAGCGCCAGGGTGATGATGAGCACAACGGCGACAAGAAGAGCGATCCAAGCTTCGATTTTGCCGGAACGGGTCATCTGTACATCATCAACGTTAACATCGTCTATATGATGATAGCTGGGTCGGGAACGTTCCCGCTGGTGCGGCAACGGCGGAGCCTTCACTAGCGTCCTTTACGGATGTCGTAAAGCCAGAAATAATTGTCCTTATGCTCTGTCCGCATGATTACATTCAATTGTATTCGGTCCTTTTCCAAGCTCTCATGATCAACGGAAACGCAAACGCATGACTGGCGCCAAACGCTGTCCGCTATCGCGCCGGCAGATACTGCGTCAGATTCTGGGGACGAGTCTTTGCCTGCCCTTTGCAGCTAGCCTGCCCGCTTTTGGCGCGGAGGCCCGCCCCTCTACGCCAGTTGGCAAAGCTGCCGGGGCACTTGTCCTATCACCCGAAGACAATCAGTTTCTGAACGACTTGGAGGCGGCGAGTTTTCTTTTTTTCTGGGAACAGGGCAACCCCAAAACGGGGATGGTCAAGGACCGCTGCAACGTTCACGATCCCAACCGAGCAGAGGCCTCCAGCATTGCCGCGACGGGCTTCGGCCTTACGGCTCTCTGTATTGGAGACCAGCGCGGTTTCATCTCCACGAGCGATGCACTGGACCGTGTCCTTACCACTCTCCGCTTCCTTTGGAAGAGGCTGCCCAACCAGCGCGGATTTTTCTACCACTTCGCCAACCCCGAAACGGGGGAACGGATGTTCGACTCCGAAGTGTCTTCTGTGGATACAGCGATTCTCTTGTGCGGGATTCTTACCTGCCGCGAGCACTTCGGCGATCCCAACCTCGCAATCCTTGCGGATCTGATCTTCAACCGCGTGAATTGGACCTGGCTGTCCGAGGACACGTCCCTGCTAACCCACGGGTGGACACCAGAAACCGGATTTCTTCGCTCGCGGTGGGATGACTACAGCGAATTGATGATGATGTATCTGCTGGGCATGGGTTCGGCGGCTCATCCGCTAAGACAGGAAACCTGGAACGCATGGAAGCGTTTGACGTTTGAATATGACGGCATGCGATATATCGGTTCCTTTGCG
>JADGNQ010000170.1 GCA_017883385.1 Candidatus Sulfotelmatobacter sp.
TCGGAGCCGTACTTCACGCAGATCAGCAGCACCGTTTGAGCTAACTCGCTCGCGTTCTCCCGTGCAGCGTCACGAATTTCGGCGGTTTCGGTCATACCGTTCGGCGTCATTGGTCTAGACCGAAGACGGAACCATGGCGGCTTCGAGAGGTCGTTGGTGTGCGCGGAATCCCAGAACCAGAGCCGCTACAACCCAGGCCAGGATCAGGCCGTTATATGTGAACAATGAGATGATCGGCGAGAATAGGATGAAAGCATAGTATCCCGCCAGGACCAGAAGATTGCCGCCACGGTTCGTGGATCCAGAACGCCCGGCTGCTCCCGCGACAATACCAAGCAGAACTCCAAAGAGGCTGGCTCCGGGTAGAGTGAAATCCTGGATGAGACCGCGGAAGAGCGTATAAATGTTCGTATCTTCCCCCCCGGCCAAAGTCTGGAGTTCCTCATACACACCGATTTGGCGCGGCTTTATTCCGAGAAGATCAAAGACTCCCGCAAACGTGTAGGCCCCCATCGTCACCCCTTGCTCCTTCGACGTGTGGACCCAATTGGCGAACGCGGGAACAGCACCAAGAAAATACTTGCTCAGGCGGGGTAAGTCCGTGGTGACCTCGAGACTCCCCCCTTCAAATCGTCTGACTGAGTCGATCGCTACGAAAAACACCAGTCCGCTGATCATCAACATCAACATCCACAACACGATCTTCCGCTGGAATAAAGCGTAGGTGCCGCCTGTCTGGCGATAGCGAACGGCAAAGAGACCGGAAAACCAGCAAATCAATGAAATCAGCAAGCCGGCGCGGGCGGCAAATACTGTCCCAATCAGAGCCGCAGGTATCAGTGGTGCGACGGATAGCCACTTCTGCGCTCGCGTCCGTGCCAGCGCAAAACTGATTCCAGCGAGCAGGACTGCCGGGTAAACCCACATGATCAGCAATCGAACCGACCAAGGTTCCAGTTCACCTCGGCTGTAACGCGCGACGGACCATAGATGCCCGAGACTGAGCAGGTCCAACAGCGAGAAATCCAGAGAAAACTTCTCTAGGCTTACGAACAGCAAGTGAACGCAACCCACGAGGGCGACAATTGCGAACAACAGGCTGAAACGTAAACTGCGATCCTCCCAAACCCTCAGCGTTTCGCGTTCAATCGTCCGGTTCGGTCGAGAACGACGCGACGACCCATCGAGGCCTTCTGAGAGGACGGTTCCGAGGAGCACACTGAAGACTAACAACGCAATGATCCAAATGCCCGAGGCGTAAACCTCGTAGTCGGTCAGCAGTAGACAAGCACTGACGTAAACCGCCCACACGAGGGCTACTAACGGACCGGGAGAAAGCCAACTCCCTCTGACCTGCCGCGCGGCCGCAGCCAGCCCAATCAGAACCAGGCACGGAAGCCAAGGCGATCCGAGAGCTTCAAGCATAAGAAGGTGGGATAACGTTCAACTGGGGAATCATGGCTGAGTTGGACCGACCACGGCAGTGCGTGAAAGATAGATAGCCGACTGGCCGTCCGTCTCTTGGCCATACTCGAACTCCGACAGTCGAAGGCCGGCGTCGCGAACGAGTCCAGTGAAGAAAGAGAGGTTGAAGCGGACGCAATGAAGAGGCCCGTTCCATTTCATCCTGTAGTCTGGCGGATTCTCCACGGCGTCAGGCACGCCTTCTTCCAGAAAGGCCGTCAGGAAAACCTTACCCTCGGGACGGAGGAGACGGCTGAATTCGCCGAGGTAGACGCTAACGTCATCCGGCATCATGTGAGAAAAGACGGAGTAAAGATAGATGATGTCAAAACTACTGTCGTCGAATGGGAGCCGGAAGGAATCACTCAGCGGCGAGCCGTCTGGGTTGTAGCAGCGGTTCTTAACATCGATAAGCCGGAACTGGAAACTAGGGTGAGATCCCTCGATGTGTAGCTTGCACCATCGGATCGACTTCGAATGCACATCTACGCCGCGATAAACCCGGATGTCCCCAACTTGATCCAGAATCCCGATTGGCAAACGTCCCACCCCACAGCCGACATCCAGCACCACACTCGCCTTGCTCAGACCACAGCGCCGAACCAGGCGTTGGGCCTCAGATTGGGCGGAAGCAAGAAAGAAATCATCATTCTTGAATTCCTTTCCTCCGAAGCGCAGGTGCTTCGCTGGGAGAACCGTCGTTCCAAGGATAGTCCGGTCGGGCGCTAGTTCACCGTATACGTCCGCAAGAACGCGTCTCAATGGCTGTATCACACTTACTCTCCCTTCCATTCGTGTCTCAGGAGACGCACATCCGATCCGAACTAAACACTGACTTCTTCTGCAGGGACGACCGTCACCTCGCGCCTTTCACCGCTATCCATTGCCTTTTGCAAGCTCTCGCCAGGTATAAGGACGAACAACATCATGAGATACACCAGAGAGGAGGCTACGGAGAGATAGGCGGCGGCCCGATAGCCGAAGCGCGGCACAAGGTAATAGTTTCCGGCTATGTTGACCGCAAGCGCAGCCAGTCCACCGACTAACATTCGCTTGGTCTGGCAAAGGATCTCTAAAGGTTTGTGCGCCAACAGGGCTAACTGCCAGAGAAACCCTCCGATGGCCAGCGGGAGGACAATGCTGGCGGCCTCCGGATTTTCGTGCCCCAGCACGAGTCGGCTCGTCCAGTTGGAGCCAAAGAAGAGCCCGACTGCTACTGGCAAAAACAAAAGCGACTCGTATTTGATGGCCTGGGTGAGGATTCGCCTCGTTAGGTGACGACTTCCAGTATTCCAGTGGTGCATGAGCGCCGTGTGGACGGCTAGCGTAATGGGCGCAAATAGCAGAGAGAACGAGCGCACGATAACGTCGTACATTGACGCGTAAACTCCGGCCGCTGAATAACCCAAGAACCGTTGGATAAAATAGCGGTCGGACACAACCAGGCTCTGCTGGCTGAACAGCCAGAGGGCAACCGGCCAGCCGTAACTCCACATGTTCCGTAAGAAGCCCCGTTCCTGCTCGTCCAGCAGCGGGCGGCGGAGGATCATGATTGCGCGGTGTCCGCTTCCGCGGAAAGCACGGCCAGTCAGCGGGATCAAGTATCCGCCTAGGATGCCTAGAAGCAGCAACCAGTAATGTCTCCGGGGGCTGGCAAAGATCAAAACCAGGGGAATTGCAAAAGCACCAAGCGCGCGGATGGTCTCCATGCGAACTACTCCGCGTGAATCGAGGGCAGCCTGAAGACCCGTCATCTCGAACGCATACACGAGCATGGCTAGGTACAAGCCAACCGAAACCCCCACGATTGCGGCGGAGTGCGTCCGGCTCAGCCACAGGGCCAATCCAAGTGCACTGCCACCCAAGAGCGCCGAAAGCAGCAATCCGGCATCGGTTGCGCGGTTGAAACTCTCGGCTTCGGCAGTGCCGTGGTGCATGCTTTGAAAGCGCAGCATACTCTGGCTGAGCCAACCAGCAACGCCTGCCGAAAAGGCAGTCACTGTGGCGAAGGCAACGGCATAACGGCCGTACTGTTCATAGCCCACCATCCGCACGAAGATGGCTACGGAAAAGAAGCCCATGAGCCCCGGTACCACCTTGCTCAAGAAATAATTGAAGGTGTCCCCGACCAATTTTGTTCTGAGCGCGTTTTCAGGCACGCTGGCGCTCTTGCCGGCGAGCAGCGTTTCGACGAAAGATTCCAAACGGCGGAGCAAAGCACTAACTACGCCGAAGAAGCCTCGAGAATTGCCTGCCTTGAACATCTGCATCAGATCGTCACTCGCCGGATACTATCGGCGACGGCCCATCTTTCTCCAGAATCTGTGCGCGAGATGCTCCCCTGAACCATTGCTCGCCGCCCCCGGTATTCTCGCCCGAATGGTGCGGAAGACGTCATGCGCCAACTGTTTCTCTGGCCTGTGCAGAGGCACCCCTTCCCATGCGGTCCTGCCGAGCACCCAGATCACTCCAACAGCGAAGGCAAGAAACACCCCCAGAAACATGATCATCAGCCGCGGAGGAAATGACTTGCGCTCCGCGATATCCGCCGGGTCCAGCACTTTCACGCTGGGCGTTTCCTTGGCCTCGGCCACCTTCGCGAGCTCGTACTGTTGGGTCAGGGTTTCGAACACGGCCTCCTGAACCCGGGTGCGCCGGTAGAGATCGGCGTACGCCTCGCCGAGCACCGGAAGTTTCCGGATCGAAGGATAAAGAGAATCGTCTTTCTTGTCCTCTACCGCGCCCGGGACTTCATACTTTCCCCCGAGCTTACCGAGTTGCGCTTGCAGTTCTGTGATGTGGGCTCGCAGCGAGCGTACGCGGACATTGTTCTCGGTATAGATCTGCTTCAAGCCTTCCAATTGCGCCTGAGTGGCGATGATCTCGCCCTGCACGGAAGCGGCTGCGCCGACCATAGCCTTCGCCTGTTCCTTGATGTCGACGGCGGTGTTCTTGCTGGCGAAGTCTCCGAACTCTCTCTCTGCCGTCTGCAAATCTTGCTTGACCTGCGTGAGCCGCTCTTCCAGAAAGACTCTCTCGCGTCGAGCCGAGGACGTACTCAACTGGGTCACAACCTCGTTGAGTTGGGCAACGTATTCCGCACTCATGGCGGCGGCTCGGTGTGGATCGTGGTCGGTGACCGTGATGGTGATGATCCCATTCTTGCGGTCGTCGGAAATCGAGGTATTCTCGGCCAGTCGCCTGCGGGCGGTGTACCAGCGCTGCGTCCCGTACACCTTCTTCAGATCGAATTTCGTGATCATGCTGTCTTGCACGGTGCGGCTGACCAGAATTCCAGTAAAAAGCGCTCCGGAACTCTTGATGCCCAGCATGTCGCCCGCGAGCGCCCCCAGTCCGCCAGGCATGCGTCCGCCTAATGCGGCGGCCATGGCAAATGCCGAGCCGGAGTGGTCGTCCGGAGGCATGAGGCGCGTGGTCGATTCGAAGCGGGCCGGAATCAGGAAGGCGATCACCGTCGCGGCTACAAGGCCCAAAGCTGCCACCCGAAGAATGAATCCGCGATGCTCCCAGAGCAGGCGAAGTCGATCGACGACCGCGCTCCCGGGAACTTCATGACTCACCTCTTCCGCGAGGGGGTGCGGCTGGTAAACGACTTCCAGTTCCTTATTGGCCGAGGTCTGTTTCATTGAACTATCTGCACGAGATTGCTGGGGCCGAAACGCGGGCATGCTCTGGTCATCGTTTGGGTCACCGGGTATGCGCCTTCGGCCAGTACCCGAGTTGAAATGACGCGGTTACGTTGGACTGCCGGTTCGCCGCGAGCAGGGGAATCTGCCAGCGTTCGTACTGCACGGTTCCAGAAAAACGGAAACCGGACTTCACGAAGAAGTCCGAGTTTAGAGCGACATCATTCTGCGAGCCGCCTTGAGGCAGATACTGCTGGTCAATCTTGCGATGGCGAAGTTCGATCCCGATTTTCTTCTGCGGACTCAGCCAGTAGCTGCTGCGAATCGCTTCACCCTGCGAAGCCCGGCCCTCCCAACTACCGATAAGCGCGCCGTTATTACTATAGCCGTTCAGGTACTGACTGTTGCTGTAGTAGCAACCGTTACATGTAGGGAAGTTCACCGGACTTGTCGTACCGCCCTCGATTCTGAAATCAAGCTTGGGAATCTTGGGGAATTTCGCGAGGTACAGTCCTGTCTGGAACGCGGCCTTATAAGGACGGTTGAGCGGGGAGATCTCGTCCTCCTGGAAGGCGTCTCCGTAAAAGCTGAGCCAGTTCCGCAGCTTGGGAATTCGGTACGAAAAATCCAATGCAGAACGACCGTCCCCCAATGCCTCGCCGTTTACGTGGACGTTGAAGGAGGCCTGACCCAAGGTCTTCAGCGTCACGGGATTCCCCGGCCCTCCGAAGAGAGACGTCTTCGACATGCTGATCTCAAAGTTCTGCGTCAACTTGAGGCTGATCTTGCCCCCAGTCAGAACGGGCTGAGGACTCAAACTGCGACCGTATTGTCCGATGATGCCCGGCGCACCAGTCTGGGTGTTGTTGATGAACTGATATCCCGAAACCTGCCCCAGGAACCACTCCATGCGGATATCGCCGAGATAGCCAAACACGCCTGGCAAGTGAATCGGACTCACGCGATTGATGCGGAACATCTTGTTGAGCGGCTCTGCGTTGTTGGTGAAGAGCATCGCACCTTCTTCGCCCGGTCCCCACCACAAGCTCTGCTTGCCAAAGGAGATTTGCCAGTTGGCCAGGTTCATTCCCACGTATGCATCGAGCAGCCGAAAGCGGCTAGTCGCCGCGAAGGGCATGGTAGGCGGGTTAGGAGGCAGTCGGTCTTCACTGCTGATGAAATCCAGCGCCGCTGGAGACAGCGACGGCGCGGACGGAGCCGACTGGTATTCGCCACGCGCGTAGATCACAAAGGGACCGGCGGTCGTCCAGCCGGAGGTGCCGACCACACTGTTGAAGCCCTCTTGATACGGTCTGCCGTAGTCGTTCAAAACGGTTTGGCCGAAATGAAGATTGTCGGTGAGCGGCTTCCCCGACACGACCATGGACCTGGCGTAAACAGATTCGATTTGCGCGTGGACATTTCCCCCCGCCTCAAGACCCTCACTTTCACCCTGAAACTCATTCGAGAGCGAACGGTAAAGTTCCTGCACTTCTGATGACGCGTCTAACTCCGGCTGGAGTTCCGAGGCTTCGCCCACCAGGCGGGCACACTCCAGGCGCGACCATGGTCGCATTCCGAGAATTGCCGTTCTGATGTAACCCAGGGCAGCAAGCCGCTCCATGGCGGGATAGATCCAGCTATCGAGTGGAACGTAGGGTGATCCCCTAAATGCAGTCGAAGAGTGAGTTTTCTCGCTTTCCACGAATTCGCGAGGCGACTCCCAGGCTCCGCCTCCGATCTCAGGATCGTGGTGTCTACGGTAAACGTTCTGCGCGATCAGGTAACCCAGTGCACTACTCACGAGAACATCGGAGGGAAAGTGCTGGCGAGCGCGAACCCGGGAGAAACTCACTGCCGAGGCCATTCCGTACGCGAACAAGGTGGGGAGTGTCCCGGGATACTCGTGAGCAATCACACCCGCGACTGACCAGGCCGCCGCTGCGTGCTCCGAAGGAAACGATGTCCCTCCGTGGAAAAACTGTCCGCTGCCATCACCCTGGTACGGACGCTCGCGCCCAAGCGAATACTTGAGCGTTTCCACGGTTACCAGACTGTCGAGAGCGGCCTCTCCAGCTAGAAACCCGGTCTCGCGCCAATGCTCGTTGTGTGCCGGAAAGCTGAACAGATAAAGCCCCGCTCCAGCGCCGATAAGGCTCGCAACGCCAAGATCGGACACGGTCTTGTAGTGGTGGATGGTCGTGGGATTCATGGAGAGCGAGGCGCTGTACTGGCGATCGGTCACGAAAAGACCAGCGGTAACGCCTCCGAGGGGCACAAGCCATGCTGCATCTGAGAAACGTGTGCGGGCCGGACTGGTCCAGATATGTTTCTGGTCTTGAAGAAAATCCGCGATGTGCCCCGAGAAACCAGTTCCCGACTTTTCATCAGAAGTGAGGTCAGGAGCACGGGCGTGGATAGTCCAGGCTTCCGGTGCTTTGTGTACTTCAGGACTGCTTGCCGCGGGAGCGTCCATGGGCTTGCGGTCGGTTCCGTCCTGCGGCTGGGCTTCCAGGAAGAGGCAAGGAGTTACCACAACCATCAGCAGTCCAACCAAGAATCTTGTCTCATGACGCAACCGGGTTCCCCGAATCTATGGGTGGATATACGCGACAGTGAGGGCAAGTGAGGACGCAACCTGGGCCGCCTGCAAGAGCGATGCCCAATTTCGAGGACCCATCTTAGGTGCCTTTTCCGGCACGACAATTGAGTCTCCCGGCTTCAAAACGGCATTCATGGGATCACCCGACCAGAATCCCGAATTGTTCTTCGCGGCGAGGACGGACCCGTCCGCACGCACGACGAACATGGCGCTCTTGTCTGCGATCTGGGTCACGCCCCCGGACTGGCTCAAATACCACTTTGCACTTCTGCCCGGTAGATAGCTGACTGCGGTCGGATTGAAAACCTGACCACTCACGACGACATAATTCGTCTTCTTGGGAATGACGAGCACATCTCCGTCTCGCAGTGGAGTATCGGCGAGCGTCTTTGCCAGCTTCTTGAGATCCGAAGGCAGATGAATCACAACCCGTCCAACGGGAGCGGTGGCCTCAAGCTGCTGAAGCGCTGTCTCCGTTTGCGCGATGGCGGTCAGCTTCGCATTCTTTTGGTCCTCGTCAGTTTCGGGCAGAGACTTCAGGTAACCCTGCTCGGCCTTGATGCGGCGCACCAACTCCAGATGGGACCTCATCTCCAGTTCTCGAACTTCGCCGCGGATAAGCACCGCTCCATAAGGATAGGCTTCCGACGTGAAGCCATTGCAACGCATCAGCACGGAACTGAGCCGCTCGCCCGGCTGAATTCCGTACGCGGCCGGATGCTGCACTTCTCCTCGCACCGTGACGGATGCGCCAAGGTCATTCCATTGCGGAATCTGCCGAATGGCTAGAACGTCTCCATTGTGTAGTGGAACGTCTTCGTTGACGTCTCCCGAGAGTGCAGCCGAGAGCTTCACCTGGAGGCGCTCACTGGAGCTGTTGCCAGCCGCAAATCGCGTAAGGTCGGCGCTGTCCGCAAATGCGCTTCTCTTCAGTCCTCCGGCAACCCTGACCAGATCTTCGACTCGCATATTGGTGGTGAGTGGATAGCGCCCAGGTTTGGCGACCTCACCCTTGATGTCGACGGTTGGCGCGTCCACCTTCGCCATATTCCGGTGCACGAGCAGACGATCACGCGCTTGAATAAGAATATTGTCGACGGGATTTCCGGCCAGCGCCTCGCGCAAGTCGACGCTGAGAATCTTCAAGGTGCCGTCAGCCTGCGTGCGGAACAGCTGCGCTGAATCCAGCGCTGCATCCTGGGTGATTCCGCCGGCCAGATAGATGGCATCGCGCAAGTGAGCTTGGCCAGACGTCCGGTACTGTCCCGGAGTGCGCACTTCACCGCTCACCAGCACATCTGGCGGACGCTCAAAATCATAGCGGCTGAATATCCGCACCGTGTCCAAAGGCTTCAAGGTGGGGGCAGAAGCAGGATTTGCCAGCACCGCCGAGATGTCGAAGCTCTCGATGCTGGGATGAAAATCGGGCGCGTTCAAGCGAACGATTTCCGCATAGTGAGGTGCGGGTTCGGGCAGCAGGTCACCGTACGATGAAATCAGGTCGGTCAACTTCATGCCTTGCTTATAGGAATAACGTCCCGGGCGCAAAACGTGACCTTGAAGGTAAATGGCGTCTTCGTTAAACGCGGCGATCGGGAAGATGTGCACTTGATCGCCGTCGTGAATCTTGAATGCCTGCAATTGCTTGTTGACTTCCTGGGGATCGCTCGACGACGTGAGATCCAATGTCAACATCGTGCGCTTTTCGTGCGCCTCGACCCGTTGCACTTCGATATGACGCAG
>JADGNQ010000356.1 GCA_017883385.1 Candidatus Sulfotelmatobacter sp.
GCTTCTTCTTCCCAAGTCCAAGGCCACCTGTCAGGAATCATACTCATACCTCGCGTTACTCTGGGAATGTCGTACCAAGAATGAAGGCAGCATACGAGTTTCCACCCCTTGAGTCTGTGACGGCGTACACAACTGTTCGTGATGTTGCAATGCCGCCCAGTTCCCGCACTGGTCTCGTATCCGATGCAAGACCGATCGCTTTATACATAAGAAGCAGCCTCGGCCAGACGTTCGGCAATAATGGTGTAAACCGATGAATTGAAAACAAGGCCGACGTGGGTACCGGGAACTTCAAAGTCAAAATCCGGATTTCCGGTCTTGCAGTATCGCCAATCGACGATTCCATCGTCCTTCGTGTAGATGGCTGTCTGCACGATAGATGCAGGTGTCGTGCAGCGCAGAGAACTAAGAAAAGCGCAGGTACAGCGAGGCGTGTAGCAATCGGGCAGAACACCCGAGCCGTGTTGATTCAGGATATGGCTGCGAACTACATTCGCCGCACGCAGGATGGAAGGGTGCATGACGGTTCCACGGATCGGCGCCCCGAGTGTGATCACCGAAGCAATGTCGTTCGGTCGCTGGCCAGCAACGGATCGGGCAATGATGCCTCCCAGGCTGTGGCCGATCAGGTGAACCTTGCCGCCTGTGTCAGCGAGCGCTTTGTCGATCGTCGCCGACAGACGATAACGGATCAGCAGGTTCGGACACTCTGCATTCACCCCAATACCGGACAGGTAGGGCCGGTATCCGATGCGCTCCAACCAATCGTGTAAGTGCGTCACATAAAGGTCGGTCCCCATGAACCCGGGAATTACGACTACAGCGGAACCGTTACCATGCGGTATGCCTAGCCCGTAATAAACGGGTGACGCATGCAGTAACAGCAGTTCGGCGCCAAACAGCGCCTCCTTCCATATCTCAATGTCGGCTTCCGCCTCGTGCTCACGAATACGAGCTCCCGGCGGTGGTACCGTGGATTTTCGCCGTGCCGTGCCTTTTCGTTTCACTTGCTGGCCTTCCCCTGGTCAAGGAGTGCGAGCATACGCTACTTTGAGCGCTTGTTCATTAGCTTTGCTGCGAGGTTGTTTCGATGGCCGATTGCTGCGTCAATCAGCGCGCCGACTGGCGCAACCGAGTGGCAGTGTGCAAAAAAGGGCGCCGGCCCTTTCGGGCTTTCAGCAGCGCTTCAAATGACGTCGCTGCTGTTCTTCAGTGGCCCGTCACGTGAGCCTGCACCGGCGCCCCCAGTGTCACACATCCTAAGACTGCACACTCAGCCCAGCGAACTCGGATCCAGCGCGCCATCAAGCGACGGCATGCGCGGCTGGGACCTTCTTGACCTTCCGATGGCGGACCGGGTGACTTGGACGCCGCTCTGTCCTCCCGACAACGTGCGGTCCGCTGCTGGGTTTGACCATCGACTCGATCAGGGCCTTTTCGGCGGCAACAATGCTCTTCACCCCTTCCCCCGCGATGTTGGCCACGGGCAAGAGTTTGGCGGGCGATAGCAGTTCCATGGTTCGGGTTGCCGCTTTCAAGTTCACGTTCATCTGCTGCCCCATGACATCAAGCAGTCTCTTCTGAGCATCGATGAACGAATTGGTCGCTTCGCCGGCCAGCTTCGACAATTCGGTCTTTTTCCCCGGCTTGGCATGGTGATCGGGCTTGCCGCTCGTTACCTTGACCGTCTCCTGCGCAACAACGTCGAGGAACTTCTTCTGCGATTCGACGAAGGTCTCCATTCCTTCACGGGCGAGCTCGATCAGGTGCAGATTCTGATAGCCCTTGCCGGCTTTCGCCGCCTCGAGCCAGCTCAGTGTCTGCTTGCTGGTAGTGGTCAGAAACTCCTGTTGCATCTTGATAAAAGTATCAAGGCTGCGGCGCACAAGATCGGTCATCGCCTCGGCTCTGGGGGAGCCGGCGATTTGTTCCTTGCCGCCGTTCATGATGATTTCATTTTCCTGATGGGCCAGATTGAGAAGGATCTTCTGAGCTTCCGTAAAGCTCGATGTCCCTTCGATGGCCAACTCCGTGAGGATCGCCATCGGAGAGTGATCAGGATCGGACAGTCCCTCACGTAGCGTCTTCGTCACGGCCGCGTTCTGGCGCATGACCACATCCACCAGCACACGCTGCGTGGCAAAAAAATTCGCGACACCCTGTTCCACCCAGCCCGTCAGCAGGGAGAAAAAGGTCGAGGGCCGGACATGCTGAGCGGAGGAACCAGTCTTTCTATTCTTTGGCATAACAGCCTCCAATTGCTGCATTGCAGCATCGACATAAAATTAGACCTGTCAGGCAGTTATGTCAACATCTAAACGAATATTTGTTGCGTTGCGTTAAGCGGGCGCCTGCCGCCTGGTCCGCGCCAGTCCCCACCAAAAAGCACGCAAACCCAACACTCTTCGGCACATCCTGTCAGCCGGTATTCATCGAGAAGACATTACTGTCTGGTTCCGAAATGGAACCAGCTGCGAAAGACAATCCTCCGATCCGTGTACCAAGCTCTCTGCTATTCTGCAGCCCTGAAGTCGAGACGCTGCAAAGGTGAAAACTCTCAACGCGGTCTATTCCTCACTTTCGGTTCGGCGCCGTTACGAAGTTTGGTTCATCCGTTTCGGCCTTGCCGAAGGCGGCGGCGCCTGGTGGTTCCGTTATCTGTTGATGAACCCCGGGCGCGGCGGTTGCATAAGCAACCCACTGGGAATGCCGGTTCAGGTTTGGGCAACGTGGTTCCCGGCGCAGGGAACACCGGAGAGCTTTATTCAAGGCTTCCCCTTGGACGAACTCCGTCTCAGCGCGAGGAACCAAAGCCCATTCCACTTCGCGATCGCCGACAACACCATCGATGAAGGCTCCTGCCGGGGACGGTTGAAAGTGCGTGGGCATGAAATTTCATGGGATTTACGCTATGCCTCGACCTTCCAGGTCACGCTGAGCAGTAAGGGCTGGATCGGCTTTTCGCGGACGCCGCACTCCGATACTACTTTTTCCGGGCACATCATTCTCGATGGGCAGAAGATCGAGGGTCAGCCTCTGGGTTTTGGCCTGCAAGGCCATAACTGCGGTTACCGCCATCGCAACTTCTGGACGTGGGCACATGCGTATTTTCTACGACCCGGGGCAAGCCCCAGTACGTTTGAAGCCTTGGTCTACGATATGCCCTTTGGTTTGGTCTTTCGCAAGGCCGTGCTCTGGCACGAAGACGAGCAGCATGTCTTTCGCAGCCTGTCCGACATCGCGAAAGATCGCCAAGATCTGCAATGGAGTTTTCGTTGTTGCACACGAGATGGCTCTGAACTACGAGCTTCTATCGATGGCCGAGGTCCGGGGATTCATCGTCTGCCGTATTTGAAAACCGATTGTTCCGGAAACTTCGACGTCGCCAACAACAGCTTGGCGAACGCCACACTTCTCTTTCAGCGGCGAGGCGGGGTTAGCGAAAAGCTGGAAACGCTCGGCGGTGCCGTGCTGGAGATGGGGGGACAGTCCTGACTCTTTTCTCCGATTTCTCGGTTTGATAGCCGCTCATGCGGATCGTGACCAGTCCAGCAGCGCCTGGGCTCCCTGCCAACAGACGCGGCCGCCATAAGA
>JADGNQ010000357.1 GCA_017883385.1 Candidatus Sulfotelmatobacter sp.
GGGACAGCTTTTCAAGTCGCTCACGGACAGAGGAATGAACGCCTACAAGCGATCCAGCATGAACTCGTGCAACTCGCTGACCTTGGCCGCAGAGTTATTTTGACCGAACAAATGAAGGAAGGGCGCCGCTCTCAGCCGCATCTCGTAAAGCGGAAACGAGCAGCCTAGCGTTCCCGCATAACCGGACTGAGCAGGAGGGCGAAGTCACCGCCCGACCGTAGGATGGCCGGACCACTAAGCTCTTTGCAACTCTGTGCGTTGGCAACTAACACGTGGGACGAAAGGGGAAATCGACAATGTTGGTACTGATCATCATCTTGGTCTTGGTTCTAGGAGGTGGGGGAGGATTCTACGGGCATAGTCGCTGGGGCTATGGTGGCGGTGCGGGAATAGGATTGGGGACTATTCTGCTCATTCTCCTGATAGCTTACCTGCTGGGGGGCTTTCGCTGAGGACGCGGAGGCCCATAGTGCAAACACCTTCATGGTCCAAGCACGAAAAGCATGGTCGTGAGCGGAACAACAAACCCTCTCAGCATAGCCGATCCTGAATCTGTGTGAGTTCCACAGGACGAGAGCATTCCTCATCATCATTCGCCACGCGGTTGATCCGACTGCTGACGGGATAGCAATCTCATCAGTCGGGCATCGCCACGTGTGGGACGACCTTCCTCAAATCAGTCTTCCGATGTAGGGTTTTCGCGAATACGAGCACGCTGAGAAGAGTTAGCGCGATACACAAGATTGCATTCGGGGAGCCGGGCTGCGCTGGTCCCAACATAGGCAACAGCAATCCGACGACGAATCCCACAATCGACAGCCACATTCTCCAATGCAATTGAGTCAAGGTCCATGTTGTCTTGTCACGGCTTTTCCGAGCAACATTTATTCCGACCGGAATCATGAGAACTCGCAGGATCAGAGCAGTCACTTTCTATCTCCTAACCGATAGACGTTGGATCGAACATCTCCAGAGGTTCATTGGCTTGCCCATCCACCACGCAAATCCCCGAGGCGAGCAACCAACCATCATCTCCCCTCTGACGAGGCTCTGAAAGTGACCGAAGTTCGCTCGCGGCGATGTCAGGTCTGGTGTAATCGATAGGCTGGAGCGATTCAAAGTGCGCAGGATCGGGACGCTACGAGCGCTGCTGAACGGAGATGCGATGACGATAAAGCTCACGCAGCACATTGATCTCCCTCCTGTATATATTTGCCCGACATGTCTGAAACCGACGCCATTTCAAGCCGGGGAACATTGGCAGGTCTGTGAGGAGCACCATTTTGCGGAGGTACGTGCGGTGACGTTCGCTAACGGTGGGGCTCGTCTAGTCTCGGTTCCCATTGAGACGCCTGCTCCCAAATGGCCAGAGCCAGAAACGCCCTTCGGAATCTGGGACTAGGAACCTTGGCACGATAGGTCATCGAGGAGTGTTCTCAACCGTCGTTATGCTCTGATCCTCAGCGCGGGAATGGCTCCAACAGGCTACGGAGATGCTAAATGCGAACAAGCGTACCGCTAACCGACAAACAGCGGAAGGCGATGTTGCCCTTCAAGCTGAACGTAGGCGAGATGTACAGAACACTGGATTGGCTCAGGGACAGCATACTGAACGAGAACCGGGAGAAGTTCCACGAAGTAGTCGAAAACCTGCGCCGCCAGCTAGCTGAATTAGAGGTGCTAGTCTACGGAAAGAGCCGACCCTGATTCCCGGCAAGCTCCGCAGGATGCGAACATTCTTCGTCGTCGCTCGCCACGTGATTGATCCGCGTGCTCACGGGATAGCACCGCATCAGCCGGGCATCGAAGGGCTTCAATAGGTCGGTCGCCGCAGCCACACTCGTCATTCCCGGATCAATCCACAAGTCGTAGGCATCTGAATCGAGGATTACTGGCAGACTGGACTACACGGACCTCCGTGGGACTCCTGCCGCTGGACTACCACGTTGTTTCCTACAGCGTAGGTACTGCGAGCTTCTGCAAGCGGACCGCCCTCCGTTGTCGAAGAACGATTAGGTTGAAGATGATGGGCAGCGCGAAGCCTATCGCGGGGATCACTGCGACAAGCACGAGCTTGTAGTCAGTGCCCGGCAGCAACATCACGAATGCGAGAACTACCAACGCAATGGCCAAGGCGCAGCAGAGAACGATATTCACGATAATCGCGTAGACCTCGATTCGCGGCTGTTCCCGCAAGAGTGCGGCCAGTGTCGGGATCGTCGTGAACCCGACGAAAATCCACCGTCCTACGAGGACGCCAATACTCTGCGGTAGAGGCATGTCGACACTCCGGGCAAATCTCAGACTCTCGATGCTCATCCACGCTATGAAGACCAGCACCAGTGCGTTCAAGATGATCGCTATTATGCGCATGCCTCCCCCGTATGACAGTTCCACCCCATGCTCAGGCTCTCTCGATCTCGGTGACTGCGTCACTGTTGCCTTGTTTGATCGGCCCCATGCGTGTACGGACGGCTTCAGTACTTTCTTTTGCCTCGGTTCAAGTTTGGCCGTTTGCTGGGTCTGCCCACAACGTATCAGCTACGACCCGGCGAGCGAAATGGTATTCCTTGTTGGGAAATCTGCTTCCCTCCCGTTTCCTTCGTCGCCGACAAGGCGGTAGACCGCGAATCCCTCTGATCCTCACCCATTAGATCGACGGTATCCGGGGCAGCACGACGGCAAAACGAAAGCGCCCCAGACTCCTTCGAGTCACGGGACGCCCCTTCGTTCGATCAGCCCTCCCCCGAAAGCTGCTCTCACACACCTTACGTTCTGATCCCTGTTGGCGCAACGACCTGTCGTAACGCAAACCTTGTTACCGAAAGTCGCTCCCGCATCAAGCTGCAAATTGCGTCAAAGGGCGTGGACTCAATCCCTTTCTTCCAAATTGCACCACCAACGACTTGGCATCTGGGCACTTGGCAAGTGGTCGCTTCTGACCATACAGAGATAGAAATGCCGCGTAGCGTGAGGATGCACCCAAAGCGGTAGGAAGTATCTTCGGCACGATCTGCACCAAATTGGAGGAGGTGGAACAATGGCTACCCAACTATGCCAGAAATGCAAACAAGCGCATCCCGGTCGAGTCTGCGATTCCGACGAAAACGCTGAATGCGCCGAGACGACTGCCGTCAATGAGGTTGCCCAACCGTGTAACGAGCCATCAAAAGACGGGGAAGATTGAGATTCGTTGCGACCCAGAGCAACCGAACACCCCGTGTGACCACGGTGCGGAGATTTTACGAGTGCAGACTTTACACTGTAAAAGACTCAAGCAGCTAGCGCGTATCGGCTGTTGGCATAGACGAAAAGGGCCTTCATTTCTTCGAGCGAAGCAACATAGAATTTTGCGATTGATCTGGCATTTTCTAGTTTGCTCTGGACTGACTTGGAGGGATGGAACAGCAGTAATCGAATGCTGTGTTCCCGCGCCCATCGTTGCAGAAACACGAGCATGCCAAAACCGCCGCCTCCGAGGGCACGCACCTCCGAAAGTTCAAGGACAACAATCCGGGCGTCTGTTTGCGAGGTCACGGCTTCGCGCAACTTATAAGCGGATTCACTCGCCACA
>JADGNQ010000358.1 GCA_017883385.1 Candidatus Sulfotelmatobacter sp.
GAAGCTTGCACTTTGTCAACCCCCTCAAAGGTTCGGACGAGTGCTTCCTGCCTTACCGCCCCATTTGTAGTTGAGCAAGTCGGCGCGGACTTGTTCTTTGACTCATTGCCCAGCGCCTCCTGTAGAATTCGCGCGAGGGGGATTCAATGACGAACCTAAATGGTGTGGTGCAGATGTTGAAGAAAGAGCATGATCGGTTGACGAAGGAAATGAAGGCGATCGGTGCCGCGCTCTCAGCTTTCGGAACGGCATACGGGAAAGGGGCAGCACCTCGGGGCGGGATGTCTGCCGCTGGAAGAGCCAGAATCGCGGCTGCCCAAAGAGCACGATGGGCGAAAGTGAAGGCGAAGGGTGAAACGGCACCCCCCCTGACAATGCCTAAGAAACGAACTATGTCCGCAAGCGCCCGCAGGAGCATTGCTGCGGCACAACGGGTTCGGTGGGCGAAAGTGAGAGCCGCAAAGAAGACCGCTTGACGGAGAAGCTGACTTAAAGATGCCCAGACTCACGAGATGAGCTGGGCATTTTCATTGCTCGCTTTACGCTGATTAGGCTCAATTCGGTGCGGTTTGAATGCAAGGCGGCGAGTAGGCAAATAGCATCTTCAGGCGGATGGCATCACCTTCAGACCATTGCACGACACCCAGGGGAAGCCGTAGATTGTGCACGCTGGGCACTTAAGAGGGAAAGCTTCCCCGGCGGTGCTTGCCTGGAGGTACGACGTGAAGGTGTTTAAGAAGCGGCTCAGGAACAAGATGCGGAAACTGATTGGGCGCAGACGAGCGATTGCGCGTCGCCTAAAAGAGATCGACGACGCCCTCGCGGAATTAGGACAGCTCGGTAGGCAGCAGTCGGACAGTCTCTGAATATTGCGGTGGGCTTCAGGCTGTCGCTTGGCCGTTCGTGCGAAGCGAAAGCCATAGCAGTAATCAAACTGCCCTAGTTGTTGCAAAATCCCCATTTCACTCATCGGCCCCGGCCGGGGTTCTGAGCTGCTATCGGCTTGTTCTCGACCGTTATCCTCTGGTATCCCTCCCGACAGGGGGCGTAAAGTTGTTTCCATGAGGAAGATAGCTTTGCTTCTAGCGGTACTGGTCACTGCGGTCAACGTCGCCAGTAACGCGATACAGAGCAGTAATCCGAGTACGAATACCAAGCAGTCTTCCACACATGCCCCTGAAAACCAACAGCAGACGACCTGTCCCGGTCACGGACACCAGCCTGGTGGCGCGGCGGTCGACATCAATGCAGTGAACGGCAAACCGGTGAGTCTCTACGGGAAAGACCCAGATGTGACAAAGGCGGTCAATGACTTTCAAGCAGCAGCGAATCGGTCACGTCCGGGCGGACTTGGAGTGGCGGCTGAGAACTATGGCCCTGCTGGCCTCTGGCAGAACGGCAAACCAGTGCGAGACGCGAAACTGCAAAATCAGTTCCACGACTACATTCACATTTTGCCTCCCAAGGCGCCAGAACCAGAGTAGCTGTTGTTAAATCCCCATTACACTCATCTTTCGATTACTGACGGATGCACCGGATGCGACCCGAACCGAAAGAAGTCGAAATTTGAGCGCTATGGCCTGTTTTCAGCAACCATCGGGTAGAATTCCGTTGCTGCCGTTAAGACCCACGGTGACTGCGTAGAGGAGAGCGCATGACACAGGCTCATTCGACGCCGCGTTGGCTGGACTGCGTACAGAACCCTGAGGCGATTACGAGCCTCTATGACGCTCCCCCCAATTTGAGAAACATCTTGTTGCACCGAATTGACCTCCAAGAGTCGGGCTGGGTTTGTCGAGTCGTGCTCGTGACATCGGAACTGCCAGTCCGTCGCCCACAACGGTGGGAGGACTGCAACGTTGTGCACATAGAACTTGGAATGATGGAAATAACTGAACTGGAAATCGTGGGCTGGCCATGGGAACGTTTCGGGAATGCTACGGCAGTTCGCTCTGAATCGAAGGTCGTGTTTGAGGCTGCTGGGGTGGGTTTTCGTGTCAAAGTAAAGTCAACCGCAGCAATGTGCCTCTGCTCTGTAAAAGGGGTCTTGGTGGAGAAGGAATGGCTATCGAAATTCCACTCCAATGAGCATTCAGTTCGCTAGTTGTTGAAACATCGCCGTAGCACTCACTGACCAGCGATCAAAACGCGAAATCGAGCGATTTTCGACACCTGTGCTTGAAAGAGGGACAATCTTCGATGTGGCGAACAAGTCGCGTTAGCCGAGGCATCGGTATGAGCCAAGTGAAGTCCTGCCTTGTCCTTCTCTGCGTTGGGGCTGTCATCACGATGGCCCAGTCAGCGCCCAGTTCGACGACCGTCTACGACGGAAGATGGTGGCTTTCTGCGAACCACGATAGACAGGCAGGTTTTTTGGAGGGGGCAGCCGACTGCCTAACGTGGGTTGCGCATGAAGAGGGGTTCAATGGTACAGCCGACCAGTTACAGGGCAGGATTACCGCCTACTACAAGAAGCACCCAGAACAGCAGTCTATGCTCGTCACGGAAGTTTGGCAGGAGGTCTGGGCCAAGCTAGCCAAAAACGTGAAGCCTTCCAAACAGCCCAGCGGTGGAGAGACTTGGAGTAACGCGCACTGGTACCTCGATGGCAGGTGGTGGGGCCAAGGTTCCACAGACGAAGAGAATGGGTTCATCGAGGGGTTCCTGTGGTGTATGCGCTCACGCGTCAAAGATGGAGCAGAAAACTATCCACTACCAAATAGCCACTACTTCAGCAAGGGTGACCAATACATCCGAAGCCACCCAGATTCGGGGAAAAAGCCTGTCGCAGAAATCCTCGCCCGCTTCCGCGCACAGCCAACATCGAAGTAGGACTACCTTGCTGGCTGGCGAAAAATCGCCCTAGTGCTCAAAACTCCTCAGCGCTATCGCCTGTTTTCGACAGCCTAGCGCCGACTGCTAGTCCACAATCGGAAAGAACTGCCAGTGATTCATCCAGAATGCGAGAGTTCCCACTGCACAAACAGGCGCGTGCCATCTCAGCGAACTCTGCCAGCACGCACCACTCACGCTAAACAAGATTCCGGCAAACGAAATCCACATTCCAGACCCAAACATGCGATAGAGCACCGGATCGAGGCCGTCCGAAAAGTGAAGGAAGTGAGCGTACACGAGAGATGAAACCGCCAGAGCAGCGGAGGCCGTCGCAAGGATGAAACCAACCAAAGAGATGATCGAGGGCATGGTTTTGAGTTTCGGGCGCTTGCACCATCGTACCCACCCCCAAACCAACATCACGGGCAAAACCCCATAGCTGAGGATCGTGAGCAGTATTGGAAACACGACCTGTTCGTCTGATGTCCTCATGCGAAGTTAGTTCTCTGAATGGTCTATTGGGCTTACATCATTATTACGCTCTGGATCGACTTCCTGTTCCATTGATCTAACGTTGTGCCGCGTTTGCTGGCGTAACAGTGCGCCCCGAAAAGCCGCTGGACGCCAGCGGATGCAACTCCCGCCCGCAAAACTGGTTGGCTCCACCCGGTTACATGGACTTCTTCAACACCCACGCCTGATTACGTCAACTA
>JADGNQ010000445.1 GCA_017883385.1 Candidatus Sulfotelmatobacter sp.
GCT
This sequence comes from Candidatus Sulfotelmatobacter sp., assembly GCA_017883385.1. GTDB lineage: Bacteria > Acidobacteriota > Terriglobia > Terriglobales > Acidobacteriaceae > Sulfotelmatobacter. The sequence continues at coordinate 4 of JADGNQ010000445.1, forward strand.
GCGGTAGCTCAGAACATCAAGCGACTGGTGCGCTTCCTCAGTCAGCCGACAACACCGGTTCTGCCGGCTACCACTTAGTCGAACGGAGACAAGAAACCGGTGACGGCATGCTCGCAGATGAAAAGCTGTTCTTTTGAGGGACTTTTTCAACACCCACAGACCATAGCGCTCACTGAGAATGGCTGAGGAATGAGGGCGCTGGACTTCTTCCCACCCAATTGATCCGCCCGCCAAAAAAATGGCCCCATTTCTGGGGCCACGTTTCAAGAGGCTACGGTTTGGTAGGCGATGTCAGGAAAGGCGATACAAGTTGCCGCTCCGCCAGCCGGAACGGCAGTTCGGGAAATGACGCGGAGAATCGAAGAGAGTGAAGGTCATGTTGCTAGAGTGTGCGGCCTCTTTATTACTTGTTAGTTAAGCATTTGCCGAACCAAAGCGTGCGGCTGGCGTGATCCAGCTCACACCACCACATAAGCAGATGAGTGGTAAGGGTTTACTGTCGTGCCATGAACGAGTGGTGCTTCGACTCACCAAGCCTAAGAAGGATGGGAAGTGCAGAACAATGCACATTCGGTGCATTCCGATGCCAGCGGCCTGAAACACCAAGCCCCTGGCGGCTTTTGGCCGACCAGGGGCTGGTTTGAAAAGCGGAAACTTCTCGACCGTTTAGCTGTTCCCAGCTACGGTGCGAAGCTTGCCCGGAAGAAAATGGTAGGGCGGCCACGGACCGCTAATCGCCACTTCGCAGTTCTTCAACTGCTTGGCGGCGGTGGTGTAGCGGTTCTGGTATTTCTCGACGCTCTTGGAGTCGATCAGGTGGGCGATATCGATAAGCATGCCCTCGGGAGCGACTTTCTTGCAGCTGACTTCTTCCTCCAGCGGGTTAAACAGCTTGTGAACCTGAACCGACAGGGCTCGCGCCTTGGTCTGACGCTCGCGTTCGCGGGATGCCTTCACTTTCAGCTTAGAGAGGTAATCCCCGCCGACCGTGTTAGGCAGCACAATGTCGATCATAGCCTCGCGCAGGGAGCCATCCCGCACGACCAGTTTGATGTGCATTTCGGACTTGCCGCGCAACTTGGCGACGCTCAAGCCAAAAGCTCTCCGGTTCACCCGGACGGCCTGCCGCAGGGCGTCGTCGCTGTCAAAAACCGTCCCGAATTTGAAAGGAAGTACAGTGGAGTTCCGGAAGCAGTTGCTGACCACGCGAGCGTGATCAATCGCGCATTTCTGGTCAAGGTTGCCAGCGGTATGGTCATATTCGCTCACAATTACTGCGAATTCACCACTGGGATAGCTTAAAACTGCAGCGCCGTTCACTCCTTGAACGCCCTCTAACAGGAAAGGGCGGCGAGTGCGGGTTCCATTGGGAAGGGTTTGATGCTCAGTAAGACAGTACGCGTACCACGCCATGTTGAACTCTCCGGACCGGGATGGAGGCAGACCGAGCCACCTCTCACGTCGAGTTTTTCGCCAAAGCTTGTACTGCGATTTTGGAAGTTGGAAACGGGCGGCACAGGGTCAAACGAACCGGAAACGCTTACAGTCGCATTCCCTATTTGCATATTACTTTGGGCATCTACAAAAAAGCAACTTTTTCTTTGAGGAAGGCATCGGAAGCCCTCATTTTGCGGCCGCGGAGCGGTTTGCACGCTCCTGCAGAGCCAGAAGAACCACACGGAGCATCTCGTCCCAGGGCGCAGGCTTCCCGGTCCAGATTTCGAACTGCCGGGCGGCCTGATGGACGAACATTTCGATGCCCGGAATAACTTGGGCTCCCCGCTCCTTAGCTAGCTTCAGGAACCGGGTTTCAGCCGGATCGTAAACCATATCAAAGACATAGCGGGCATTGATCTCTTTATCCTGCAGCGGTGTATCGCGCGTGTTTCCCATGCCGACCGGGGTGGCATTGATGATGACGTCGAATGCCAGTTTCTTCAGGTCGGCTCGCTTAATGATTCGGGCCCGAGCCTGGTGGGCCAGCTTCTTAGCCGGGGCGGCACTGCGATTGAGAATGTAGACCTCTGATCCTCGTTCCTTCAGCCCAAAGACAGCAGCGCGCGCCGCTCCTCCAGCTCCAACCACCAGAATTCGGGCACCCTCGAGCGTGTTCAGACGGCGCTCCAGAGGCCTGACGATTCCAGCCGCGTCCGTGTTAAATCCATAAAGCTTGCCGTCCTGAGCCCGCACTACCGTGTTGCAGGCTCCGATCTTGGTGGTATGGGAGTCCGTGTTGTCCAGATATGGCAGGATCGCTTCTTTGTACGGCATGGTCACGCTGATGCCGTGGATGGGGATCTCGCGCACGCAAGTCAGCAGATCTTTCAACGTCTTGGCGTGGAGGGCCAGATACACCGCGTTGACGTTCTCCCGCCGGAGCGCCGCATTCATGATGGTAGGAGACAGCGAGTGCGCAATGGGATCGCCCACGACTCCGTAGACCCGTGTAGCCGCGTCCACCTGCTCGATGCGATAAACACTGCGCAATTCCTGCGCGGTCACCTGGCCAGGGGCGGTCTCTTGGCCAGCACCGGCGGAGGCGAACGTGAACACGCTGCCCGCGCGTACTCCCAGCACCCGGCTGATGATTCCTTGTTCGCCCATGCACATGCTGACCATGGAATGACGGTCGCCCTCCCTTGCCAGGAACTTGATCATGGCGACATTGTCGGAGAGCGTCGTCGCGGTGCTGACCACCTTGTAGAAGTCGGCCGGATACGCCAGCATTTTCTCCAAAGTCTCGTCCAGCTTCTTGGTGGCCCGGAAGTCGTGAAACGAAAGAATCAGGGCGACGCGGCCGCGCAACTTCTGCAATTGCTCGGGTTTGCACTTGACGGCGGTTTGCAGCTCGATATCCAGCAACTGGCAGCCTGCGGCCCCAGCTTTGCTGAGAATGTCCAGTTGCGAGGCGATCGAGCCCCGAAACTTGCCCCCGCTGGCGACCCGGCGGCAGGTGGCGATCACCACCGTCCCAGGATGGGACTCCATGAAACGCTTGATTCTGGGAATGGCCAAGCCGGGCTTCGAAAGGTAGTCCAACCTGAACTCCAGAAAGGAGTTATCTCGGACCAAAGCCTCTGCCTTCTCCGCCATTTCATTGGGATCGGAGCCGATAACTGCCACGCAAACCCGCGGCAACCGCAGGGGCAGCAGACGCGGCATGTAACTGGGAGCGGAGATCTTTCTAGGTTCGAGCACTAGCTTCAAGGCTTGCGTTGAATGACGGCGAATTATTACAGGGGCGTAATTACATATGCAACAGCGGATTCATGGTTTTAGCGAAAAAACTTTTACCCCGGAGTGCCCAACACCCTCGTAACCTTGACCCACCCTTACCCCCTTGTTACCTTCCGGCTGAAGCCTTTCTTTTCAGGCATTTGACTAGGGAGGAGGACCTTGGCGGTCCCTTCCCGGAGGTAACATGAAGAAAACAGGACTGTTAGTGTTGTTGTTCGCGACTGCGGTTTGGGCGCAATCCGGTGCTGACGGTAACACCACCGATGCTCCTCAGGGGACTTCGCCGACTTCTGCCAGTTTCCCCACCGAGCGCGTTCAGACGCCCACCTACGCCGACTTGTATTGCGCTGGATTCATCAGCAAACAGATCCTGCCAGACGCCAACTACGTCGCCGGCGGGCTACAGACGCCCACCACCACCAAGTTCAACCGTGGCGACATCATTTACCTTGCGGGAACCGGATACAGCGCCGGCGCGGAGTACGAGATCGTGCGCGCGTTGCGCGATGTTAACGAATATGAAATGTTCCCCGGGCAAAAGAAACTGCTGAAAGAAACGGGCCAGCCCTACGAGGAAGTCGGCCGGATCAAGATCGTCGACACCCGCAACAAGATCGCCATCGCGCAGATCGAATATGCGTGTGATGGCGTGAACCCCGGCGACACCGCGATTCCCTTTGCTGAAAAGCAGGCCGTCACTTTCCACACTCCAATCCACTTCGATCGCTTCCTTCCGTCCGCCAGCAAGTTGACCGGCCGCATTGTGATGGGGAAGGATTTCGATTCTCAGTTGGGCACCGGCCACAAGCTCTACCTCAACGTCGGCGCTAACCAGGGCGTGAAGATCGGCGACTTTTTCCGCGCCGTGCGCTCCTATGAGGCTGACCTGACCGACCCTGTGGATTCGCTCTCGTTCAAGGCAGCCCTTGCCGAGGACACTCAGAAGAAGACGCCTTCGATTGATCCCGCCATGTTCACCAAGGGGAACGGTCCCGTGATCCACGTGCGTGACCTGCCCCGTCGGGCTGTGGGCGAGATCGTGATCATCAGCGTGACCAACACCACCGCCACCGGCATGGTCGTCTTCTCCATGGAAGACGTGCACGCAGGTGATAGCGTGGAACTGGATCAGGTGAATTAGTTCGACTTGCAGTCTTAGTGCGTTCAGAAACCGGGGACGGGAAACCGTCCCCGGTTTTTTGACACCCTCCAGCGATTTGCTAAGACCCATGACCCGTATCAGGGCTTCGCTTCAGCGATGCCGCGATCGCTCGCAGAATTCCCGTCGGCTTCAGCCGCTGCGTGCGCGGAGGCGAAGCGGCTAAAGACAAGGCTTAAATTCTTCATCGGATCGGCACGGCTGAAGCCGCGCGCCCGGGTGCAAATCGGAGTTTTCAGAGGACAGATGGGCCCGAATATTTCTGGTCCCCGAAAACTTCCGCACTGAAGGCCTCGATCACCGCTCCGTTCTTCCACGCATCCAGCGGCAATCCAGCTTTGCGGCAGGTCTGTTCAAGAAAAGTGGTGCGGTCCCAATGGTGCTCAACGGGTACTTGTGGCAAAAGCAACCCGCGATATCCGTCCTTGCTGATCAGCAAGCCGTGGCGGCCGATTTCGACCGATTCGGCTGAAATGGGTTGCGGAGGCGACAGGATGCTGAGTTCGATTTTCAGAGCGGGCGCTTCTTCGCGTGTCACGGGATAGAAGCGGGTGTCCTCGAAAGCCGCAGCCCGCGCCGTCTCCGCGACGGCCCGATACACAGGGCTCACGGCGAGGACGTATCCGACGCATCCTCGCAATTCGCCGCGCAAATACAGTGACGTGAACGCGCCGCGAGGTTCGGAAAGATGAGCGGTCGGAGGGTCGAGCGGAATCTCGCGTCGTTCGATCGTAGAGAGAATGGAATCGTGCGCCAGGTGCAGCAGCAGTATTCGTTCGTCCTGCGAGAACTCATCCAACTCGCCGGACGCAACGGCAGCGGGACTAGGTCGAGGTAGCGACATCACGGTCTGCCTGCGGCGGCACGGGTACTGGCTTCCTGCGACGGCTCAGAATAAACGCGCGGCGACGGCGTTTCACTCCGCGCCGGTCAATCTTCGACCAGAAGGCCACGAAGTAGTCGACCGCCGACACCAGCGACACGCACACCATGAACCAGATCGCCAGATACGCGATCCAGTGAATGGGGAAGATGTAATGGCTGTAAACCGGCCATTCCTTCCAGCGATGGTCGAGGATCACCGCCACCACCGACACGATCTGCACCACCATCTTGAACTTTCCAAGTTCGCTGGCTTCAATCGTGAAGCCCTCGGACGCCGCAATGGATCGCAGACCGCTCACCAGGAACTCGCGGCCAATCACGACCACGGCAATCCAGGCCGGAACCAGGCTAGGGTTCAACTGCACCAGCGTGACGAACGCGGCCGCGATCAGAAGCTTGTCTGCCAGCGGGTCGAGCAGGATTCCCATCGTGGTGATCTGTCCGCGTTTGCGGGCAAGATAGCCGTCAATCCCGTCGGTCATGGAAGCGGCGATGAACAGCGCCGACGCCAGCAATTCCTTCTCGCCATTCACGCTGCTGAAGCGCGAACTGGATAGGATCCACATCAGCAGAGGAATGCTGAAGATACGGATCAGCGTGATGGAGTTGGGCAGGTTCACACTACGGGGGCGGTCCCGGAATCGGAGCCGGAAAGATCAAACCGGGAAGACCAGACTGATTATCCTCCACGGAAGGAGGGAACGCAATGCACGTCAGGCCCCCTTAATTCGGGGGCCTGGCGTCAGGACAGAAGGGTATTTCGGGTATCTATTTCGGTGCGGCGGGCGCTTTAGCCTGCTTGGCGATGATCTGATCCTTGATCTTGTCGTAAGTCGCCTGAGGAATGATCTTCTTTTGCACAAGATCCAGCTTGGTGCGGTAAGGGCGGCCGTCGATGATCTTCTGCGAATAGGCGTCGCCGATCCCCGGAAGTGCGTTCAGCTGATCTTTGGTCGCGGTGTTGATGTCGAGTTTGTCGGCCTTCGCCGTCGTGGACTTCGCAGAATCGGTGCCGGCCTGCATGTTCCCGGAACTGGAGGCGGCAATCTCGGGTTTGCTCCCCGGTTCGGCGCCTTGGGCGACGCCGATGCTGTTGACCAGCGAGAGGGCAAAGAACAAAACTGCGACTTGTGCCAGCAACTTCTTCTCAATCGATTTCATGGGTTCTCCTTAACGATCCTCAGGCATAAATGCCGCGCTGCCGGATAGTGTACGCCACGCGGTCAATTGCCAGCATATAGGCCGCGATGCGGTTGTTGACGTGGTGAGTCTCCGCATAGCGCACCACATCTTCGAACGAAGACTTCATGATGGTTTCCAGTTGCTCGTTCACAACCGACTCTTTCCAGAAATAGCCCTGGCGATCCTGCACCCACTCGAAGTAAGAAGTCGTTACGCCGCCGGCGTTGGCCAGAATGTCGGGAATCACGAACACCCCTTTGTCGGTGAGCACGTCATCGGCGGCAGAGGTGGTAGGCCCGTTCGCGCCCTCAGCAAGGATGCGGCACTTCACGCGATCCACGTTGCGGCTGGTGATGACGTTCTCCGTCGCCGCCGGAATCAGGATTTCGCACTCCGTGGTCAGTAAGTCGCCAGCCTCGCATTTCTCCGCCTCGGGGAAGCCGTGCACGGTTCCGTTTTTCTGGCGGAAGTCCACCAGGGCTTTCAAGTCGATCCCGTTTTTGTTGTGCAAGCCGCCGCCCACTTCGGCAATACCGATCACCTTGTATCCGGCTTCGTGCATCAGTTGCGCGGCGTTGGAGCCCACGTTGCCGAATCCCTGCACGATCACGCGGGCGCGTTCGCGATCGATGCCCAGCTTCTTGCAGGCCTCGTCGCACACGACCATTACGCCGCGGCCCGTGGCCTCACGCCGTCCGCGCGACCCTCCGATATTGATCGGTTTCCCGGTCACGCACGCCGTGACGGTCTGCCGCATGTGCATGGAGTAGGTGTCCATCATCCAGGCCATGATTTGTTCGTTGGTATTCACGTCGGGGGCAGGAACGTCTTTTTCAGGACCGATGAATTCGATCAGCTCTGAGGTGTAGCGCCGCGTCATGCGTTCAACTTCGCCCATCGACATCTTGTGCGGATCGCAAATTACTCCGCCCTTGGCTCCGCCGAACGGGATGTTGACCACCGCGCACTTCCACGTCATCCAACTCGCCAGCGCGCGCACTTCGTCGAGTGTGACGTCAGGCGCGTAGCGTATCCCACCCTTCGCCGGACCACGGGCAATGGAATGCTGCACCCGGAATCCGGTGAACACTTCGAGATGACCGTCGTCCATCTGCACGGGGATGTAGACCGTGAGCTCGCGGTTGGGATAGCGGAGCACGCGCCACAGCCCATCATCAAGATTCAGCTTCTGAGCGGCCAGGTCAAAGCGGGCGCGCTGGGAGTCCCACGGGTTGCTCTCTTGATCCACGTGCGGGGCCGTCGTCATCGTCGTCATAAAAGTGGTCTCCGGAATCAATGCAGGTCGGTGCGACCCGTCGCCGGACATTTCCCGGTCGGAGGCGGGCAAACGTTCAGAGTATATGAGGCGGAATGGCGACGAAGCAAGCTGAGCGACCTGTTGGTCGTGCCTTAAGCGGCAACAAGACGGAGCCCGGCCTTCGGCCCCGCCGCCCAAAGAGAAAAACGGAGCGCGGACGATTCTGCTACCGCGCTCCGCCACCGCCAGTCAGGAGACGACCTGCGGCGAACCACGATTGAAGTGGCGATCAGTTCACCGTAAAGCTCGTCGTGCTGGTCGCGACACCGCCCGAGGTCGTGATGGCAACTTTGCCGCTCACTGCGCCGGTCGGCACGGTCGCCGTCACCTGCGTGTCGGAGTTCACCGTGAAGGTGGCCGTCTTGCCGCCGATCGTCACTTTGCTCGTCTGCGTCAGGCTGACGCCGGTGATGGTCACCGTGGTTCCGACGGGTCCGCTCGTCGGGGTGAAGCTGGTGAGTTGCGGCGTCACATAGTACGTCCGCTCGCTGCTGAGCGTGGTGGTCGGCTGCGTGACTTTCAGCTTGCCGGTGGTCGCTCCCACGGGCACCG
>JADGNQ010000171.1 GCA_017883385.1 Candidatus Sulfotelmatobacter sp.
GCAGCGAATTGTTCGCGCTGAAGTGGATCGACATCGATTGGGAGAGGCTCACTCTTCTGGTCCGACGGGCGATCGTGGACGGCGTGGTCGGAGATGTGAAGACGAAGTATTCACAATCCGGCTTACCATTGGATGCAGTTCTCGCTGAAATCCTATTCACATGGAAACGCGCCTCCCTGTTCGGCCGGGAAACCAATTGGGTGTTTGCCAGCCCGCTGAAGGCCGGCGAACTTCCACTGCGATCAACTGCGGTTCTGGTGAACCATATCAAGCCAGCCGCAATAACAGCCGGGCTCGGCGGCACTGTGGGATGGCACACTTTTCGGCACACCTACAGCTCCATGCTGCGGCAGCTTGGCGTGGACTTAAAGGTCCAGCAGGAACTGCTGAGGCACGCCGACGTGCGAACTACGATGAACGTTTACACGCAGGCGGTCAGCGAACAAAAACGCGCAGCCCATTCCAGTGTTGTGCGAATGGTCCTGGCGTAGGAAGAAAGCGGAAATGAGCCAACTGGACATTTGTGGACATGGACGACGCGGTAACGTCTGCAAATTCAGTTGGTTAATGGTGGGCGCTATAGGATTCGAACCTATGACTTCCACCGTGTGAAGGTGGCACTCTACCGCTGAGTTAAGCGCCCAACCGTGTCTATTCAATAACTTGCGGTACTTGATTTTAGCAGCGTGGGTCCATTTGGGTCCAATAGTCCCGCGATGCTCGGCTGCGCTTCGCGTTTCGCTGGCGTCACTGCCTGAACGTAGCTGTCCATCGTGACGCTGGCGTTAGCATGACGCATGAGTGCTTGTACCGTTGCTACGTCCGCACCGTTCGCTTTGAGCAGTGTTCCGAACGTGTGACGCAGGGTGTGCCAGCCAAGACGCTTCGTGATTTTCGCACGCAGCGCAGCGGGACGGATGTGTTTCTCCATCGCGCTATTCGGCCAGAGCGGTTTTTTCCCGTGCATCTCCACAGATGTGAAGATGTAGTCCTCCGACTGATTGTAAGCGCACTGCCCCCGCCAATTCGTGAGAACGTCGGCTAGTCCCGCTTCCATCGGTACAGGCTTGCGGCTTGCTTCGGTTTTCATCTGTCCAATGTGCTGACGCACGATGCCACGGCTGAGACGGATTTCCCCAGCATCGAAGTCACAGTCCTGCCAGCGCAACGCCAGCGATTTGCTTCACCGGCAAAATGTTGTCCGTCAAGAGGGTCGCTATTCCGGCAATTCTCGCCAAGCGCTTGTATCGCCGAAATGTGATTCCAACCTCGTGTTTGAAGAGCCGTAAGAAGTGCCCTTCGCAAAGGCCCAACAGAGACCCGGCTTCCTTTGCCGATAGCCTGCCTGCTGCCTTTTGGTCTGCAACAACTCTTGTGATGAGTTCAACCCGTGGATCCATTCGATGTCTCCTTGACACCCGGGAGTCGGATGTCTGGACGCGGCGTTTGGCGTGCCGCGCGGCTACGAAACGTTGTTCTGCGGCTGTTACCGGGAACAGCCAAGCGAAACACACTTGATCACCGCACCGAATTCGTCCGGAAAGTATACGTGTATGGAGGCGTACGGCAAGGAAAAGATGAACCCTGAGAACAGAGAATTCACGCGGACCATTAGAGGAGGTGCGGAAACTATGGAAAGAGACAACACCTTGGCGGTAATCTGCCGCAATACCGCGGGGGAGGTTCTTTAAAAGGCGTCACTCGCGCAATATGACTAACTCATGCCGAATCAGTCTTGGGAAAGTCGTCGACCAAAGCACACGCGAGTGAGATCCGGGCCCTGCGGGCTGTGGGTACCTCGTTCGAAGCGCGCACAGCACAAGCGCTTCAGCTATCTCAATTCTCCGCCCCCGTCCCGGCACTTGCCTATCGCCAGGATGTTTGCCTTCCTCACTTGTTGATCGTGCGGATTACAGGTCTCCCCCACGACGCCATCGACGACTGGGTCCTAGGTTCTTGACTTGCGGTGTTCGCAAGCCTCGGTGTTGAGGCAGGAGTCTGGCAGGCGGAGCCGGTCGACCGGTTTGCCGCCAATGATATGCGACTGGATAATTTCCTCGACATCAGCCTCGGTGACGCGTCCGTACCAGACCGCGTCTGGGTAGACGACGACGTTCGGCCCATGTTCGCATTGGTCAAGACAGCCGGATTGATTTGCGCGTACCTTGCCCTTCAGCCCGCGCTCGGCCAGTTTCTGCTTGAACAGCTTTTGTAACCTGGCCTCTGCCAAAGGATCGCAGCATCCCCGCGGATGGCCCGCCGGACGCTGGTTTCCACAAACGAAAATGTGTTTCTCAAACGGTGGCATCAGGCTACCGTGGGAACAGGAGCTTCCGAGATCGCGCCGACCTCAGCGTCCCAGATTCCCTCGAAATCAACGAAGTATCCCTGTACCTCGACGCCGGGACTCGCTGCCTTCAGGTTCGCAGCGGCACGTTCCAGTTCGCGGTGGTGATGTTCCGCCTCAGCCGCTGCGTCGCCATCGAATCCTCCCGCCAGACCGCCGTAGGCGCCGCAATCGGAATGCACCATCAGGATCACGCGTCGCGTACCGTGCAGTCGCATCGACTTGCGGATCTGGTCCAGCACGAACTCGCGGTCCGTCTCATGTTCCGGAGACGCCATGCACTTCGCGCCACCGGCAATCTTGATAGGATCGCTATTCACCACGCCGATGCGCTTCAGGAACTTTCGAAATCCCAGCTCAAAGCGGTTGTCGAAGCACCACAGGATGGCGGCATCGCAATGATACTTTTCGCGCGGAGCATCGAAGTGAAACACCTTCTTCATAACAGACCCCTCAACGAAACAGTTCAGGACGTCATCTTACCTGAAGAAACCATCACCACGAAGGACGCGAGGTATCACGAGGGCATTCGCCTGTGGCGTTTCCTTCGTGTAACTTCGTGTCCTTCGTGGTTAACGGTTTTCTCTGGTGGAAAACCGGCCCGCTGCCCCGCGCGTTGCCATCGGGTATGCAGGCACGATAAGATAGCTCGTACACATCTTCTCCGCTTCTTTCCCAGTCACCCTTTGTCGAAGTATCCCCGCGGGTGAGGAGTGTGCGACCCCGGGGGCAGCGCCGCAATGCGTCTGCTCGAATCCCCCTGACGGAGCTGGAAGTGAAAAAAGGCAAGACCGCGGTCATCGTAGGCGCCCAGTGGGGCGATGAGGGCAAAGGGAAGATCGTCGACGTTCTGTCGGAGAACTTCTCGGTCGTAGCCCGCTATGCCGGAGGCCACAACGCTGGCCACACCGTCATCATCAACGGCAAGAAATTTATTCTCCAGCTTGTCCCGTGTGGCGTGCTGCGCGCCGGATGCCGCAGCGTGATTGGCAACGGCGTCGTGCTCGACCCACTCGCGTTTCTGAAAGAGGCGGGCGCCCTGCGCGAAGCCGGGGTGAAGATCGACGGCCATCTTTTCGTTTCCAACCGCGCCCACGTCATTCTGCCCTACCACCGCATGATCGAACTGGCCGCGGAGAATGCGCCGGGCCGGGTCAAGATTGGCACGACTTCGCGGGGAATTGGCCCTGCCTACGAAGACAAAATGGGCCGCCGCGGCCTGCGCGTCGCTGATCTGCTCGACCTCCAACTGCTCAAGAAACACATCGAGAACGCAGTGCGCGAGAAGAACATGATCGCGCACGCCCTCTTCAACTCAGAGCCGCTCGACGCCGACAAGATGTACGCGGAATACGCTCATGCGGCCGAGAAGATCGCGCCCTTCGTTTGTGACACAGCAGTCCTGCTGAACCAAGCGTTGACCAATGGGGAATCGATCCTCTTCGAAGGCGCACAGGGCACCATGCTCGACATCGACCACGGAACCTATCCCTTTGTGACGTCTTCGAGCGCGACTTCCGGCGGAGCGGTGATTGGTACGGGCGTCGCGCCCAACGCCATCAATTCGGTTATTAGCATCACCAAGGCTTACTGCACGCGGGTGGGCGAGGGACCGTTCCCCAGCGAAGACAAGGGCGAGGCTGGGGACAACCTGCGCAAGCGCGGCAACGAATATGGCGCAGTAACGGGCCGTCCTCGCCGCACCGGATGGCTCGACCTCCCGCTCTTGCGCTACTCCGGCATGATCAACGGCACTTCGTGGCTAGTGGTTACCAAGCTCGATGTGCTCGATGAACTGGCCGAGATCCCGGTCTGTGTCGGCTACAAGATCGACGGCAAGACTACCGCCGACGCGCCCGCCCAGGCCAGCGGCTACGACAAGATCGAGTGCATTTACCAGAACCTACCCGGCTGGCGGACGTCGACCGAGGGCATCACGGAATATGAGAAGTTGCCCAAGCCGGCGAAGGAATACCTGGCATTCGTCGAGAAGGAATCGGAAGCGAAGGTTGGCATGATCTCAACCGGCCCCGACCGTGACCACACGATCCTTATGGACGAGTTCGTTAAAGAGTTGAAGACGGCCGCGAAGAAAGCCTAGAATGTCCTCCCCGGACGACCTGCAAGCGGGGAAGGAGAGAAACGATGGTGGTGTTGGCGGTTACCTGGATGGCGAAAGTAGGGCACGAAGTCGAAGTTGCCGCACTCTTTGAAAAGCTGACCGAACAATCCCGCAAGGAACCGGGGTGTGCCATGTACCAGGTGCATCGGCACAAGACCGAACCGCGCCGCTTCTTCATCTACGAGCAATACAAGGACGACGCTGCGCTTGAGGCGCACCGTGCCGCTCCGCATTTCCTGCAACACGCCCGCAAGGATCTCCCCAAGGTCGCCGACCGGGTGGAAGGTCATCTGTTTGAACCGCTAGGATAGGTTGTGTGGAGCGGGCACTCCTGCCCGCTTCTCTGACCACGAGTCGAGATCTACGAAGGCGAGATCGAGCTGGCCAGAACGCTCACTTCTTGTCTGCCATCAACTCGCCGCCCGAAGCGTAGCTCTCCTTGGACACTTCATGGAAGGCCACAACGATCGCCTCCCGCCGAGCCCCAGCTTCTTCCACCAGTGCATCGGTAATCCGCTTCGCGATCTTTCGCTTCTGATCGGCAGTACGGCCCTGCAGCATTGTGATTTGCACCATCGGCATAGGAGCCATTCTCAATTCGAAGCTCTCAGCAAGTCGGCTCCCAGTCTCAGAAACTGAGAACTGAGAACCGAGAACTGAAAACTATTTCGCCAACTCGTATCCTGCAAAGAAAAAGCTCAATTCAAACCGCGCCGTATCTTCCGCATCCGACCCGTGAATCGCATTGTGCTCGATGTTGGTCGCCCACTTCTTGCGGATCGTTCCTTCCTCGGCCTGAGCCGGGTTGGTGGCGCCCATCAGGTTGCGCAGATCGGCGATGGCGTTTTCTTTTTCCAGCGCCAGCACTACAATCGGTCCGCTCGACATGAAATCGGTCAGCGTATTGAAAAACGGCCGACTGGCATGGACGGCATAGAACTGCTCCGCCTGATGCTTTGAGATTTCCAGCATCTTCATCGCAAGAATGCGGAAGCCGTTCTTCTCAAATTGTTCAATGATGTCGCCGACGGCATTCTTGCGCACGGCGTCCGGTTTAACAATGGTGAATGTGCGTTGCAGAGTTTTCATAAGTTCGGTCGTTAGTCCTTAGCCTTTGTAGAGACGTTGCTTGCAACGTCTTCTCTCCACGTGCCGGCAAGACGTAGCAAGCCACGTCTCTACGCCTGAGCTGACGCTATACGTTAACCCCGATCGCCGCCGCCAGTGTCTCCCCGATCGCAGCCGGCGACTTCGCCACCCGGATCCCACAAGCTTCCAGCGCCTTGATCTTTTCCGCGGCCGTTCCCTTGCCACCAGAGATGATCGCTCCCGCGTGGCCCATGCGCCGTCCCGGAGGCGCGGTCTGTCCGGCAATGAAGCCGACCACCGGCTTCTTCATGTGAATCTTCACAAACTCCGCGGCGGTCTCCTCGGCGTTGCCGCCGATTTCGCCGATCAAGATCACCGCTTCCGTCTCTGGATCGCGATTGAATAAGTCCAGGGCATCGATGAAATTCGTTCCGATAATCGGATCGCCCCCAATGCCAATTGCGGTCGACTGTCCAATGCCGCGCTGGGTGAGTTGATGCACCGCCTCGTAAGTCAGCGTGCCCGAGCGTGAGACGATGCCAATCGATCCCTCTTTGTGAATCGAAGCCGGCATGATGCCAATCTTGCATTTACCCGGTGAGATGATCCCCGGGCAGTTCGGCCCGATCAGCCGTGACTTCCGGTCCTGCAGGAATTCCCATGCCTTCACCATATCGAGCGTCGGAATTCCCTCGGTGATGCAGACGATAAGGTCGATTTCCGCGTCCGCCGCTTCCATGATGGCGTCGGCAGCGAACGGTGGCGGCACAAAGATGACCGTGGCATTGGCTCCCGTCTTGTCAGCCGCCTCGCGCACCGTGTTGAAAATCGGCCAGCCCTCGTGCGTAGTACCACCCTTGCCGGGAGTCACTCCGCCGACAATCTGTGTCCCATAAGCCTGGCTGGCCTTTGAATGGAACGTACCCTCGCGTCCGGTGAGCCCCTGCACAACGACTTTCGTATTCTTGTTAACTAGAATTGCCATATATGAAATTCCTCGCTTATCAACTGCAGGGGCGAGGGGGCAGGGGTCGGCAGGTCGCGCCTTGCTGCCCTCTAGTCCCTAACCCCTATTCCCTGCCTTTTCTACCGCCATTCCGTTACGCCAAGCGTTCCCCGCGCCGCTGCGACCACCTTGTCAGCCGCGTCCTTCATCGTGTCTGTCACGACGAAGTTGAATCCCGAATTCTGCAGGATCTTCTTTCCCTCGTCGACGTTCGTTCCTTCCAGCCGCAACACGATCGGCAGCTTGATGTTCGTCTTCCGCGCCGCTTCGACTACACCAGTCGCCAGCGTGTCCACTCGCAGGATCCCGCCGAAAATGTTAATCAGCACCGCCTTCACGTTCTTGTCACTGAGCAAAATTTCGAACGCATGTGCCACCTGCTCGGAACTCGCTCCCCCGCCCACGTCGAGGAAGTTCGCCGGCATGCCACCGGCGTACTTGATGATGTCCATCGTCGCCATCGCCAAGCCGGCCCCGTTCACCATGCACCCCACGTTGCCGTCGAGCTTGATGTAGTTCAGGCTGTACTTTGACGCCTCGACTTCCAGCGGATCTTCTTCCGTAATGTCACGCAGTTCCCGCAGATCGGCGTGGCGGAACAGCGCGTTGTCGTCGATGGTGATCTTGGCGTCGAGCGCGAACAGTCGCCCGTCCGTCGTTGTAATGAACGGATTGATTTCGAGCAACGAGGCGTCGGTGTCCAGAAAGGCCTTATAAAGGCTGCTCAAAAACTGCACGGCAGGATTGATCTGCTGTGCCTTCAACCCCAGTTTGAAGGCAATTTTCCGCGCCTGAAACGCTTCCAGACCCATCCCCGGATCGATGTGTTGCTTTAAGATCGCGTCAGGATTTTCCGCCGCGACCTGCTCGATCTCCATACCGCCCGCAGCCGAAGCCATGAACACCGGCTTGCCCTCGACGCGGTCCACCAGAATTCCCAGGTAAAGTTCCTTTTCGATCGGTAGAGTCTCTTCGATCAGCAGTCGCCGCACGATGCGGCCTTCCGGCCCGGTCTGGTGCGTCACCAGCTTCATGCCCAGCATTTTGGAAGCAAGATCGCCGGCTTCGTTCACCGACTTGGCGATCTTCACACCGCCGCCCTTGCCGCGGCCTCCGGCGTGGATTTGCGCCTTGACCACCACTCCGCTCGCACCCGAACTGAATAATTCCTTGGCTGCAGCCTCGGCCTCATCTTGCGAAGCGGCCATCGCCCCACGCGGCACAATTACACCGTACTTCTTAAGAATTGCTTTTGCCTGATACTCATGGATTTTCATAATGAAAGCTCGTCAGTTAAGAATCGGAAGGGATCCTGCTTGCGGCGTCGCACTGCGGGCAGCAAACCTCTAATTCTATAGAAGGGCAGGGAATTAGGGCAAACGTAGAGCGTCGTTTTAGTTCGCGGAAGTCCCATGTGGAGACAGCACATTTGGGACAACGAATGTGGGGACAGCCGCCCTCGGCTGTCCGTCGAGCAAGGCTCGACAACCCTGAACCGACACGGATACATAGTAGACACACTCCGGATCGCGGCGAAGTCCGGTCATGCCGTACAATTCGGCCTGACGACATGATCTTCGAGGCCCTCCATCGCATCGCGAACCACGCTCAATCCCTCACTCGTGCGGAGGCCCGGGAAGTGATGTCCGAAGTGTTAACCGCCAAATGCACGGACGCGCAGATCGCTGCTCTGCTCATCGCCCTGCGGATGAAAGGCGAGACGGTCGAAGAGATTGTGGGCTTCGCGGAGGCGATCCGTTCAGCCGCGGCGACACTACCGATCGAGCGGGCCAGCGCGCCCGATGCACTCGCCGTCAGCGGCACGGGCCGCGATGCACTGGCTGAAGAGTTGCCTGTCGATACGTCGCTGGTCGATACCAGCGGCACCGGCGGCGATGCCAGTGGCACCTTCAATATTTCCACCGCGACCGCACTCGTGACCGCCGGAGCCGGCGTCCGCGTGGCTAAACACGGCAATCGCAGCATCAGTTCCAAGTGCGGTTCTGCCGATGTGGTCGAAGCGCTCGGAGTGAACATTCAGCTTTCGCCCGAGCGTGCTGTCCAATGCCTGCGTGAAGTCGGCATCTGTTTTCTCTACGCGCCGAATCTGCACCCGGCCATGAAGCAGGTGCAGGGCGTGCGTCGCGAACTGCGCATGCGTACGATGTTCAATCTGCTCGGTCCGCTGACCAATCCAGCACGTGCGTCCGGCCAGGTCGTCGGAGTCTATTCTCTGGATCTGGTAGAGAAGTTGGCCGAGGTTCTGAGCATGCTGGGCTTGCGCCGCGCGCTCGTGGTGCATGGGCTCGACGGCCTGGACGAGATCACGATCACCGGCACGACGCGAGTCGCCGAGGCCCGCGAGGGCTCGGTGCGATCCTACGAGGTGGAACCGGAAGAGTTCGGCATGGCTCGCGCCCCGCTGCAGGAAATCTCAGGCGGCGATGCTTCGGAGAATGCTGCGATCATTCGCGCTGTCCTGGGCGGAGAGAAGTCGCCCCGGCGGGACGTCGTGCTCCTCAATGCCGCCGCCGCACTTGTGGCGGCAGGCATGACTGATCACATAGCTGCTGCTGTCCCACTCGCAGCTGAATCGATCGACTCCGGCTCAGCCGCGGGAAAGCTGGACGCGCTCGCCCGTTTCACCTCAGCACTCTGATTGTTCCACGCGATCTTGTCATCCTGTCTCTAACGACGATGCCGCGTGTCAAGCGTTTTGAGCGACACGTCTCCTGGTGGCGCTTTGTTTTTTCAGAAGCGCCATTTCGCTCT
>JADGNQ010000359.1 GCA_017883385.1 Candidatus Sulfotelmatobacter sp.
CGCCGACGGCGATCTCGACCTCTCCGACGACGTACTGGCGCAGATGGACCTCGTTATCGCCAGCGTACATTCGGTTTTCAGTCAGGAACCCGCGAAGATGACCGAACGCCTGCTGAAAGCTGTCGAGAATCCAAACACCTCGCTCATCGGACATCCCACCGGCCGTATTCAGCTACGCCGCGACGCCTATGGGTTCGACATGCACGCAGTCCTAACCGCAGCTGCGAAGCACAAAGTGGCGATGGAACTCAACTCCTATCCCGACCGCCTCGACCTCAATGACGTGCATCTTCGGCAAGCCAAGCAGCAGGGCGTGAAGATCGTGATCAACACCGACTCTCACCACACTTCGCACATGGAAAAGATCCGCTACGGGATCCTGCAAGGGCGGCGCGCCTGGCTGACCAAAGACGATGTGCTGAATACGCTACCCGCCCAGAAGTTCGCGCGGGCCATGAAGCACGAGCGGTAAGAAGCATGTGGGGGCAGTCGCCCCGGGATGTCGGGTCGAGTGAGGCTCGACGGCCCGCCGGTTAGACTAGCTAATCTTCAGCGCATCTTCAGCGCATGGTCTTGCCGCTCCGGCCAGAAAGAGATATATTCCTCAACCACAAGGCCACTGATCAACAACTCTCAAAAGCGTGGAGTACCCAGTACCAGCATTGTGCGGTCAATGAACTGACTGGCTCCTGCAGACTGCCGAGGTCAAGATGTGGACGTACGCACAAAAGTCTGGCACCCTACTGCAAGATGGCCAACGTGTGGCTACCGGCTATTCCGGAATCGACAACGGGAAGAATAACCCCGCAATGCAGGCTGTCCCCAACGTCGGGCCCATTCCTCAAGGCGAGTGGATTATTGTGGGGCCGCCGATCAATACGCCGGACCATGGACCGTTCGTCCTGCGATTGACCCCGTCAGCGCAAACCAAGACCTTCGGCCGCAGCGGCTTTCTGATGCATGGCGACTCGATCGAGTCTCCGGGATGCGCGTCTCACGGCTGCATCATTATGCCGCGGGTTGTGCGCGAGCAGGTCTGGAACAGCGGCGACACGGGTCTGGAAGTCGTCCCTGAGTTCTCAACTCAGGATTTGGACAAAGACGTCCAGGCCTAGGCCAATCGAGGAGTTCGCGGCGAGCCGCGGCCAGTGGGGGCGGCCACTGGGGTCGCCTCCCCTTGGTGGCTAAGCGTAGAATCGCCGGGTACGACAAACGCCTATGCCTGATCAGACTTCCGTTCCTCCGCCTAAGCCGCCAGCACCGCAGGTTGCGCCTCCAACTGCTCCCGCGGGCCCCACGATTAACATTGGCGAAGAATACGGCACCGCGAAGAAGAATCTACCGCCTGCCAAGATTGTGCTCATCGCCATTGCCGCGGTCGTGGTCATCGTCGTATTCGCTTCCTTCCTGAAGCGCGCTAAGCCACAAGCCTCGGGTTCGCTCGACACGGTGACCGCGGTGGAGATTCCCGGACAAGGCTCGACCATGGTCGCCTTGACCTTCACCATCAATAACACCAGCGACAAGATTCTCTATGTCCACAACATTCAGAGTTCGATCAAAGCACCCAGCGGAGACTCCACAGCCGACGCCGTCTCCGCCATCGATTTTGATCGCTATTATCAGGCCTTCCCCACGCTGAAGGCCGGCACGCAGCCGGCTCTTCCGCCTGAGACCAAGATCCAGCCTGGCGAGACCGTCGCACGAACCATCATCGTGGCCTTTCCTGTAACTCTCGATGCGTTCAACCGCCGCCAGTCTACGAGCGTGATCCTTTGGCCGTACGACCAGCAAGTACCAGTGACCCTGACCAAGTAGAGTGTGGAAGGGTATGTGGGGACAGCCGCCCTCGGCTGTCCGTCGAGCGCAGCTCGACGGTTCTGCCGGTCCGGCCGGAAAATTGGCTCCCATCGCGAACCGCTTGCGCGAATGCTCCTGAATGCGTTTCTATAGCGGGATGAAGATACTCAGGAATTCCCTCCGCTCTGTCGCGCTGTTGCTTGCCCTCTTGCTCCTGGTCGGTCTTGCCGCAGTCGCGGCGCCCGCGCAGCACGGCAAATATCTTTTCTACGTCGGCACCTACACAGAAGAAGGCAGCAAGAGCAAAGGCATTTATGCCTACCGCTACGACGCCAAGACAGCTCAGATCACGCCGCTTGGCCTGGCGGCGGAAACTACGAATCCGTCGTTCGTCGCGCCGCACCCGAACGGCAAATATCTCTACGCGGTGAATGAAGTCGGCAACTACAAAGGCCCGAACAGCGGAGGCGTCAGCGCGTTCTCCATCGATCACGCCACGGGCAAACTTACGTTCCTGAACGAAGTGGCTTCCCGCGGCGCGGATCCCTGCTACATCACCGTCGACCGGACCGGAAAGTTCGTGCTGGTGGCGAACTACACCGGCGGCAGCGTCGCGGTGTTCCCCGTGCTCGCAGATGGAAAACTGGGCGAAGCATCGGCCTTCGTGCAGCACACCGGCCATGGCACAGATCCCAAGCGCCAGGAGGGACCGCACGCGCACTCGATCGATCTCTCTCCCGACAACCACTTCGCCATGGTCGATGATCTCGGCCTCGACGAATTACTCGTCTACAAGTTCGACAGCGCCAAGGGATCGCTCACTCCGAATGATTCCCCGTTCGCCAAGCTCGATCCCGGAGCCGGCCCGCGCCACTTCGCCCTGCATCCCTCGGGCAAGTTCGCCTACGTGGTCGCCGAAATGCACTCCACCGTGACGGTGTTCTCGAACGACGCAGACAAGGGGACGCTAAGTCCCTTGCAGACGATTTCGACTCTGCCCAAAGGCTTCACCGGCGAGAATGACGACGCCGAAATCCAAATGCATCCTTCCGGCAAGTTCCTCTACGCCTCAAACCGCGGACACGACAGCATCGCCGTCTTCGCCATCGACCCCGTCAAGGGTACGTTGACGCCAGTCGAAGACACCCCCACGCAAGGCAAGATCCCCCGCAGCTTCGAGATCGACCCCACCGGCACGCTTCTTTTTGCGGAGAATCAAAAGTCAGACAACATCGTCGTGTTTCGGATCGACGCGAAAACCGGCCACCTGAAGCCCACGGGCCAAGTGCTGGAAGTGGCATCGCCGGTGTGTGTGAAATTCGTGGCAGTGCAATGATCTATTCGTAAAGACGTAGCTTGCTACGTCTCTGCCTCCGCCACTCCGAATGATGGTGAGAGAGAGGCGTCCCAAGCAACGTCTCTCCGAGAGGATTACTGCTTCTTCTGAAGAAATCTCCGCCGCGCCAAGTGCGTGCTCGCGCCCTGATTGATCTCATCATATTTCAGGCACGAGATCGATCCATCCACTTCGAGCACGGCCAGCGCCACCTGGTCACAGTTGTTGATCCCGTGCTCACGCAAGGCGCGGTGCAGTTCGTCCGTGCTGACGCGCTCTCGCGCCATGTGCGATTCGATGATTTTGCCGTCATGCACCAGCAGCGTGGGTTCACCTTCGACCAGCTTGCGGAAGCGACGGCTAATGCCGGAGACATCGGCCACCAG
>JADGNQ010000446.1 GCA_017883385.1 Candidatus Sulfotelmatobacter sp.
AAAAAACGCCGCGATTCCGTTGAAGCTGACCGCCGTGGCTCCCTTCAGGCTGTTGCCCAGAATGACCACCTTCGCGCCCACGATGCCTCCCGGTGTCACGGAATGCACGAACGCGGGCAGCTTGTTCGACAGGCTGTAGACCGTTCCGACATTGGCGGTTCCACCGGTATGGGTCACACCGTAGATGGTGCCATTGGTGTGCTGGACCAGACCGGAATCGATGGAATTCCCATCGGTGCCGTCGAAGCTGTGCAGTGTAGTGAGCACGCCGCCGGAAGTAACCTTGAAGATAATCCCTTTACTGTTCGCTCCTCCGCCGGATGTGGTCCCGTAGAAATTGCCGTCACTGGCCTGGATGACGCCCTGCAGCGGCTGGCTGCCGTCGGTGCAGGGCGTCAGAGAACAGAAGTTGTAGACGGTGGTGATGGTGCCCGCCGGAGTCATCTTGAACACGGTTCCAAAACTGCTGGGCGCGAATGACGTGGTCGCGAAGATGTCTCCGTTCGATCCCTGGATGAGCGGGCCGGACACGTCCGCGTTGGAGGCGGAGAAGGGATAGGTACGGAACTGGCTGCCGGTGAGCGTCGTCTCATAGACCACCGATGCCTGCGGGGCAACCGTTCCTCCGTAGAGGTTTCCGTTGGAGAGTTGCACCAGGCTTCCGCCCGGAATGCCGCCGCCGGTGTTCGTGCCGTCGAAGCTGTGCAGGGTCTTGTAGGCGCCAGAGGTGGAGATCTCAAAAAGCGTGCCGTATCCGAATGCTCCATTTGCGCTGGTCGTGCCATAGAAGTTGCCGTTGGAAGCCTGCATCAAGCCGGTCACGGGATAGCATCCGTCTGTGCCGCTGAAGGCATGCAACGTGGTCAGCACCGCGGCGCGGGTCAGTTTAAAGACGACTCCGCAGGCGCTGGTACCGCCGTAGCGTGTGGTGCCGTAGAGGTTCCCGTCGGTTCCCAAGGTGAGGGCGGCCGAGGGAGCGTTCCCGTCCGCACAGCCGCTGACCGAGCAGAAGCTGTAAAAATTGCTGATCACGCCCGCTGGCGTCAGCTTGAACACATTTCCCTGCCCGATGCCGCCAAGGTAAGTTGTGCCGTAGAGATTGCCGTCAAAGCCCTGGACCAGGCTCTCGTTGTAGGGCTGGGAGCCGTTGGTATTGTCGAAGTTGACCAGAGTCGTAAAGGTTTGCGCCGAGGCTGGAAGTGCAAAGGCGAGGATTACCGCTGCGACGAGCGCCCGCGCTCCTGCGCCCAGGCCGGTACGCTTCATTTGCCCATAATTCGATTTCATCTGTTGTCTCCTGAGAAGTTAGGCTGCTTGTTGTCTTTAGCTCTTTAGCTGCTTGGCAAAACAGACTTACGTTGCGCCCGACTCTCGCCCGGAACCACGCCCCGGTCAATGGACTGGAGATGGCGCGTGCCTTGTCGCTTGATAGCGAGATAACCTAACTCGCTGCATTCACTTAGGAGAATTGATTGCCTGCCGGAGGTTGGGCCTCGGAGCCCGGAAGTGCCATTTCCCGCCGGTTCAGGCCGGTGGTAAACTCAAAACTCCCCCTTGCACCCACTCCTAATGGGTTCCGCCCCAGTGACTCCACATCCGATCCGCTTCGGTGTATTCGAAGCCGACCTCCGCGCCGGCGAGCTTCGCCGGAACGGCGTCAAGGTCCGGCTGCAGGATTTGCCGTTCCGTGTCCTGGCACTCATGCTGTCGCGTCCGGGGCAAGTCATTTCGCGCGAAGAGCTCCGGCAGGCGCTCTGGCCGGCCGACGTCTTCGTAGACTTTGAACAAGGCATCAGCAGCGCCGTCATGCGCTTGCGCGACGCCTTGCGAGATTCCGCCGACAACCCCATCTTTATCGAGACCATCGAGCGCCGTGGCTATCGCTGGATCGGTCCCATCCATCCTCCGGAACCGGTCGCGCCCGAATCTCAAAAGCCGGAATCTCAAAAGCCCGAGTCTCAAAAGAAAGATGCGCAAGGGAAAGAAGTGAAGGCGATCGACATTCCGGCGCCGCCCGAAGCAGTCCCGGCGCCGGCGCTGCATCTCTCGAACTCCAGCCCGTGGCGGAAGCTGATCTTCGTTCCCCCGGTGCTGCTGTTGCTGTTCGCCGTGTGGATGTTCCGTCCTGGCCATCGCAGCGCCAGAGCGAGCGTCACTGCCGCTTCAATCCCTGCCCGAAGTCTGCATCCACCGGCCAATCGCGAAGCCGAAGATCTCTACCTCAAAGGCCGCTTCTACTGGAACAAGCGCACTCCCGAGAGCCTGAACCAGGCCGTGGACGCCTTCAGCCACGCGATCGCGCGCGATCCCAACTATGCCGAAGCCTACGTTGGGCTGGCCGACTGCTACAACCTGCTGCGGGAATTCTCGGCGATGCCTGCGAACGAGGCTTTTTTCAAGGCTTTTGCCGCGGCGAAAAAGGCGGCTGAATTGGACCCGAACTCCGCCGATGCGCACGCCTCCCTGGCGTTCGTGTCATTTTGGGGAATGTGGGACGTGAACGATGCCGAAAAAGAGTTTCGCCGCGCCATCGAACTGGACCCCAACAACGCCAAGGCCCATCACTGGTTCGCGACGTTTCTGCATGGCGTTGGCCGTGAGGACGACGCACTAGCGGAAATTGAAATCGCCCGCAAACTTGATCCGAACTCGTCCTCCATCCTCGCCGACAAAGGGCTTTTGTTGTGGCAGGCGGGACATCGCGAACAGGCCCTGCAACTACTGAAGCAACTAGAGGCAGCTGAACCGGGCTTTGTTTCTCCCCATCGCTACTTGCGGTTCGCTTATTTCGATACCGGCGACGACCGCAACTACGTTGCCGAATTCAAAGCGGAAGCGCTCCTGACTCACGACGACGTGCAACTGGCGCAGGCGGCAGCAGCGGAGAAAGGGTTGACCGCGGGCGGAGATCGCGGCATGTTGCAAGCCCTGCTTGCCGAACAGATGACGCTATACAACCGGGGGAAGTTGTCGCCCTACTTCATGGCGGAGAGCGAGGCTCGGCTGGGTAACCCAAACGAGACGCTCAAGTATCTGACGATGTGTGTCCAATCGCATGATGCACTCGCACTGAATATTGGCAGCAACGAGAATTTCGCCAGCCTCCGCCGCAACCCCGCCTTCGAACAACTCATCGCCATCATCGGCTTGCCCCCGCTTCGCTAAAGAGCTTTCGCTAAAGAGCTGAAGAAATGCCTTGCCTCCTCACCGCGAACGAGTGCACAATTGTCCGCCATCGGGATCAGCGACGGGTCAGATCGCCGAAGTGGTCTCCAACTATGCCGCCAGACGTTTGTACGAGCTCGCGAATCCTGTCCCGAGTTCGCACGCTCATCGTTTGTGGCTGTCTCCTCGCGTTAGCAGTTCTTCCCGCTGCCGTATTTGCTCAACTGGCTGGTCCTCAACTCACCATGGATTCGGTGAACGTCCGGCAGGAAGGAGTCGTGAGCTTCTCCACTCTGTCTCTCGGCGCGGACACTCGCTCCGATTTTCCTGCGCCGCGCTTCCTGCTCGGTCAGACCGACGACCAGACCTTTCGCCTCTACGAGGATGTCGACAGCATCCAGCAAGTCCGGTTCAATGCCTTCACCTTTACCGCTTACCTTGTCAACGCGAAAGAGACAGGGCACGGCGCTAACAAGTTTCAGATCACCGGCAATCCGACTGGAGTGTTCCGGGACGCTCCGGTCCGGGTCTCTTTCCATGTGAAGACCGGCTCCGCCAGCATTGCAGGCGGAATTCTCATGCCGGTGTACAACGCCACGAAGACTGATTTGCTCGTGGCCGAGAAGCAAACAGAACCGGCGTACGTCAGCGTCTCCGGTACGACTCCGGTCCAGATCCGTTTGGGCAATGTTGCCGACACGCTGCCTCTGTCCATTACGGATGTCGCGGTACGGGAGGATTGTCCGAAGTGCTGGACTCACATCACGTCGCCAGTGAATGAGAAGTCCCCGCTCGTGATTGATCCAGGAACGTCTTCGAACCTTCCGATCGATCTTTTCCCCAACTCGATACCCGCTCTGCTGCAGGGAGCGCTCGTGGTCAAAACCGATGTGCCCCACGACACGCTTTCCGTGACGGTTACTTACCACACGGTCCCCGGGGGAGCCGACAAGAAGCAGACAGTTCTGGCACAAGTTCGTTTTGGTCCCGGTCTCATCGGCCTCACGCTGGCGCTGTGCGGAGGCATCGTGCTCGGTCTGTCGGCGAAGTACCTGCTGACTGGCAAGTTTGGCAAGAGCGACGAACGAGCTATACACGGGATTGTTACCGCTTTTGTGTTCGGGCTCATTGCGGAGTTCGTGGGCATCCTGTTGACGGCCTATGGCAATTCAAAGCTCGTGCTTTTTGGTTTGGACATTGACCCGCGGCAGTTGTTCCCGGCCTTCATTCTCGCGATGCTGGTGAGCGGTGGCCCGGCGGTTGTTTCCTGGGTCAAGGACCTATTCGGCAAGACAACATGAGAACTCTTTCCCATTTTCGAGGCTGGCTCTTAAGACTCAGGGCTCCGGGTCTGATTCTGCTTACTTTCGCTCTCGCCTTGCAAGCCGGAGCGGGTCAGGACCGGACGAGGCTCGAACGGCCCGTCATGATGGACAGCAACGGCCCTGGTTCCGATCTGTTTGTTCTGGACGCTTCAAGTAGTCTCCATGAACTCCACGTTACTCAGAATAGTCTTCAGGAATACGGCAAGGTCTCTCTGCCCCAGGAACTCACTCCGGCAGACATGGCTTACGCATCTTCGGGCGGCCAGGAGTCCGTGCTCATCGCTGGAACCGAATCAGGCCGCGGAGTTGTCGTGCGTTATTCCCTCGATGGCCGGTCGCTCAGAACCTGGAACTTTCGAAACATCTGTTCTGGAATTGACTTTAGTCCGAACACCCAATCCGCTTACGTCGCTACTTCGGATTCGAACGAGATCTACCGCTTGGATTTGAAGGGAACCGAGATCACCTTTGTGACGCGGATCGAAAACGCCACCAAGCTTGGTCCGGTAGCCTTCGACGAGGCCCGGCAGGAAATCTTCGTCGCGGACGTGGCCAGCGGCAGAATCTACGAGTACTCGATCTCGACCAGGACTTCCAAAATACTGGTGACCGGCCTCAGCGCCCCGACAGCTCTCGCCTTCGATCCGGAAGCGAGTCGCCTCTTCGTCGCTGATCCTGGGCGCGGCGGGATCTTCACTGTTGATACACGCTCGGGCACGCCGGTGGCAGTTGAGTTCGCGACCAACTCCCTGAAATCACCCTACGGTATGACACTGATCTCGAGCGGGCGCGTCGCCGTCGCCGACTACGGCGCCAACAGCGCCGTTGTTTTTTCTACTAAGGGAGAATTGATCTTCCGCTTTCCGTCGGAGTAGTGATCGTTGCCGCGTGATCGCCGACGCCTTACCACAGGATGTCAAGTCCACTTTCGTATCCTCGAACGTCCTCGAAAGTAGACATTTTTCCCACAGCCTAAGCCATTGCAAACACGGCCCCGCAAAAAATCAGACTTGCCGATTCAATAGCTTGAGGGTGGCGATTCCGCACATTTCCACAGTGTTCCTGCAGGAACATTGTACGTACAAACGCTACAGCACGATCTCCATGCCTTCGGCGGCGGCCCGCACTTTGGGATAGTAGTTCCGCGCGTCACGCACGACCTTGTCGACGATGGCGTCGGTGTGGTCGGGATCGTGATGGTAGAGGATCAATTCCTTGGCTCCGCTTTCCATGACCACGTTCACGGCTTCGCGCCAGTGGCTGTGTCCCCAGCCGTGGCGGCGCGCTTCGTATTCTTCGGGAAGATACTGCGCGTCGTAGATAAGAATGTCGGCGCCCTCGGCCAGTTTGCGCACGGCCTTGTCGAAGTTCGGGTCGCCGGGTTCGTTATCGGTGGCGTACACCAGCACTCCCTCTTTGGTCTCAAGGCGGAATCCCAGGCAGCCCTGCGGATGGTTCAGCCAAGCCGTTTTGATCTTGATGCCGTCTTCCATGTCGAGACAGCCATTTTGAATGTCGCAGAAATCGCGCTTCGCCTTCATCTGGTCAAGGTTCACAGGAAAATACGGCGAAGCCATCTGCTCGGCCATCACCTGCTCCAGGCCACGCGTGCGGCTAGAGGAGTGAAAGACAAACTGGCTGTTGGGACTGTCATACAACGGACGGAAGAACGGTATTCCCTGGATGTGATCCCAGTGAAAGTGTGAGACGAAAATATGCGCCGCGAACGGACGGTCGCCGAACTCGCGCTCCAGTTCATGCCCCAGCACCCGGAATCCCGTACCGCAGTCGAAGATGTAGATGCGATCCCCAAGGCGCACCTCGACACAGGAGGTGTTGCCCCCATAGCGCAGGTTCTCGACTTGTGGAGTGGGCGTGGAGCCGCGCACGCCCCAAAACTTGACTCGCATAAACTCCGGTGCTGCCTTGTCAGTAATCTTCGACCGCAAGAATCTTCCCGTCAATTCAATTGCTGGTTCGTCTTATTGGAGGTTCGCCTCGATCATCCCAGGCACCAGGCAAATGCAGGTCGGCGCAAAATGCTCATAATACTCAGGATACCCTCGATTCTAGCGTGTGCAGCGAACCCAACAAGTGACCAAAGTTTCCGAGTTAGGCGCAAACGGGCGTCCTCGGAGAGGAAAACCCGCCAGCCCTCAGGCCGCAGTGGCTTGCGCGCTTGCGTCCCCTATAATAAAAAACCCGCCGTTCGGTGCGCGGAGTTCCTGCGCATTGGCGCGCTGAAGGTTTGGGTTTGGATCGCAAACGATGCTGCAGCCGGATTTCAAACAGTTCTCCCGTCTTGCCCGAGAGGCCACGCTTGTCCCGGTGGTGAAGTCGGTCAGCGCCGACTTGCTTACACCGGTTTCCGCTTTTCTGGCGATTGCCGACAACGAACCGCACGCAGTCCTGCTGGAGTCAGTGGAGCGCGGTGAGCAGATCGGTCGCTATACGTTCCTCGGCGTGCGGCCTTACATGCGGGTGACGGCCCGCGAGGGAACGGTCGAGATTGAGCGCGGGCGGAAACGCGAAGTCGTTCAAGACAACATATTCCAGGTCGTGAAGCGATTGCTGCGCGAGCATCGACACGCGAGCATTGCAGGGCTGCCTCCATTCACGGCCGGTGCCGTCGGCTACTTTGCCTACGACGTTGTTCGCCAGTTGGAGAAAATTGGCGACCACGCGAAAGATGACTTGCTGCTGCCCGATGCCGAACTGATGTTCTTCGACCGCCTGCTGGCGTTCGATCACCTTCGTCACCAGATCCACATCATGGCTGCCGCCGACGTTTCGCGCGAGAGTCCGCGCCGTGCGTACGACCGCGCGCTGCGCGATATCGCTGCTTTAGAGCGCAAACTTGCAGCGGGACTAAGCCCGGCACTCTGGCGCAAGTCGGCAAAGCCAAACGCCGGCAAGCTCAAGGTGCATGCGGGCACGCGACGCGAGGCGTATATGCGCGGTGTCGAGCGCTGCAAAGAGTACATTGGCGCAGGCGACATCTTCCAGGTCGTGCTCTCGCAGCGGCTCGATTTCACGCCCGAAGTGGCGCCTTTCGATTTGTACCGCGCTCTCCGCCAGGTGAACCCGTCGCCATACCTCTACTTCTTGCGTTCTGGCGATACCCACATTCTTGGTTCGTCGCCCGAGATGTTGGTCCGAGTGACCGGACGCCGGCTCGAATATCGGCCGATCGCGGGCACGCATCCGCGCGGTCGTGACGAAGCCGAGGACCAGCGCCTGGAACAACAGATGCGCACCGACGAAAAAGAGCGCGCCGAACACGTCATGCTGGTCGACCTCGGCCGCAACGATCTGGGCCGCGTGAGTGAGTACGGTTCGGTCAAGGTGAAAGACCTGATGTACGTGGAGCGCTACTCCCACGTCATGCACTTGGTTTCGGCGCTGGAAGGCACCCTGCGTAAGGATCTCGACGCGCTTGACGCCTTCGCGGCATGCTTCCCCGCTGGTACGCTCAGTGGTGCACCCAAAGTCAGAGCCATGCAGATCATCGAGGAGTTGGAGCCAACGCGCCGTGGAATCTACGGCGGATCCGTGCTGTACGCCGATTTCGCGGGGAACCTGGACTCGTGTATCGGCATTCGCACGCTACTGATGCAGGGGAAGAAAGCGTATCTGCAAGCAGGCGCTGGCATCGTCGCGGATTCCGATCCAGCCAGCGAGTTTCAGGAGTCGATGAACAAGGCGCAGGCTGTGCTGCGCGCGGTGGAGATGGCTAGAAACAGGGGTTAGGGGTCGGGGGCAGGGAGAATGACTTTTCCTTCATCGTCGACTCGGCAGCGCTCGCAGAAGGCCGCTGAGAACCTTACCGATTTCGGCTGTGCGTTCTAGCAACTGAACTGATCTAGTCGAATCAACATAGCCCAACCGCTGAGCGATGAGGATCTGCGTCTCGATTTCCACCAAGGAACCGCGCGCATGACCTAGAAATTGCCTGAACTCGCCGGTAGACTCTCTTGCGTAGCCTTCTGCGATGTTGCTGGGAACGGAGACAGCGGCTCGACGCAACTGTGAAACCAGTCCGTAGGTCTCCGCTTTCGGAAACGCTTGTGTGCAGCAGTAAACCGCGGCCACCAAGTCCATCGCTTTCTGCCAGGCGATGAGATCGCGATACGACTGTACGACCATCGGGATGCACTGCATCAACACAATTATTCGCTATCTGGGCTTGCCACAAATGTGACAGGTGTCACCAATTACTGTGTGGATTTCCTAAAAAGGGATCAGGGGCTAGGGGTCAGAGAGGGTGGATTTCCTGACCCCTGACCCCTGATCGATCCTATTTCGAACTGCCGCACGCTGGCACGCGCGGGGCCTCGCAGCGCGGAGTCATGTCGGGAGCTTTCGGCTCCTTATTCTGCGAGTTGTGCTGGAAGCACCACAGGACCGCTTTGGCCGGGTAGCGCTCCCACACATACTGCGGCACATCCGGGGCGTGAATCTCCTCGTAGGAAAACTGAATCGTCCCGCCGGCTGAGACCGTCCCCAGCAAATAACCATAGATGTCGGTCTGCGATTTCGCTGGAGCGGCCGGCCTTACATCCGGCAATGCGTACCGCACCGCACCCGCAGTTCCAACGATCCATCCCGGCAAGGGGTCCGCGCCTTTCGGCGTCAATTTGGGCGTCGAGTAGATGTTCTCCATGAAAAAATGAGAATGGCTGGCGAGCACGTAGACGGGTTTGTGCTTTCGGAACTCGGTAAGAACCCTGTAAGTGTCCACGCCGCTGCTGAGCGACTGCGGTTCGTCTTCTTTGTCTCCCATGCTGTGATCGCTCGCGAAGCTGTCGGGCAAGGCTTCGTGCATGCCCACCACAACGCTCTTGATCGCAGGGTCGGATTTTGCCTCAGCTAGCCGTCGCGTCAGCCATCGCATTTGTTCGTCTGAAAAACAGTCCGAGGCGTTGTTGAGATAGATGAAATCGACGCCCCCCTGAATCCAGTGGTAGTAAGGTTCGGGCCGCGCCGGTTCCTTGTCGAGTTGGCGCTGACGCCGCAGCGTGGGCTGGTCCAGCCAGTCGGCAAATTCACGCTGGAAGGCGTCTTCGTTTTTCGGAAGGATCAATTCATGGTTGCCGATTCCCAGATAAAAGGGAACGTCCCCGAATGCGCCAATCTGATTGGAAATGAAATCGCTCCAGGCAAGCCTGTGATAACTCTCGCAGCTCAGAGTGTGCCCGTCATTCACGTTGCTG
Organism: Candidatus Sulfotelmatobacter sp.; assembly: GCA_017883385.1. Classification (GTDB taxonomy): domain Bacteria; phylum Acidobacteriota; class Terriglobia; order Terriglobales; family Acidobacteriaceae; genus Sulfotelmatobacter. The sequence goes on from JADGNQ010000446.1 coordinate 9,704, forward strand.
AAAGCGATGTCTTCATCGATCTTGTAGATGGCGCGCAGGTCGCCGAGGTGCCAGTAGAACCTGGGAGCAAACTGGGCGCTGTGGGCGGCGATCGCGGGCATGACGACATCTCCGCAATTGCGCGAATCGCCGGAAACGATGAAGCGCCATGATCCTTCGGGCAACGGAGATGCGGCCGCGGTCGTTGCGCCGGTGCGGTCTGCTGCAGGCACAGTCTGCGTTGCGGCAGGGTTAGCGAGGAGGCTGGCCACCAAGCCAGCGAGTATGAGTCTTCCGAGCCGGTGTGCGACAGGGTGACAGTGGGAAGAAGGCATGAAAACATCCTCTCGATGCGCCGGTGCAAACGCTGGCGCAGAAAGTATAGTCCAGGAATGAAAGAACAAGTTCAGACGAGGGCAGAGTCGCGCCTACAGAGAGAGAAAGTTTGCCACCAGTTTTTTCCCCGCGTCCGTCAGCACGCTTTCGGGATGGAATTGGACGCCTTCGACGGCGCCCTGTCGATGGCGCAGGCCCATGATGGTGCGGCTTCCGTCTTTCTCGGTGGCCCAGGCGCTGACCTCCAAGTCGTCGGGCAGTCCGTTCTCCTCGACAATGAGCGAGTGATAGCGCGTGGCCGTCATCGGCATGGGCAGACCCTGGAAGACGGTCTTGTTGTCGTGCATCACTGCGCTGGTCTTGCCGTGCATTAGATTGGCGGCGCGAACTACGCGTCCGCCGAAGGCTTCGCCGATCGCCTGATGTCCCAGGCAAACGCCCAGCACCGGTACTCGGCCCGCGAAGTGGCGGATCAGGTCGATGCTGATTCCGGCCTCGCGCGGCGTGCAAGGGCCGGGAGAAATGACAATCCGCTCCGGCTGCATGGCCTGGACTTCCTGCACCGTGACCTGATCGTTGCGCCGTACCTCAACCTCTGCGCCCAGTTCGCCGATGTACTGGACCAGGTTGTAGGTAAAAGAATCGTAGTTGTCGAGTACAAAAATCAAGACATCAGACCTCGGACTACGGATTGAGTCCTCAGATATTAGCTTACACCGGGGCACGATTTCAGATTTCAGATTGAAGATTGCAGATTTCGGACCCTGGGTTCAATCTGCAATCTAAAATCTGAAATCTGCTTACACCGGAGAGGCGATTTCAGATTGAAGATTGTAGATTGCAGATTTGTCGAACCTGGGTTCAATCTGAAATCTGAAATCTGCAATTGCTTTCTCTCCCCTGAAAGGGCCACCCGATGTACCCAAGGGTGGTATTGACCTCGACACTCTGGCGGAGCATGCTCTCTTCATACACATCAGTTCAGATACATCAGTTCAGACGCGACTTCACGCCACTTGGAGGATGCATGGCTGAGCCTCAGCAGGAGAAGCGTGGCGCACGACGCTTCGCGCTCCGAGTGCCTGTCACCGTGGATCACGGTGAGACCACAACGCAAAGGGAAGTGGTGCAGATTCGCGACGTCAGCGCGCGCGGCATCTGTTTTTACCTGGATGCCGCGGTGGCCCAGGGATCGTCGATCGGATTTACTTTGACGCTCCCGCCCGAGATTACCCTTACGGAAAGCATCCGCGTGCAATGCAAAGGCCGCGTGGTGCGAGTCGACGATGCCAGAGACGACGGCAAACTCGCGGTGGCCGCCGTGATTGAGGAGTATCAGTTTCTGCCGGAGGCGTGAAGCGGGGGTTAGGGGCCAGGGCTCAGAGATCAGGGCTCAGGGCTCAGGGCTCAGGGATCAGACCTGCGCAACTGCCCAGAGTACCTTGGCTCCTCCGGTTTTCCTTTGATCGTTATCATCGTCATCCTGCATTTCCTGACCTCTGACCTCTGGCCCCTGACCCCCAACCCCTGATATGTTTCCTGCAAGCTTCCAGCGAGGGATTTCTTGCGGCGACGTGTGCTCAAATCTGTATGCGTGATACTGGCGTCGGCGCTGCTGCTGGCCGAGGTTGCAGCCCAGACATTTGGTCCGCCGCCACTTGTTACAAGCGTCCGCATCGTTCAGGAGCACGGCGCGCCGGCGGTTGAGATTCTTTCCAGCGGCGGTCCGGTGATTCCTGAGATTCAATCGCTCGATTCGCCGCCGCGCCTCGTCATCGATTTGCCCAACTCGCGTCTGGGACTGAAGCAGGGACGCATCGCGGTTCAAAAGGAAAACATCCTCGCGATCCGTGTCGACCAATACCAGCAGAAGCCTCCGGTGACGCGCATCGTTCTCGACTTGCTGGCGCCCTACGGATACACATGGGATGGCGCAGGCCATCGCCTGATGGTGCGACTCAAGCCGGCCGGGGATGTGAACGCCGGTAAAAAGTTGTCGCCGTTCCAGCCGCCGGCAGCGCCGGGCTTGTCGCTGGGAGCCGATCCGGCCGTGCTGCCGGTCACCGCTGGTGCGGGGGCGATGGCAGCGGCGGGAGGTCGCATCGCATCGGGATCAGCGCTCACGGCCGGCTCGGAGACGGCGGTTCTACGGTTGTCGCGCGGCGGAGAGGTTCGCGTGTGCCCGGGCACCACGGTTTCGGTGACGCCCTCGCAGACGAAGCGTGACCTGATGCTCGGCCTGAGCACCGGCGCTATCGAGGCGCACTACACGCTGCGTGCGTCGGCGGACACGGTGCTGACTCCGGACTTCCGCATCCTGTTCGCCGGACCGGGAGAATTTCACTACGCCATCAGCGCGGATTCGCACGGCAACACCTGCGTGCGCGCGCTGAAGGGCAACACTTCTTCAGCGATCGTCTCGGAGCTGATGGGAGACCGAATTTACCAGGTGAAGCCGACGGAGCAGGCGGTGTTTCATTCCGGACAGATCGACAAGGTCGACACTGACGTTCCTCTAGAGTGCGGATGTCCTGCGCCTTCGCCGCTCATGCGAGCCGAGGCTCCTTTTGCGCCCAATGTGCCGGACTCCGAATTGCCCGCGAGGGCTCACCTCGGAGGAACTTCGACGCCGCCGACGAATGCTGGAAGCGGCTCTCTGGGCGAGACTCCTTCGCCAACAACTCTGTCGAACGGGCCGGAGACGGCGCCCTTGCCGCCATCGCAACCCGACGATGTGCATATCCAGGTGGACGCTCCTCTCGTGTTCAATGCGAAGAACCGTGCAGGCAGCGCGGCACCGGCGCCCGTTCCGCCAGTCGCGGACCTGCCTGTTGAGGAATTGTCGGCCAGGCAAGTTCATCTCGACCCAGTGATTCAGTCTCCGCCGCCGGAAAAGAAAGTCGAGAGCCGAGGCTTCCTGCATCGGGTCAAGGGATTCTTTGCCGCGATCTTCCGGTAGATTTTCGGCCTGAAGATTCTCCTGCCCGGAGATCCTTTTCGCGGGTCCCCGCGTCTTACCGCAAGTTGGATTGAGATTTCTCGACGATTCTCCGGCAGGAGCGCGCCATGACTGCTGCAACGCCCGGACCTTCTGGCCCAAATATCTTCTCGATGTTTTCTGGCGATGGACATGACCTGTACCGCGCCAAGCGCGAGACGTTCGTGCTCTCGCTGCTCGGGCAGGCCGCGATCCTGGGCCTGCTCATCTACTTCACGAGTTGCGTCATCGTGAACACGCCGGAAATCGCGAAGAACCTTCCCAAGTTCAAGGAGCTTCCTCTGGTCTTCTCGGGCCGCAATGGCGGAGGCGGTGGGAATTTCGATCCGCTCCCGGCCTCGCGTGGCGATCCGCCCCGGGCATCGCTGAGCGATCAACTTGTGCCTCCCACGGTGATTCTCCCGAAGGAAATGCCCAAGCTGCCAGTGGAGGAGACCGTGATGGTGGCGCCGGAAGTCAACCTCCCGCAAGGCGCTCAGATCGGCGACCCCACGTCGCAATTCACGAGGGTGCTTTCCAATGGACCGGGTGGTCCTAGAGGGATCGGTCCAGGATGTTGTGGAGGTGTTGGGCCATCAACGGGGCCCGGATTCGGTCCTGGGCCAGCGGGAATTTATCCCGCAGGCAAGCTAGGTGTGACCGTGCCGCAGGTGATCTACAACCCGGAGCCGAGTTTCTCTGACGAGGCCCGCAAGAGCAAGCAGCAGGGCGCCGTGGTGCTGCTGCTGGTGGTCGGAAAAGATGGACACACTTACAACATCCGCGTGGGACAAAGCTTGGGCATGGGTCTGGACGAGAAAGCCGTTGAGGCAGTGAACCGGTGGCGCTTCAAGCCGGCCACACTCAATGGCCAACCCGTAGCGACACAGATTGCGGTGGAAGTGGATTTCCACCTGTACTAGGGGCTGGGGGTCAGGGACTAGGGGTCAGTAGGAGCGCGTAGAAAAGTCTTGCTGACCCCTAATCCCTGACCCCTGTACCTTAGCTTCGATTGATGGCGCGCCGCAGCGGTTCTGCTTTTTCCCGAACTGCGTCACGCAAATCGTTACCCAGATCCGCGGCCAGGTCAGCGCTGCGGCTGGCCACGTCGCGCACCTTATCCCCGGCTTCACGCACGCGGTCCTTCGCCTCGTCAGCCCAGTCGCCTACCGTATCCACGGCGTCGTCGTAACCGCGTTTCAAATCCCGGCGCAATAGCTTGCCGCTTTTGGGGGCAAGTAGAAGTCCGGCCAGGGCTCCGGCTCCCAGTCCAATCAGCAGGAAAGTAACCGCCGTGCCAACATTGCTGCTTTCTGAAGATTCATAACTTCCGATGCGCATGAAGAAAACCTCTTTTTTCGCGAGTAGTTTTGCCTGCGTTACGGTCAAGGTCGACCGGATTAGAAGGCAAACACAATTCTAGTCCTCCGGACGAGATCTCGCGTATCCCCAATTCCCCGTAGGCTGCAAGATCCTTCGCAGGGGGGCGGCTTCGGGAGAAAGATCAACTTGGTGCTGTTATTGCGCCTCCCGGAAGTTGAGGCGTGGTGGTCAAATGAGGCTATAATTGCGCCCCACGGATGGCACTCTCCACGGGAACCATGCTGGGGCCGTATGAGATTCAGTCGCCGCTGGGTGCGGGCGGCATGGGAGAAGTGTATCGCGCCCGCGACACCCGCCTGGACCGCACAGTCGCCGTCAAGATCCTGCCCTCGCATCTTTCTTCCAATCCTGAGGCCCAGCAGCGTTTCGATCGCGAGGCGCGCACCATTTCGAGCCTGAGCCATCCCAACGTCTGCCACCTCTACGACGTCGGTTCGCACGATGGAACCAGCTACCTGGTCATGGAGTATCTGGAAGGCGAGACCCTGGCCGACCGTTTGAGCAAAGGTCCCTTGCCCCTCGATCAGGTTCTGAAGTGTGGAATCGAGATATGTGAAGGACTGGAAAAGGCGCACCGGAGTGGCGTGATTCATCGCGACCTGAAGCCCGGCAACATCATGCTGACCAAGAGCGGGGCCAAGCTGATGGACTTCGGCCTGGCCAAGCCGGTCCTGCCGCTGAGCCCGCCGAGTTCAGGCCTGACGCAAACGATTGGCACGCCTCAGCATCCCCTGACGACAGAAGGCATGGTGGTGGGCACATTCCAGTACATGTCACCCGAGCAGGTGGAGGGCAGGGAAGCCGACGCGCGCAGCGACATCTTTGCTCTGGGCGCGGTGCTGCACGAAATGGTAACGGGCAGGCGCGCGTTTGAGGGCAAAACGACCGCCTCGACGATTGCGGCAATCCTCGCGGCCGAACCGCCGCCGATCTCAACCGTGCAGCCGTTGTCCCCGGTTGCTCTCGAAGCCACGGTGAAAAGCTGTCTGGCGAAAGATCCCGACGAACGGTTGCAGACCGCGCACGACGTCAAGCTCCAGCTCAGGTGGATACGGGAGAGCGGGTCGTCGTCCCGTGTGGCCGCGGCCCCTGCCACAATGCGCAGGCCTTTCGAGCGGATGGGCTGGGTCGTCTCTGGAGTATTGCTGTTGGTGCTCGTTGGTGCCGCGGCGTGGTGGCTGCGTGCACGCGAGACACCCCCGGCTTTGTACTTCAACAGTTCGGTATCATTTCCCGTGGCTGCGGTAGCCTTGTCACCGGACGGGCACACGCTTGCGCTGGTCGGCTATTCGGATCAAGCCAACAAAAATGTGATCTGGGTCCATCAAGTGGGGAGCCGGGGAGCGAGCGTGCTTCCCGGAACGGACGGCGCATTCTTCCCCTTCTGGTCTCCTGACGGGCGCTCGCTCGGGTTCTTTGCCGAAGGCAAGCTCAAGACCATCGATGTCGCCTCCGGACGATCGGCGCAGGTGTTGGCGGACGCGCCTTTCGGCCGGGGAGGCACCTGGAGCCAACAGGGCGTGATCTTATTTACACCGGACGCATGGAGTGGGTTGTACCGCGTGCCATCTTCCGGGGGAACGCCGGTGCCGGTGACCAAGCCCGATCCGTCGCAGGGCCAGGTAAGCCACCGTTGGCCGGTGTTCCTGCCCGATGGACGGCACTTTCTCTATCTTGGCTGCAACTTCTCGGGACGTCTCGACAAGAACGTGATCGTCGTCGGCTCGCTGGACTCCGAGGAAAGGAAAGTCGTCGCGAATGCAAGCACCAATGCCGTCTATGCCGACCCAGGTTATCTGGTCTACTGGCGCGACAACGCCCTGGTCGCGCAGCGCTTTGATCTGCGCAGCGATTCGCTGGCTGGCGAACCTCGCATTGTCAGTGACGCGGTGCAATATTTCCCGCAGACCAACTTTGCCGTTTTCGCCGTCACGGGCAAGACCCTGGTGGCACAAACCAGCGCCGGAAGGGGCGTTAGCAAGTCGCAGCTGATCTGGTTTGACCGGCGCGGCAAGCAAGTAGGTACGGTCGGACCTCCAGATCTGGTGGCTAACCCCAAACTTTCGCCCGACGGCAAACGTGTCGCGGTTGACCAGACTGACACGGATGGCCGCCACGTCAACGTCTGGATTCACGAACTGACCAGTGACGCTACGTCTCGCCTCGGTTTCGGTCCGTGGCTGGAGCAAGTGACGGTTTGGAGCCCCGACGGGAAACAGGTACTTTACACATCGAATGAAAAGCTCTTCTTCAGCCTTTACCTGAAAAACGCGGATGGGTCCGGATCGGCACAGAACATCATGGACTTCGGCACCCCGCAGCAGGGACCATGGGACTGGTCCCGGGACGGCAAGTTCCTGCTGGTGCGGAAGGAGCGCGAGCTGTGGTTTATGACCATGCCGGACCGGCAGGCGAAGCCTCTGGTGCAATCCCAGTGGCTGATTCGTAACGCGCAATTTTCACCGGACGAGAAATTCGTGGCGTACTCCTCCAGCGAGACGGGAAGCTGGGAGGTCTACGTTTCCCCATTCCCGGGTTTCGGCAGTAAATGGCAGGTCTCGCGTGGCGGCGGAGAAGAACCCCGCTGGAGGAGCGATGGCAAGGAGTTGTTCTATCTGGCTCCGGACGGAATGCTGATGGCCGCCGAGATCAAGACCACCGCCGGGTTCGAGGCGGGATCCCCCAGCGCACTGTTTCGCACCCACCCTCGGCAACCGATCTCCGCCATGGATTTCTTTTCCTACGACGTAACTGCGGACGGGCAGAAGTTCCTGGTCAACACGAAAGTGGACGCGTCGAGTTCGGCTCCTTTGTCGGTCATCCTGAACTGGTCCTCAGAGATAGAGAAGTAACGGCGCCGCGCGAACCAGCCTGTGCAGGGTTTCCATTTCCGCCGCACCTGAGTGTAAAATAAAGCTTTACGCCCCTGTGGCGGCGGAACCTGTGGCCTGCCCGTCCTTCGGCGCGCTTCACTTGCTCAGGACAGGCTCTTCCGCCGGCTCCGCGAAAAGCGCAATCGTATCATCGTCATATTAGATCAAGGAGAGTTCTTCAAGCGATGTCGATCCCTGCCACACAGCTCCGTCCCGGCATGATCATCAAGCACAACAATGATCTGCACTCCGTTTTCAGCGTCGAGCACCGCACTCCCGGAAACCTGCGCGCCTTCATCCAGGCCAAGCTGCGCAACCTGCGTACTGGCGCCATGTTCGAGCACCGGTTCCGCTCGCCCGACCCGATCGAGAAGGTCAACGTGGACGAAGTCGATATGCAGTTCCTTTACGCGGACGGCGACAGCTACTACTTCATGGACACCTCCAACTACGAGCAGACCCACCTGACCAAGGAAATCCTGGGCGACGCAGTCGAGTACCTCATTCCCAACCTGGAGATCAAGGTGGAGTTTTTCGACGGTAAGGCGGTTGGCATTGAACTGCCGCAGACCGTCATCCTGACCGTGATTGAGACCGAGCCTGGGCTGAAGAGCGCCACCGCTTCCAGCGTGACCAAGGCCGCGAAGACCGAAACCGGTCTAGTCGTGCAAGTGCCGCCGTTCATCAACGAAGGCGAGAAGATCAAAGTGGATACGTCGGAAGGCGCGTACCTGTCCAGAGCGTAACCAAGTCAGATTTCAGAAGTCAGATTGCAGATTTCAGATTTGCATTGGGTGGGTTTTCATTCTGCAATCTGAAATCTGACTTCTGCAATTCTTCTAAGTGACTACTACCGAAAAGCCGATTCAGGCCCGCCGCTTTCTGGTCCGCGGACGTGTACAAGGGGTCGGATTCCGCTGGTTCGTCGAGCGGGAGGCGCACATCCTCGGCATTGCCGGCTGGGTGCGCAATAATCACGACGGCAGCGTGGAAGTCCTCGCCCAGGGAACCCGCGACCAGCTCTCCGGCCTGCATTCCCGCTTGCGTGAGGGGCCGCGCGCGGCTCGCGTGGATGCGGTCGAAGTTTCCGAAGCCCAGCCCATCGCCGGACTCAGTTCATTTCGCATTGAAGGAGCTTGGTAAATGCCCTCGTCCCCTGTCACGGCTCTGAACGCTGACCAATTGAAACGACTCATCCGCGAGGTCCCGGATTTTCCCAAGCCCGGGATTCTTTTCTACGACATCACCACACTGTTGAAGAACAAGACCGGCCTCGCGACGCTCATCGACCGTCTGGCTGAGCACTACATTTCTCATAACGTCGACCTGGTGCTCGGTATGGAAGCTCGCGGCTTCATCTTCGCCCCGGCGCTGGCCTATCGTCTGAACGCCGGGTTTGTTCCCGTGCGCAAGCCGGGCAAGCTTCCGGCGGAGACGGTGAAGTTCGATTACGCGCTCGAGTACGGCACCAACTCGCTGGAGATCCACAGGGACGCCATCCAGAAGGGTCAGCGTGTGCTGATCGTCGACGACCTGCTGGCTACCGGAGGTACTGCTGAAGCCACGGCTAAGCTCGCCGCCTCACTGGGCGCGAACATCGTCGGCCTGGGATTTGTGGTGGAACTGGAATTCTTGAAGGGTCGCGAGAAGCTCAAGAACTACGACGTGATGTCACTGCTGAGCTACGACAAGTAGAAGTGAAGAGAAAGTGCGGGCCGCCGCCGAGAGCTTTTGACCGCAGAGACCGCAAAGAAACGCCGCAAAGATCGCTAAGAAAAGCTACCTACGGGGGCTCTTCTTCGCGCCCTTCGCGGCTTTTCTTAGCGATCTTTGCGGTCAAGAGCTTTTGCGCGGCGAAACCAGTCCGCGCTTCTCGGGCTATCTCCAGATGTGGGAGACCATCCATCCAAATCCTGCCCAGGAGAGGGCGCTGACTCCAACCGCGAGCGCCAGTCCCGAGATTGCACCCCAGTTAATGCGTCCTCGCGCAATGCGCTGGTCAAGTTCGTCATGCTCAAGCCAGGAGAGCAGGAATTGAGCGTCTGGCGAACTGCCTAGAGGAGAGGTCCAGGGACTCTGGACATCCGTCCTCAAATGAATTCCGCGGGTGCTTGTCTGGGGGGATAGCTGCGACCTGTAGCTCATGAAAGCACCTCCAAAGCTCATGCCAGCAACTGTTGTGCCAACCGGCAGCTGGCTGCAACTCTCTGAAAATCAAGTGCTCTTTCCGGGCAAGGAGCATACGGCCTGCCGGCACAGCGTCAAAACTCGCCGAATCCTACCGCGACTGTTCGTTCTTTCCCACATCCACCGGCTTCGCAGGGGCCGCAATCCGGCGATTGCAGAAAATTGCATGTCTTCATCGAGAGGATCGAACTTCCTGGTAGTGTGAGACGGCTTTCAGTTCTCCGCCAGCGACAAGTTCGACTCTTTTGGCAGGTATCCCTTGCGCTGGAACCAGTCCTCCATCGCGTCCTTGAGCTGGTCGAGGGGCACGTTGGACCCGATCTCCATCTGTCCGTCGGCAATCGGAAGCGTGTCGTCGAAAACGCTGGCGTTCGTGAAGTTGCGCATGGAGAAATTGTCGAGCCACTTCAGCGGGCAGGGCACTCTGGCGCCGTTCTCGCCATACTCCACGCGAATCTTGCGGGCGAACATAGCTTGATTTAACCATAGCGGGGGGCGGAAGGCCCGCTTGACACACCGGAGTCTGCGTCCTAGTCTCCTCTCGTTCCGCAGAGGAGAACAGAAATGATCACAAGTCTAATTTGGTGGGTGGTGGTTGGACTGATCGCAGGTTGGGCAGCCGGCAAAATCATGAGAGGTGGCGGGTACGGGGCCGGCGTGGACATCATCCTCGGTATCGTCGGCGCCGTGGTCGGCGGCTGGCTCCTGGGTGCAATCGGCATCCACGCCGGTGGCCTCATCGGCACCATCGTGGTTGCGATCATCGGCGCCATCTTCCTGATCTGGCTCACGCGCCTGCTTAAGAAGGCATAGAGCGCTGGCTAAGAGCACCCGTGCTGCGCACGGCAGACAGCCGAGGGCGGCTGTCTCCACAAGTACTCATGAGGTTCCCGTGATACTGATGTGGGGACAGCCGCCTTTGGCTGTCCAGCCTGGTCGAAGCCCGGCTGCACACGAGAACAGGTGAGCCTACTTCTGCGCCTTCGGTCCAGCTGCCTTCACTTCCGGCGGAGCATCGAAGTTCTCGAAATTCTTGGCGAAGCGGTTGCGCAATTCGTCCGCTGCTTTGTCGTAGGCAGCTTTGTCGGGCCAGGCATTCCGCGGATTCAGCACCTGCGGAGGCACGCCGTGGCACCGCTTCGGAATCGCGAAGCCAAAGGTCGGCTCAATCTCAAATTCCTCCCGTATCAGTTCGCCTTCGACCGCCGCGTCCACCATGGCCCGCGTGTGAGGAATGTCCATGCGCTTGCCCACGCCGTAGGGGCCACCCTGCCATCCGGTGTTCACCAGCCAGCACTGTGCGTGGTGCTCGCGCAAACGCCTTCCCAGCATCTCGGCATAAGTCTTCGGCGGCAGCGGAAGAAACGGCGATCCAAAACACGTGGAGAACGTCGCCGAAGGTTCCTTCACGCCGGCTTCTGTCCCCGCTACCTTGGCCGTGTAGCCCGACAGGAAGTGATACATCGCCTGCTCCGGCGTCAACTTCGAAATCGGTGGCAGAACCCCGAAAGCATCGGCGGTCAGGAACACCACATTCTTCGGATGTCCGCCAATCCCCGGAATTACAGCATTGTCGATGAAGTCTACGGGATACGCGGCGCGCGTGTTTTCTGTCTTGCTGTCGTCGTTGTAGTCGGGAATACGCGTGTGCGAATCGAGAACCACATTTTCCAGCACGCAGCCAAAACGCAGCGCGTTCCAGATCTGCGGTTCGTTTTTCTTCGAGAGCTTGATGCACTTGGCGTAGCACCCGCCTTCGAAGTTAAAGACGCCGTTCGCGCTCCATCCGTGCTCGTCGTCCCCGATCAAGTCGCGCGACGGATCGGCCGACAGTGTGGTCTTGCCCGTCCCCGAGAGCCCGAAGAAGAGCGCGCTCACACCGTTGTGCCCAACGTTGGCCGAGCAGTGCATGGGGAAAACGTTCCGTGACGGCAGCAGGAAGTTCATGATGCTGAAAATGGACTTCTTCATCTCACCGGCATACGAAGTTCCGCCGATCAGCACGGTGCGGCGGGTGAAATTCAGCAGGATGAAGACATCGGAGTTCACGCCGTCGTGCTTGGGATCCGCCTTGAACTCGGGAGCCGAGATGACGGTGAACTCGGGATGATGGTTCTTGAGTTCCTCCGCCGTCGGACGCAGGAATAACTGCCGCACAAACAGGTTGTGCCAGGCGTATTCGTTCACAATCCGAACCGGCAACCGGTACGCGGGGTCGGCGCCGCAGAAAAGGTCCTGCACAAAAAGCTCCCGCCCGCGCAGATGCTCCATGACCCGCGCGTAAAGCGAGTCAAATTTCCCCGGCTCAAACGGCGCATTCACTCCACCCCAGGCGACCGTGTGTGCGGTGGTCTCGTCTTTGACAATGAACTTGTCTTTTGGGGACCGGCCCGTGCGATTCGTATACCCCACGATGGCGCCGTTGGCCGCCAACTTGGCCTCGTTGCGGCGCACGGAATGCTCCACCAGCACCGCTGGGGAGAGATTGAAGTGCGTCCTGCCGTCGCTCAGCAACTCGGCCACGTCGCTGACGTGCATCGTGGTAGCCATGACATCTCCTCGGGAGGGCCCAAAAACTAAGGGCGTGAAGCAAAACGAACTATTCTGCCTTAAGAGTGCTCAACCTGCCAAGTCACGAAGCAGGCATCGCTATCAGATTAGAAGTGTCGCATCGTCTGCACAACAGGAATGTTCACGGGGACATTGAGCGGAAGCGACATAGCTGAGGTGAGGAGGGCGCGGCGCGCACCTTTTGGATCGCCCGTTGGAAGTCTCTGCCTATTCCGAGGTCTTGTAGCCGCAGGCCCTGCGGCATGGTTCGCAATACATCAGGCCGTCGTCGCAAATGCGGACGTCCATCAGAGTCTGGCAAAGGCAGCAGAATTTCTCGCAATCACACGAACCTTCAACCTGTTCGCACTGGGCACAGCGGTATTTGGCGGAGCCGGTTCCGGTACTCATGGAGCTAATGTAGCGCGGACAGAAGGGCGGGGAAACGTGACATTGGTAACGAACGTCGCAGCCGACGTGAACGCGATGTTATGGAGTCCGCCTCGATCTCAACCGGTTGCCTTTTTCTTTCACGATGTCAGGATCATAGCCCGCGATTTTTCGCCGGACGATTGGATTTACCCCCACAAAGACGGCAGAGGCCATCCCAACGAGTCCGAGGATAAACATAGCCGCCGAACGCGACCATTCCCTGGCCAGATAGTGGACGGCCCCGAAATACAAGGCCGGCGCCGCTGAGGTGAGGGCCAACATAACGGCGGCGAAGTCAGAGAAACGGCCATAGTGCCTCGAAAGCACAATCCATCCGGCGTCCTCGGTGTGCCCTGCTTCGTGGGGGCAAATCTCTTCTGGTTTGCGGTCCTTCTTAAAGCCACCTTCAAGCATCTTGCAATAGACGCCAAGAAGATCAACCATGTCGCGGTTGTTTCTGATCCACAAGGCAAAGGCCCAGGAATATACGACCAAGGCGACAGCTCCGCATTCGGCGACCGCACGGAACGCGGGCTCACCCCCCTTTGCCCAAACTCCAATCACCGCGACGATCGCGGTCATGCTCACCGTGGCAAAATGCCGATAAACCTGCTGGCGCAATGCGATTCTCTGAGAGATCTCACCCCACGCTGCGGTGCAGCGGGTGGCATAAGGAACGTCGGGTGCACCCTTCGCTGGGAGTTCACCGCCGGCCTGCGGCAAAGCTTCACTCATCGGGTCAACTCCGGGGCCGAATTCTAGTCCGTAAACACGGAACTCGCGGCATAAGACGAGCTCTTGTTCCGTTTTACGAACAAAGTGTCTGCGAATCCTTCCGCTAGTTGCTGCGCCCACGAAATCGCCGTGCCCTATAATTCCCAGCAATGACCTTCCAACATCTGCTGGATGGCACGGAGGTTCTCGGCCAAAGCGGGAACCCGGACGTCACCGGTGTGGAATACGACTCGCGCCGAGTGAAGCCCGGATGCGCGTTCGTGGCCATGCGCGGCGAGACTTCCGACGGCAACCGCTTCATTGACCAGGCCATTCAAGCCGGGGCGGTTGCGGTGGTTACCGATTCGCAGACCGAGAAGCCCCGCGAAGGAGTGGCTTGGGTCGTCGTGCCGCACGGGCGGCGCGCTCTGGCACGGCTGAGCTCCAATTTCTACAAACGTCCGGCCGAGCGCATTGCAGTCACAGGAATCACCGGCACGAACGGGAAGAGCACGACTGCGTTCCTCATCGAGTCAATACTCACCGCCGCCGGGCGCAAGAGCGCTTTGATCGGGACCATTGAATATCACGTGGCCGGCAACGTCTATCCCGCGCCGCATACCACTCCGGAAGCGCTCGAATTGGCCCGCATTTTCAGCGAGGCCCTGGGCCTGGGTGCGACCGACGCAGTCATGGAAGTCTCCTCGCATGCACTGGCGCAGGAGCGCGTGTTCGGCGTCCCCTTTGACGTCGCGGTGTTCACCAACCTGACGCGCGACCATCTCGACTATCACAAGACGATGGAAGAATACTTCGCGGCCAAGCGAGTGCTCTTTGAAGGCTGCGGCACGGATGCGCCGCGGGCTTGCGTCACGAACCTTGACGATGAATATGGCGCGAAGCTGGCCGCTTTCAGCCGCAAGCGCAGTGCGGTCGTGCTGACCTACGGATTGGAGCGCGGCGACTTCCACGCCGAGAACGTGGAGATCCATCCGCGCGGCACGCGCTTCGACATGGCTACGCCGCAAGAGAAAGAAAAGATCGCCGTCTTCTCCCCGCTGATCGGGCGCGTGAACGTCTACAACATTCTGGCCGCGGCAGCCGCATGCTATGCGCGCGGGTGCGGATCGCAGGCGATTGCACGCGGCGTCGAGTCGCTCACGCATGTGCCAGGAAGATTTGAATGCGTCGATTGCGGCCAGCCCTTCACCGTTGTCGTCGACTACGCTCACACCGACGATGCCCTGCGCAATCTCACCGCGCTGGCCCGGGAGTTCGTCTCGCGCACCGGAGCCGCCGCCAGAGTGCTGACCGTGTTCGGTTGCGGAGGCGATCGCGATCGCGCCAAGCGTCCGCTCATGGGCGAGGCTGCCGGGCGCGGCAGCGATTTTGTCGTGCTCACGTCCGACAATCCGCGCGGTGAAGATCCCCGGGCGATCATCAACGACGCGCTGGTGGGACTTCAAAGGACCGGAGTGAAGTACAGTGTCGAAGTCGACCGCCGCAAGGCGATTGCTCTCGCCATCGGCGAAGCGCGCCCCGGAGACATTGTGCTGCTGGCAGGAAAAGGCCACGAGAAAGTGCAGGTCACGCGCGAAGGATCGCTTCCGTTCGATGACGTTGAGGTAGCGCGCGAAGCGCTGAAAGTGGCGGGATTTGAATGCGAGGCTGTAACAGGGGCGCACTAGAGTGCGCCATTACCGCGGAGAAATCCAATGTTGACCAATGCGGTCTTTCTTGTCTGTGTGGTGTTGATCTCGACCTTGGATCAAATCGACTTGGGCGCACGACTCAATAAAGACGAGATCTCTGGGAGGTCGCTGGAGTGCGTAGCGACACCATCTCAGACGTACCCGTGCGAATTTCTGACAGTCGAGGGCGTTCATGTAGCTGTCGGGTACGAGCGAGACAATCTGCGCATTAAGTACCTATCGATCCAAGACAAGCACTTCAAGACAAAGGATGGTTTGCAAGTCGGTGCGTCGGTGACAGTGAGCGAGGATCAACTTGTTGCGATTCCGGGCTGGAAGGTTTTCGGGCCGCGGGCAAAGAGCGGCTGGCGGCCAGTTTTCGGCTACTTCGGAGAGAAAGTGAGGTTCTCTGATGGAACTGTTGTCGATCTCGCTCAGCCCCGACATGATCCGCCAAGGGCAGGGCAATTGGAAATACTTGAATTGGAAAAGGGAGGGGTTTGAGCGCCACAGATGAAGCTGACGTTGGCCAAGATCGGTGAGTTTACTTCCGCTGCGGGAGATTTTCCGCGCGACGACATTGCGCAGGCATATTCCATCGACTCACGCACAGTGGGTGCCGGAGAACTCTTCTTCGCCGTCAAAGGCGAGCGCCTCGATGGCCACGACTTCGTGAACGCCGCTCTTGAAAGGGGCGCTGCCGCGGCAGTGGTGCGCAAAGATCAATTGCATCGCTATCCTGAGAAGACGCAGCTGCTGGCAGTCGACGACACGCTGGTAGCGTTGCAAACGCTGGCCACCGCGGTGCGGAAGGTTTGGGGCAAGCCCCTGGTCGGCGTCACCGGCTCAGCCGGCAAGACCACGACCAAAGAGGCGATCGCGCACGTTCTAAGCACGCGATTCCGAGTGCTCAGGTCCGAAGGCAACTTCAATAATCATTTTGGACTGCCCCTCATGCTGTTGAAGCTGGAACCGGAACACGATGTAGCCGTGATCGAAATGGGCATGTCGCACGCCGGCGAGATTCGCGCCCTTGCCAAGATCGCTCGTCCAGAGATCGGCGTGGTCACCAACGTCGCTCCCGTACACCTGGAGTTCTTCGATTCGCTCGCTTGCATTGCCCGGGCCAAATACGAATTGATTGAATCGCTTCCTCACAGTGGGACGGCCGTTCTCAACGCTGACGATGAATACGTCTCGCAATTCGGACGCGACTTCAAGGGTAAGGTGATCACGTACGGAACTCGCGCAACCGCGGATATCCGCTCCGAGAATGTTCAATCCCGCGGGACGGAGGGCTCGGAGTTCGATGTGGTCATGGCTAACGGCCGCGAGCACGCGCGTTTAGCGCTCGTAGGAGAACATAACATCCTGAATGCGCTGGCGGCGGTCGCCGTGGGCATCGCTCGCGGGCTAAAGCCATCGGAGGCCGTTGCCGCGCTCGCGACTCTTACCCCAACCGACAAGCGTGGGCAGGTTCTCCAACTGGGTAACATCACGGTCATCAACGATTGCTACAATTCCAATCCGAAGGCGCTCAACGCCATGGTTGATGCCCTGGCCGCGATGAAGGCCGGGCGGCGTATTGTGGTCGCGGGCGAAATGCTCGAACTCGGACCGGCGGGAGCAGAGATGCATCGTGCCGCGGGCCAGCATATCGCCGAGAAGAAGATAGAAGTTCTCTTGGGCGTGCGCGGCCTGGCGCAGGCGATGGTGGAAGGCGCACGGCAGGCAGGAATGCATGCTGAGTTCGTCTCGACGCCCGAGCAAGCGGGTGAGTGGCTGGCCCGCGAAACGCGCGACGGCGACATAGTGCTTCTGAAAGCGTCGCGCGGAGTGAAGCTGGAAAAGGCGCTCGACGCATGGAAAGAGAAGCTAAGAGCTAAAAGCTAAAAGCTAAGAGCTGTAGTTCGGAGGCTGATTGCTCTACTGGCTGTTGTTCGTCAAGCTGCAACATTACGTTGCGCCCTTCCGCATCTTTCGCTACGTCACTTTCCGTACTGCGTTCGCCAGCCTCACCGCGCTTTTCACAGCGCTGATCGTGGGTCCGCTGGTTATCGGTCGCCTGCGCGATTTCCAGATCGGACAATACATTCGCGAGGAAGGCCCGAAAGCTCATCAGAAGAAAGCCGGCACGCCCACCATGGGCGGACTGCTGATCGTAATCGCGATCGTCGTCCCCACATTGCTTTGGGCCGACCTGAGTAACCGCTTCGTGTGGATTGCCGTGTTCTCCACCTGCGCGTTCGCAGCCATCGGATTCGCCGACGATTACAGCAAGGTGGCGCATCGCCGTAACCTGGGTCTGACCGGGCGCGCCAAGTTAGGACTGCAGATCGCCACCAGCATCGTGATCGCTTCCATGCTGATCGCCATGCAGACCTACAACATTTATTCCACCAGGCTGATCGTGCCTTTCTTCAAGCAGTTCCATCCCGATCTGGTGGTGCAAAGCCTAGAGCGGTTTCCGCATCTGTGGTTCCTGGCGTTTCTCCCCTTCATTGCTTTCGTGGCCTTCGTAATTGTGGGATCGAGCAATGCGGTGAATCTCACCGACGGCCTTGACGGACTGGCCATCGGATGCACCGTGATCGCGGCGGCCGCGCTGGCCGTGCTGACCTACGTCAGCGGCCACGCCACCTTCGCAACCTATCTGGAATTGCAGCGCATGCCGCAAGTGGCCGAGTTGACCATATTCTGCGGGGCGATGGTCGGATCGTCGATTGGATTTCTCTGGTACAACGCGCATCCCGCCGAAGTCTTTATGGGCGACGTGGGATCGCTGGCCCTGGGCGGCGCGATCGGTACGGTCGCCGTCATCATCAAACAGGAACTGCTGCTCCCGTTTATCGGCGGCGTGTTCGTGATCGAAGCGATGTCGGTGATCCTGCAGGTCGGCTCCTACAAGCTGCGCAAGAAGCGCATTTTCAAAATGGCGCCCCTGCATCATCATTTCGAGTTGCTGGGCTGGTCGGAGTCGAAGATCATCGTGCGCTTCTGGATCGCGTCGCTGGTCTTCGCCCTGTTCGCGCTAACCACGCTGAAACTGCGATGATTGTTCACCACAGACTCAGAGAGTCACAGAGAAGGGCAAGAAATAGAATTTAGTTTTTCCTCTGTGTCTCTGTGTCCTCTGTGGTGAAATGAATTCAGATGGAACTCAATAACAAACGCGTGCTGGTCGTTGGCCTGGGAAAGTCCGGGGTGGCGTCGGCCTTGTTTATGAAGGCGCACGGCGCGAAGGTGACTGTCTCCGATACCAAGAGCGGTGACGAACTGCGCAACGAAATCCCCGTGCTGCTCGACCATGGCATTACGGTCGAGACCGGCGGCCACGGCGACCGTACCTTCCGTGGGCAGGACTTGATCGTGGTCAGTCCCGGCGTTCCAGTGGACGCTCCGCCGCTGGTGCAGGCGCGCTCGCTGGGCGAGAGCGTGATTGGCGAGATTGAACTCGCAGCGCAGTTCCTGCCCGGCCCCATCGTCGCCATCACCGGATCAAACGGCAAGACCACGACCACCACGCTCACAGGCGAGATCATGACGGCCGCGGGCTTCTCCGCGCTGGTCGGCGGCAACATCGGCACGCCTGCCATCTCACTGGCCGAGCGCGCCAAGCCGGAAACTGTCATCGTGCTGGAGGTCTCGAGCTTTCAACTGGAGACGATTCAGACTTTCCGTCCGAAAGTAGCGGTCGTCTTGAACGTGACGCCGGATCATCTCGACCGTCACCGGACGTTTGAAGTCTATGTCGACGCGAAAGCGCGCATCTTCGAAAACCAGCAGGGAAGCGACTTCGCCGTGCTCAACGCCGACGACCCGACCTGCGTGACGATGGCGGCTCGAACTCGCGCGCAGGTGTTCTGGTTCAGCCGGCAGAAAGAAGTGCAGCAAGGCGCGTGGGTCCGCGACGGCAACATCGTGTTCCGCGACGCGGCAGGCCAGCAGCGCGAGATCATGCTTGCTTCCGAGATTCCGCTGAAGGGTGCGCACAATCTGGAGAACGTGCTGGCGGCAGTGTGCGCCGGCGCTCTGATGGGCTGCGCGCCAGAGAAGATCCGGCAGGCGGTCCGCGACTTCAAGGCAGTCGAACACCGGTTGGAGTTTGTGGCGACCATCCGCGGCGTCGACTACTACAACGATTCCAAGGCCACCAACGTCGACGCGACCATCAAGGCGCTGGAGTCGTTCCCCGCGAACATCCACCTGATTCTCGGCGGCAAAGACAAGGGCAGCGATTACACCGTGCTCAACGACCTGCTGCGCCAGCGCGTGAAGCGCGTATACACGATCGGTGCGGCGGCGGCGAAGATCGAGTCGCAAATTACCTCGTCGAAAAACGGCGGCCCCGAACTCGTCCACGCCGAAACGCTCGAGAACGCAATCCGCAAAGCCAACGCCGTAGCGCAGTCCGGCGACGTGGTCCTGCTAGCCCCCGCCTGTGCCAGTTTCGATCAGTTCAAGAGCTACGAGCATCGCGGAAAGCTGTTCAAAGAGATCGTCCGGTTGTTGGCTGGCGAAGCCGCTAAGCCCTGATTCTGATTTCCACGCGCTGTCATCCTGAGCGGCGTTCTGTGCCGCGAAGGACCTCTGCAACTGGCCGGGGAATACATAGGTCCTTCGCTTCGCTCAGGATGACAAACGCTTCCCCGGGAACCAAAACAGTTAACATTCAGAAATCAACCATCAACAATCCCCGTGCCCTCTCCGTCCCTCCGTGGTGAAATGAAGTTCCATGGCGAAGCGTGTGAGTGTCGATCGCTGGCTGTTTACCGTGACCATGCTGTTGGTGTTTGTGGGGCTGGTGATGGTGTTTTCGGCGTCGGCGGTTATGGCCCGGGAGCGCTTCGGTTCGGAGTACGCATTCCTGTCGAAGCAGTTGGTCTGGGCCGTGACAGGACTGATGGCCATGGTCGTCACCATGCGCGTGGACTACCGCCGCTACAAGCATCCCGCGATTGTGTTCTCGCTGATGGGCGTGACCACGCTGCTGCTGATTTCCGTCTTCTTCCTCGACCGCTCCCACAACACGCACCGCTGGATTCACGCCGGCGGCTTTTCTTTCCAGCCGTCAGAACTGGCCAAGCCGGTGCTGATTCTGTTTCTGGCCTACTTCCTGGAGAGTCGCGCCAAGACGATCGATGACGTCCGGAACACGCTGCTGCCGGCGGCCGCGCCAGTGCTGGTGTTCCTGGGGCTGATTGTGATGCAACCGGATCTCGGTACCGCGATTGCCTGTGCCGGAATCGTGGTCTGCATTCTCTACGTAGCTGGAATGCGCATGCGCTATTTTGCGTACGCGTTCGGCGCGTCGCTTTTGCCGCTGTACCTGCTGATCTTTCATGTGGCCTGGCGGCGCGACCGCATTCTCGCGTTTCTGAATCCCTACGCCGACCGCCAGAAGACCGGCTTCCACATTATCCAGTCGCTGATCGCCGTAGGCACGGGCGGCGTGACCGGCATGGGCCTGATGGAGGGCAAACAGAAGCTCTTCTACCTGCCCGAGCCCCACACAGATTTCATTTTCGCCGTAACCGCTGAAGAGTTGGGCCTGGTCGGCGCCATGTTCGTCGTCGCCTTGTTCGCGATTTTCCTGTGGCGCGGCATGCGCGCCTCGTGGCGCACCGAAGATGTCTTCGGCCGTTACCTCGCCGTTGGCATCACCAGCATGGTTGTGCTGCAAGCGTTCATCAACATGAGCGTCGTGCTGGGCATGATGCCGACCAAAGGGATCCCCTTGCCGCTGGTTTCATACGGCGGATCATCGCTGTTCGTAACTCTGGCGTGCGTCGGCGTGCTGCTGAACATCACCAAGCAAGCGGAGTGACGCAGACCGATTGTAGATTTCAGATTGTAGATTTCAGATTTAACGCGTCGCGTCTTTGCAGTTGAATCTGAAATCTGAAATCGCAAATCTGCAATCTTCCGATCTGACACACCCGGCTCACCGGGGCTCGTAGTTTATAGTCACTCCATGCGCGCAATCCTGGCGGGCGGCGGTACCGGCGGACACGTGATCCCGGCCCTGGCCATCGCCAATCAACTCAAGAAAAGCTACGACGCGGAGGTGCTGTTCATCGGGACCGCGCGCGGCATCGAGAACCGGCTGGTCCCGGCCGCGGGATTTCCTCTTCAACTCGTGCGCGTCGGCGCCCTGAAAAATGTCAGCCTGATGACGCGGCTGAAAACGGCGTTCGACCTGCCGCGCGCCGTTTGGGACGCGGGCCGAATGCTGAACCAATTCGCTCCCGACGTAGTAATAGGAGTGGGCGGATACGCATCGGGCCCCGCGATGCTGGCGGCGGTGGTCAAGCACATTCCGACGCTGGCCTTCGAGCCGAACGTGGTGCCGGGATTTGCTAACCGGATGGTCGCGCGATTCGTAACTGGTGCGGCAGTGCATTTCGAAGAAACGGCGAAATATTTTCGCCATGCCGAGGTGACTGGCGTTCCCGTGCGGCAGGCATTTTTCGAGATCGCGCCCAAGCGTGGCGGGACTCCGACTCTGCTCGTGTTCGGCGGCAGCCAGGGCGCACACGCCATCAACGATGCGATGATTCGCTGCTTGCCCGTGTTGCAGCGCGAGGCGCCGTGCATTCACATCCTCCACCAGACCGGCGAGCGTGACTATAATGACGCGCTGGCAGCCTATCAGTCCTTGGGCGAGGCTGCTGAGGTCTTCAAGTTCATCGAAGACATGCCAGCGGCGTTCGCGCGTGCTGATCTGGTGGTATGCCGGTCCGGGGCGAGCACGGTTGCGGAAATCGCCGCAGCAGGGAAGCCGGCCGTTCTTGTTCCGTTCCCACGCGCGGCTGATGATCATCAACGCGTCAACGCGGAAGCCCTGGCGAAGCACGGAGCCGCGGTGGTAGTCGAGGAGTCGAAGCTGGAGGGAGTCTGGCTAGCCGAAACGATCGCGGCGCTCTTGCAGGATCCGC
>JADGNQ010000037.1 GCA_017883385.1 Candidatus Sulfotelmatobacter sp.
GCCGGGATCGGACATCGCAGTCTCACTCGACTCAGCCGGCGAAGCAACTTCTGTGTGCGTTTGGAACAGCGGGAGTTCTATTCCATCGAGCGAACAAGCGAAGATCTTTCGGCGCTTCTACCGCGGCGTCAATGCGCAGAAGTCGGCGCCCGGTTCGGGGCTGGGCTTGTACGTTGCCCGAAAGATTGCGGCCGCACATGGCGGCAATGTGACTCTCGATCGGAACAACAATGAAGGAGGCATTGCATTTCGATTTTCGATTGCAAATACACAAGGTGAGTCGGATCATGACACGAAGATTCAATGTATTGGTAGTTGACGACGAACTAGCTTTGCGCAAGGTGTTGCAAACATCTCTAGCGGCTCGCGGGTTCAGCGTTGAAGAGGCGGTCAGTGGGGAGCAAGCCATTGACATGGTTCCCGATGGCGGATTCGACTTGGTCCTGCTCGATATCAACATGCCCGGAATGGGAGGGGTTGGGGCTTGCCGCCGAATTCGCACGCTTCTGCCCCATATCGGAATCGTCATGGTAACGGTGCGAGATGCGGAGAACGACATGGTGCAGGCGCTGGAGGCGGGAGCGGATGATTACATCACGAAACCCATCCGATTCGGCGAGTTGGTTGCCCGGCTTCACGCAGTGCTTCGGCGCACTGTTGCCGAAGATACACTTGCGACGACGCTCCGAGCCGGAAACTTAGAAATCGATTTCGACCGTCGAATATTCCGCAAAGCGGGCCAGGTGGTTCATCTCACGCCTACGGAATTTGATTTACTGGCGCTGCTGATGAGGAATCAGGGAATGCCACTGACCCATGCCAAACTGTTGCGGACGGTGTGGGGTCCGGAGTATGGAAAGGAACTCGAGTACTTGCGATCGTACGTGAAGACGCTCAGAAAGAAGATTGAAGAAGACCCCGCGCAGCCCACATACATCTTGACCGAGCCATGGGTGGGTTACCGTTTCTATAATCCGTCTGACGGAGAGCAGTGATGGAGGGCAGTGGATTGGCCGCCCCCGATCGAACTACTTCTGTGCCGCGTTGGCTTGGTAGTTCTGAGTGAGCTGCTCTTGTTGCGCCGCTAAGGTTTCGGAATCCTTGGCCTCCTGAGCGTATCGCTTCGACCAATAGCGATAGTGACTCGCGCAATTGCAGGAAATACCCTGCTTCGATTCCACTGTCGCTGGCTGAGTGGCAAGACGGTCTGCCTCCGCCGAGAATTCTTGCGCTTTAGCCGTCAATCGCTCCGCCTTACTCCGGTAGTACGCCGCAATCCGTTGATGGTCTGCGGGCGATTTAGCTGTCGTCAACAGAGTCTTAAGTTCTTTCTTGCTTAGGCTCGCTGAAGGCTCCGCCCTCGCTTCGACGACAAGAGTTCCAGACAACACAACCAAAGACAGAACGGCCAACGCCATTCGCCGTGCAACCTTGTGACGCTTGTTCTTCATGTTCCTTCTCTCCGTGCAGCATGCGCTCCGCGATCTGCTTGAATCCCAAACTACTCGGAACGAAATGAAGAAGGCATGAAGAGCAAGTGCCGATCTCTGCAAGAAATCGGTTTGCGCATGTCAGGCGCGCGTCAATAGCACACTAATCACTGGAACTAAAACATTTATGACGGGCAATCAAACATTTGATAGCGCTCTTCACGGTTTCTTCACGCGTTGCATTCTATCTTCCGTCATCGAAGTTCGACCTCCGGAGCACGAGGTGAACCCGATTGAGCTTCGTGAACAAGAGAGGCCGCGGGGCGTTTACGAACATTTTATGGTTTCTTTGTTCTCTCTTTACGGGGCTTCCCATGCAATGGAATCGAAGGATAAGGAGCGTAATGGACACCAACTTCAAACCAGCAACAGGTCGGATTGTGAGAAGCATGACAATTCTGACAAGTAAGACACGGCCAGTCTCAGCATTTCCTCTGGCACTTGTGTTGACTCTCGGATTGGCGCAGAGCCCGTTTGGATACGCTCAGGCTCCAGCGCAGGACAAGACTTCGCCGAAAGTGGCTGAGTTGCGGGAGCCCGCGCAGCCCGCGCCGGATAGAGCCACAACGGATGCGAGCGCGGCGAGCGGAACGCCGTCCAAGCCTTCGGCAACAGCCGCGGACCCGGCGGTACCGGACGCAGTCACGAAGGAACTTGAGTTGATGAAAGCGCGCATCGACGAACTCGAAGCGGAACTCAAGAGTCGTACCGAGGCGACAGAGCCATCTCCGGCAGGAGGTCCAGCAAAAGCGGCAGAGGCTTCCCCCTCTCCGGCAGCGCCTGCGGTAACAGCGGCACAAGCGGGCGACTCCTCGGCGGCGAAGCCCGAGAAACCGGAACCTAGCGTGCCTTTTGCTTATGCGGACTGGACTTGGCTCAACGGCAATGCGCGCAACAAAGACGCAGTCTGGGATTCGAAATTTTTCACCCCGGAAATCAGATTTGATACGAACTTCGTCAGCAGCTTCAACCATCCCCAAGATGACACCATTGGCGGGTCGAGCGAAATCTTCCGGTCGAACGAAATTCAGGTGGAGCAGATCAGCTTCGGCGGCGACTTCCACTGGCAGAATGTTCGCGGCCGGGTCTTGACCATGGGAGGGATGTTCGGCGTCACGACGCCAAGGAACGACGCCAGTCCTGGGCGCGGCCAATGGGACCTGCGTGGAGCCTACAAATATTTTTCTGAAGCGTACGGTGGGTACCACTTCGACGTCAACCATGGGCTCAACATCGACGCTGGAATTTTCGTCTCGTACATCGGCCTGTTCAGTTATTACAACTTCGATAACTGGGCATATCAACCGTCCTATGTGTCGTCGAACACGCCCTGGTTCTTCAACGGGCTGCGCATTCAGTGGTTTCCTACCGAGAAGCTAAAGATTGAGCCGTGGATCATCAACGGGTGGCAATCCTATGGCAGGTTCGGTCACCACCCCGGCCTGGGCGGACAGATTCTGTACCGTCCGAAGCCGTGGCTGGCGCTTGTCTTCAACGACTACGGCATGGGTGAAGATACCTTGGGTGCCGGTAACGGTAGCCTAGGCCGCAGTCGCATTCACACCGACGACAGTGTCGAAGTCAAGTACTACGATCATCCTGAGAAAACTCTCGACAAGATGGCGTTCTCGTTTACGGGCGATCTCGGTTGCGAATACGGCGGCGGCGTGGCTTGCTTTGGAGATAAAAAAGATGGATCGGGCAACATTACTGCTCACAAGCAAGCATTTCTAGGCTGGATGGCTTACAACCGCTGGTGGTTCAAGAAGGACCTGTATGGACTTACACTCGGCGGCGGGCAGATGAACAATCCGGGCCGCTATCTAGCGCTGCTCCCACCCATCAATGGAGCGGATGCGCTCTCCGGAACGCCGTACTTTACGGCGAATCCGGGCGACCCCTTCAAAGCTTGGGATACTTCGATCACCTTCGACTGGATGCCGAAACAGTACATCACCTTCCGCTGGGAGTACGGCTATCGCCACGCAAACGTAGGTTATTTTTCAGGTCGCGGCGGGATAACGCCTGGCGTCAACGGCACTCCTAGCACGGTTCCAAACCCAGGCGCTGGATCTTTAGTGGGAGACACTACGTTTGTGCCGGGGCCGTTCTTGTCCCCGACGCCGGGTTTCACCTGTGTTGCAGGAAGCACCGGTTTCTGCCCGGACTTGCGAAAAGACGAAGGAACCCTGAGGCTGGCCATCATGGTCAAGTTCTGATTCCCTGCACCATTGGTTTCGGTTGTTTAAGCAAGGATGAAGCACGACCGAACGGGGCAGCGTGCGAAGCCCGTTTCCAGCTCTAGACGCTGCCTCTCGGTCCTCCCCTTGTAGCTGTTCGGGTGGCGTAACTGCAGTTTTATGGGACGTTACCCGGAATGCATTCAACCCGCTTAGGCAAATGAATTACACATGAAAAACAAGGGTCTGGAATTTGGTCTTGTCTTGATCGCCCTGCTCCTTCTGAGCGGGTGCAGCAGCGCGCATGGGAATCCGGCATCGGAGGCGCCTCCTCCTTCTACGGTTGTAGCCGATACGGACGTCAACCTTTTCTCGGTTGACCATCCGGAGCAGTATCCGCTCGCTGCAACGGTTGCATACTCAGCCACTCCAAAACTGGTCGTCACGGGCACGGTGAACCCTGACATTTCTCGGAACGTTCCTGTCATCTCGCTGGCCACAGGTCGTGTGGTTGCGATTCACGCGCGGTTGGGCGACACCGTCAAGAAGGGACAATTATTGTTGAGCGTTCGCAGCAACGATGTCGCCGGCGGCTTCTCCGATTACCGCAAGGCCGTGGCTGATGAGACTCTGGCGCGCACACAACTGCAGCGTGCGAAGGAACTGTACGACCACGGCGCCATCTCGATGAATGATCTTCAAATTGCCCAGGACGCTGAAGACAAAGCCAAAGTGGATGTTGAGACCATGGCGGAACATCTCCGGTTGTTGGGGAATGATCCCGATAAGCCGAGCGCTGTCGTGGAGGTGTACGCGCCGATTGCGGGAGTGATCACCGATCAGCAAGTGACAAATGCCGCCGGAGTGCAGGCTTTGGGTTCAAACCCTTTCACGATTTCAGATCTGTCTTACGTCTGGGTAGTTTGCGACGTGTACGAGAACGATTTGCCCAACGTCAGCGTCGGCGAAGCTGCCGAGGTCCAGTTGAATGCATATCCCGACAAGGTGATTAAGGGGCGCATCAGCAACATTGGCGCCATTCTCGATCCCAGCATTCGGACAGCGAAGGTGCGCATCGAGGTGCCGAACCCTGGAATGATCCGCCTCGGCATGTTTGCCACCGCCACTTTTCATCGCCAGAAGAAAGAGACCTACACAATAGTTCCGGCCAGCGCGATATTGCACATGCACGACCGCGACTGGGCGTACGTGCCCGCGCCGGGTCAGAAGTTCCGCCGCGTGGAAGTTGTTGGCGGAGACCTCCAACCAAACAACATGGTGGAGATCAAGTCAGGGCTAGCGCCAGGTCAGCAAGTGGTCGCGAACGCATTGCTCCTCGAACACACGATTGAGCAGTAAGGGAAACCGTGACAACTTCATGCCCGCCGGGGAACAAGCATAGAGAATGATTCGCGCCCTCGTAGATTTTGCACTCAACAACCGGTTCGTGGTGTTAGCGCTCGCGATCCTGGCGCTTGGTTGGGGAGCTATCTCTTTTCATAACTTGCCCGTCGAGGCGTATCCGGACATCGCCGATAACTACGCAACCATCATCACGCAATGGCCGGGCAGGGCGGCCGAGGAGGTGGAACAACAGGTCACGATTCCGATTGAAATCCAGATGAATGGAATCCCCCATCTCTCGCATCTCCGGTCCGAATCGATTTTCGGCTTGTCGTTCGTGCTATTGGTTTTCGACGATGCCTCGGACAATGATTGGAACCGCCAGAAGGTCATGGAGCGGATGGCTCAAGCCGATTTGCCCCCCGGCCTTCAGCCTTCCATGGGAACCGACTGGAGTACTACGGGACAGATCTATTGGTATGTGCTGAGAAGCACCAATCCGCAGATTGACATCATGGATCTCCGGTCGATCCAGGATTGGACTGTCGTCAAGGAACTCAAGTCCGTTCAAGACATCGTTGACGTCAGCACCTTCGGGGGCACGACGCGGGAATATCAGGTGCGCGTGGATCCCAACAAGCTGGTGTCATACGGCCTGAGCATTGGCCAGGTGGAACAGCAACTTGCGAACAACAACGTGAACGCCGGCGGCAACTTCGTCGAAACCGGCGTACAGCAGATGAACGTTCGAACGCTTGGTCTCTTCAGCAACGTGAAAGACGTCGAGCAGACGGTCTTGACCACGAAGTCCGGGACTCCTCTTCGCGTAAAAGACATCGCGGACGTGAGCCAGGGAGCGAAGGTCCGCCTGGGCCACGAAGGAAGGGCCATCCGTCGGAAAGACGGCAAGATCATGGACAACGACGATGTGATCTTCGCGCAGGTGATGATGCGCAAGGGCGCCGACTCGGGACCGACGCTGGAGAAACTTCACGCCAAAGTGGAGCAACTCAACCATGGCGGTCTCCCACCGGGCGTGAGGTTGGAGCGGATGATCGACCGCAGCGATCTGCTGGCCTTCACTTTGGACACCGTGCTGCACAACTTGGGCGAAGGGATGATTCTGGTGACAATCATCCTGTTCCTTTTTCTACTCGATGCCCGCGCCGCACTCATCGTTTCGTTAACCATACCGTTTGCACTCTTCTTTGCTTCCATCCTGCTCGACTTGACCAAAGTTCCTGTCAACCTGCTCTCGCTGGGGGCTCTGGATTTTGGAATGGTGGTGGACGGTGCAGTTGTCATGGTGGAAAACATTGTTCGGCGTATGAGCCTTCGCAAGAATGGTTCTTCCACTTCAGGCCGTACCACTCTGATCTTTAAGACTCCCGACCAGACCATCCGGGAAGCCGCGCACGAAGTGCAACGCCCGGTGTTTTACGCCATCCTCATCATCATCACCGCCTACATGCCCATCTTCACACTGCAACGTGTGGAAGGACGCCTGTTCCGGCCCATGGCCTGGACGGTCGCGTTCGCCCTGCTCGGCGCGATGACGTTTTCCATCCTGATTGCCCCGGTTCTTGCCAGCACGCTGTTTCGCCGCGGCGTCAAGGAGTCGCACAACCCGGTCCTGGCATTTCTGACCGAAAGCTATCGGCGGCGCCTGCGCTGGTGCGTGGGGCATCGCACTCTTACCGTCGGCGTTGGTGTGGCTTGTTTGTTGGTCACATTGTTTCTGGGTTTCAGCGGAGTCATTGGCTCGGAGTTTCTTCCTCATCTGGATGAAGGTTCGATCTGGGCCCGCGGTACCCTGGCGCAAAGCACAAGCCTCACCGAAGGCACGCGCTTTATGAACCAGGCGCGCTTGATCTTTTCCTCGTTCCCTGAAGCCAAGCAAGTAGTCTCCGAAATCGGCCGGCCGGATGACGGAACTGACACCGGCGGGTTCGGGAATACAGAGTACTTCATCGACCTCAAACCCAAGGCAGAATGGCGGCCCATATTCCGTGAGGACAAGGAGGAACTCATCGCCGCCATGAATCGAGAAATCACAAAGGTCCCGGGGGCGACCTGGAATTTCTCTCAACCCATTGAAGACAACGTCGGAGAGACGCTCACGGGTACCAAGGGTCAACTGGCCCTGAAGGTCTTCGGGAATGACTTGCGGCTTATCGAGCAGAAGGGCGACGAGATAGCGGACATCATGCAGCGCGTACCCGGCATCACCGATGTCAAACTCTATCGTGATACCGGCCAGCCGAACCTGAACTTCACCATCGATCGGCAACAAGCGGCCCGCTTCGGAATCAATGTTACCGACATACAGGACGTGATCGAAACCGCCGTGGGTGGCAAGGCGGTGAGCCAGGTACTGCCCGCAGGTACTCCGGAACGCTACGACATAGTGGTGCGTTACCAGGAGCCTTATCGCAAGGATTCTAAAGCCATCAGCAACATTCGTCTGCTCTCTCCTTCCGGGGAGCGGGTCTCCCTGGCGCAGCTCACGACCATGGAAGTTCGCGATGGCGCTTACGACATCTACCGGGAAGGAAACAGCCGCTACGTTAGCGTGACGTTCAACGTGCGCGGGCGGGACCTGAACAGCTCGGTGGAAGACGCGATGGCCCAGATTAGTCAGAAGGTCAAACTTCCGCCCGGCTATCACCTCGACTGGTCGGGAGAGTACGAGAGTGCAAAGCGGGCCTCGGCGCGCCTTGCGGTGATCGTTCCGCTGACTGTTCTTGTGATTTTTATCCTGCTCTACACTATGTTCCGCTCAGCGAAGTGGGCGCTGCTCATTCTTACGGTCGTGACCATGGCTCCCATTGGTGGATTGATGGCGTTGTTGCTCACGGGTACGCACTTCAGCGTCTCGTCCGGCATTGGATTTCTGGCGCTCTTCGGCGTATCGGTCCAGACGGGGGTCATCATGCTCGAATACATCAACCAGCTCCGGGCGCGAGGCTACACCATTGTGGATGCGGCCATTGAAGGCGCTGTGCTCAGGCTTCGTCCCATCATGATGACCATGCTGGTGGCAACGTTCGGCCTTGTCCCTGCGGCGCTTTCGCACGCGATCGGCTCCGATTCGCAGCGCCCATTCGCGATTGTCATCGTAGGCGGCCTGATGGCTGCCTTGGCCATGAGCCTTGTTCTTTTGCCGACCCTGTATGTGTGGATCGCCCGGGACAACGACAAGCTCCCGGAAACGGAGGAGTCAGTTGAGAGTTAGGGCTTTGTACTCCGAGTTGAGAAGCGCGCGCCCATTCAGTCTGGTCGCGGTCCTGCTGTCCGGCTTCCTGCTCACGCTGCCAGCACGAGCCCAAACCTCTGCGCCGGTCCGGATCTCGCTCGACGAAGCCATTCAGATGGCCCTGCAGCACAATCACAACCTGCTGGCGGCTCGAACCACGATTCAGCAGAGCGAGGCTGACGAAAAGACAGCCAATCTGCGGCCGAATCCTTCCTTGTTTGCAGATTGGGAATACCTGCCGCTGGGTTCGCCAGCCCGCCAGAATCCGAGCGTTTATGGCGGCCAGTCCATTGGCGACTACCTGCATAACAATTCGGAAGCCGACATTGGCCTGAGCTACCTGTTAGAGCGCGGGAAAAAGCGGCAGCACCGCCTGCAAGCTGCCAGAGACATCACGGCGCAGACGCGTTCGCTGGTGACCGACAACGAGCGCGCTCTTACATTCAATGTCGCCTCCCTGTTTATAAATGTGCAGCTTGCCGAATCGACGCTCGAACTCGCCGACACAGATCTGAAGAGCTTCCAAAAGACAGTGGAACTCGGCGAACTGCGCTACAACAAAGGTGCGATCAGCGAAGACGACTTCCTGAAAATCAAATTGCAGCTTCTGCAGTTTGAGACCGACCATCAGCAGGCCGAACTGGCCAAGGTTCAGGCGCTTGCTGACTTGCGGCAGTTGCTCGGCTACGAATCCGTCGCTCCGGACTACGATGTGACCGGCGCCTTCGACTACCAGCCGCTCCAGGGCAATCTGGAAGACTTTCAATTGAAGGCTCTGCAAAACCGCCCAGATCTGCGGGCGGCGCAACAAAGCGTAACGGCGGCACGGAGCCAGTACGAGCTACAGAGAGCAATCGGCAAGCCGGACATTACCGTGCAGGGGAACTATTCCCATGTCAACGCCATCAGCGCCGTCACGTTTTACGGAAGCATTCCGCTTCCGATCTTCAATCGCAACCAGGGCCAAATCGAACACGCGCGCATTGCCATCACTCAGGCGCAAGAGCAGGAGAAAGCGACCAACGGCCAGACCCTCACTGATGTGCGTGATGCCTATGAGGGTCTGCGCACCAACGACAAAGTGGTCACCCTTTATCAATCAGGCTATCTCAATGTTGCGCAGAAAGACCGGGACATCAGCCAGTATGCGTACCAGCGCGGCGCCGCCAGCTTGCTGGATTTTCTAGACGCCGAGCGCAGCTATCGAGCCACTCAACTGGCTTATCGGCAGGCACTCGCGTCCTATCTGCTGGCTCTTGAGCAGCTTCGAGAAGCGGTAGGCGTGAGAACTCTGCCGTGAAATGATCGAGTGCACAACAACTCGCCGAAGGAGCGAGATCTGTGAACAAGCAAGAGCTACGAAGTCGCATCGAGGAAGTTGGAATCGTTCCGGCAGTTCGTGTGTCTTCGAGCGAAGACGCTCTGTTCGCTGCGGAAGCAATCTCTCGAGGCGGCATTCCCATAGTCGAGGTCACGTTGACCGTGCCCGATGCGCACAAAGTGATCTCCCACCTCGTGCAGAATGTTCCTGAGGTGACTATTGGAGCCGGCGGCGTCTCGGACGTGGAAACCGCACGCCGCTGTTTGGATGCCGGCGCCAGATTCCTGGCTAGTGACGGGCTTGATTCTGAAGTCGTGACCTTTGCGTTGAAGGAAGGAGTAGTCGTAATCCCAGGAACACTCACGCCGAGCGAGGTGATGAGGGCGTGGCAGATGGGTCCCGACTTCGTCAAGGTTGTGCCCTGCGCGCAAGTGGGCGGCGATAGCTACATTCGGGCATTGAAAGCGATGTTTCCAAACGTGCCCCTCATTGCTGCCGGCGGCGTAAATCAGCAGACGGCATCTGGTTTCATTCTTGCAGGTGCGATCGCACTCGGCATCGGCGCCCAGCTAATCCCAAGGGAAGCTATCCGGCTACGGCAAGCGGACCGCATCACAGAGTTGGCGCGGAGGTTTACCGCCTTTGTCAGCAGTGCCCGCGCGCAGTCATCGGGCGGCTAGCGACTCCGCCTGAAGACGGCGGTAACCCTGGATTGTGGGTAAGCGAGAAGCTGGAATTGGCACGAGGCAACTTCACAGATGAGAACCACGAGAAGGAGGCGTCAGATGCAACAAGAATCGAATAATGGGTTATTACAGGCTGGAACTCACGACGCGCCGGAAGACTCCGTGATTGCGAGTCTGGCACATGTCGAGCACGATGTAGAAGATTTGGTCGCTGCCCTGGCTTTGCTCGGCGTCAAGCGATGTTCGCGCTGCCGGCAATTTTTCCGCTCCACTGATCCCGGCGCGCTCTTCGATGCGGGCCCACTGGTTTGTTACACCTGCATTCCGGATTGGTGGTCATCGTTGTCGACGCAAATCGGTGTCGCGGATCGGGAGCGGATCGAAGGGAAACTGGCACCCTGGTTGCGAAAGCATCACGGCGCCGAAGTCGTGAAGGTGAGTCCCGGCAATGTACGTGACGCCACCACGTCCGAATTCCAGATCGCAGTCAAATGCGTCGAGTGTGCCGGCTCTGGAAAGCTCATGGAGGACGAACGCTGTCGGTTCTGCAACGGATTTGGAACGGTGCGGATCGTGATGCCGAAGTAGGGCTGGACCGTTCCGGCATTTCTTCAGATTGTGACGTGCTGCTTCAGGCGCTGCCGCACGGGGAAGTTCCATGAAGGATAGAGCCGTCGGTTCTGTAGCGGACTCGGCACTGGGTGCGTCGTCGTAGGAGGATTGGAGCGGGGCTGGTCTCAAGGCGGAATTGCATGGAAGGGCCGTCGGAAACGGGTTTGTCCGGACCCGCCATGCCATTGACGGGCAAATTGAACATCGGAGCCAATGCCGCTTCCAACGAGGTCTGTACGCTACGCGGTACGCCCGAGGCCGATTGAAACATTCCGAACTCGACCCTGGGCGCGCGCGGGAGTGCGATCGCGTCAAAGCGGCGGAGCGCGGAGCGCCGAATTACTGCAACTGGTAAAGCGGCGATCCCTAGCCCCGATTGCACAGCCGCGAGGATTGCGTCCAGACTCGCGCTTTCGAACGTTACTCGGCAATCCCATCCGGCTCTGTGCAAGGAGTCCAGCATCGCGTCTTGCCACGGCGCCGCGCCCTCAAACAGCACAAGAGGTATCCGGCGGGATCTATCGAATTCAAAGTTGTCACATGCTGCCCATTCCAGTCGGAGCGACCACTTCTCCGCTGGTGTTCCGGTCATCAGACGCAAATCGCCAATCGCACAGTCGAGCTTTCCCGCCTTCAACAGGGCGTCGAGCTTGTTAGGCGCTGTAACCATCACGCTCAGGTCGCGCTCTGGGTGGAGCGACTGAAAACGCTTCATGGCAACGGCCAATCCAACAAGGGCAACATCTGCGCTCATGCCCACTGCCGTCCGTCGGCCCGTGGTCTCTCCTCTCAACTTGTGAAGGATCTCCTCGTTGAGCTCTACTACACGATGAGCATACGTTGCGAGCAGCCGCCCATGCCGGGTCAACGTGATGCCGTTTCGGCCGCGAGTGAACAGCTTCTGGCGTAGGATCTTCTCCAGCCGAAGCATCTGTTGACTGATTGCTGGCTGCGTCTTGTCAACGGCCGCGGCAGTCTTTCCTAGACTCCCGTGCTCCGCAACAGCCAAGAACGTCCGCAAAAGCCCCACTTCCACATTGTCGGATTTCGTATGTTTTCCCATCGGATATGCCTCGCGAGTGACGGGTTGTCGACCCAACAGGCAAACCGAGAAGTGCAACCAACTACTCGCATCTGGACCATAGAACGCAGCGCGTGAAAAAGCCGTGAAGAATGACATTAATAATTTGACTGAGTCACATGAAACGTTCTGATGTAGAGAACTGGATGGCGGTTGCGACGGCTGTTCAACCCGTACACCCCGCTTCTAGGCGGATGGTTAAAGTCTGTTGAAGAATAGTCCGCGCTTAACGGTACTCTTGTTTTCTCGAGCCGAAGACTATTGAGCATTTCCATAAACACCTTAGCGCACGAAAAATGGTCCGGGTGGCAGGAGTTGAACCTGCGTGGACATGTGCCCAGGACGTATGGGTGGCCGGGTATAAGCCACTGCCCCTCGCCGGAGGCCCCCTCCATGGTGGGTCGCGATG
Source organism: Candidatus Sulfotelmatobacter sp. (assembly GCA_017883385.1). Classification (GTDB taxonomy): domain Bacteria; phylum Acidobacteriota; class Terriglobia; order Terriglobales; family Acidobacteriaceae; genus Sulfotelmatobacter. Next base: position 12,380 of record JADGNQ010000037.1, read on the forward strand.
GATTCGAACCATCCGCGACGGCTTTATGAGAGCCGCGTTCTTCCTACTGAACTAGCGAGCCGTGTGTTCCCTCAAAACTGGCTGGCCGGGGCGCCAACGTGTGTTTCGTAGATCGGCTGGACGGGGTTGGTGCCGAAGAGGCAAAAACAAGTCCGCACCAGTCCGCAACCCCCGCGCAACAAGGCGAAATCGAGGTTCCGCCGGATCTCCTGCAAGTTGTTGAAGGAATTGGTGGCGGCGGTAGGACTCGAACCTACGACCTACGGATTATGAGACCGTCGCTCTAACCACCTGAGCTACACCGCCACATGTCTGCAAACTGGAAGGATATGCGAAAGGAACTTCGACGCCGGTTCGGAACCGGCACTTTCGCGGCATGGAGGCAACGAACCCGTCGGAGCGTCACGTCCAATCTTCAATTTTAAGAGCGACTGCGAAATAGGTCAAACTCCCCGCATCAATCCGGATATACTCTGCGGCATGATTATCGGCGCTCATTTCCTGCTTTACAGCCGAGATCCCGAGGCGGACCGGGTCTTCTTTCGCGATATTCTTGAATTCCCCTCTATCGATGTCGGAGGAGGATGGTTAATTTTCGGTATGTCTCCTGCCGAAGCCGCGATTCACCCGTTGGACGGCGAGTTCTCCCAGCAACATGCCGGGCATGATCTGCTGGGTGCGGTCCTGTACCTCATGTGCGACGATCTGGATGGGTTCATAGCATCTCTGAAAGCGAAGAACGTTCACTGCACCGAGGTGCAGACGGCAAATTGGGGTATCACCACCACGATCCCCTTGCCCAGTGGCGGCAAGATTGGCCTGTACCAACCTGCGCATCCGACCGCTCTGAAGTTCAATCCGAAATAACTGGAACTCCATGAAAGCGATCGCTGTCATCCCCGCCCGTTTGGCTTCCACGCGCCTGCCGCGCAAGATGCTGCGCGAGATTGCGGGCAAGCCGTTGATTGGTGTGGTGTACGAGGCCGTGCGTTCTTCCCCCCTGCTCGCAGAAGTCATCGTTGCCACTGACTCCGACGAGATCATGGCAGTCTGCCGCCAACGTGGCTGGAACGCGCAGATGACATCGGCGGCCCATCGCAGTGGCACGGAGCGGGTCCACGAAGTGTCAGGCCGGCACGCCGCCGATGTCTATATCAACGTCCAGGGAGATGAACCTCTCACCCGTCCCGAACATATCGCGACGTTGCTGCAAGTGATGGAGAATCCGGCAGCGCAAGTAGGCACCGTCATGACCCCTGCGGCCCCGGTCGATATCCCCAACCCAAACGCGGTGAAAGTGGTGAGCGATCTCAACGGCCGTGCGCTCTATTTCTCCCGCGCCACAATTCCCTTCGATCGCGACGGCACGCAGCCCCGTTACTTCAAGCACCTGGGTCTGTATGCCTATCGCAAAGCCGCGCTCGACCGATTTGTAACCTTGCCGGAATCGTCGCTCGAGAAGAGCGAGCGACTGGAGCAACTCCGCTTTCTGGAAAACGGAATCTCGATCTACGTAGGCGAGACTCCGTATGACAGCGTGGGCGTCGACACCGAAGAAGATCTCCAGCGCGTAATCGAGATCCTCAAGAAACGCTGACTCGCCAATGCCTCAACTCTGGCTCAGTGCGGTTTACGGCTGGCCTCGTCCGCGAGACGATGCCGGAGTTGCTCACGGCCGCGTTCCGCGAGACGCCGGCAAGCAACTGGATCCACGACCGGATCAGGCGCCGCGCCCCGGTCTCGCGCTGCAATACGATTCCAGAGTCCGGACACTTCCGGATGCGAGGTAATTAGAACATCGCAGGGTACCGTCTCCAGAAAGGCGAATGTTCTTTCAAAATCCTGGAGTGCTGCCGGATATTCTCGACTCCTGGCGAATTCAAATCCGGGGCCCGAGACGGGCGTCATGCTGTCCGCGTAGACCATGTCCCGGCAGATATCAGCCTCACAGGATTTCCACGTCCAACTCGTTCCACCCGGTGTGTGTCCTGGTGTGAGATGCGCAGTCATCACAACCGAGCCGACTTGAAAGTTTTCTCCGTCGTGCAGTTCGTGTACGTTCTTGACCGCGGCAATCGGCGCCAACGCCCCGAATTGCGGATCGCCTCGCCCCACGCCACCCTTCCTCATCACGGCCGCGCTCCACTTGCTGGCTATCACGCGTGCACCGCTCAACCGCTGCAACTGCGCAATACCGCCCGCGTGATCAAAATGCACATGCGAATTCAGAATGATCTTCACATCTTCGATACGAAAGCCCAGTGACCGGATGCTGGCCACGATCTGCGGTGCCGATTCCGGCAGAGCGCCATCAATCAAAACGTGCCCAGCATTTGACGTGATCAGAACCGAACTCAGCCCATGGGGACCGACGTAGTAAGTGTTGCCAAAGATACGGAACGGCTTCTGCGGTCTGTTCCACTCCGCGCAACTGACGCAAGATGGCGCGACACTTTGCGCAGTGGCCGCGCCAACCCAGACCACAGCCAGCAAGCAAATCTGTCTCCAGCGTATGAGGTTGTTCAAGTTCAAACCTGCGGGGTTGCGTTCTGCGCCCGGCCCCATGCTTCCGCGGCTGCCAGTCTCCTCGAGACGGCAGGGTGCGAATGGAAGAACCATTCCACCCACTTCGAAGGCGTTCGCTCCGCCAGGTTCTGCTCTGCCAGCTTGTTCATCGAAGAAATGAAGGGCTCAACACTGGAGATGGATTCGAAGGCGTACCGGTCCGCCTGGCGCTCGTTGAAGCGGGAATACGCGTTGAGCGCCGGCATCAGCACAAACGAAAGCACGACGGAAACCAGCGCCAACAGCGGCAGGTTGGCGAAGTCAGACAACTCCTCGAACATGTGCTGGTCGACGGCGTAGTGTAGCGTCCAGTTCGCCGCCCAGAACCCGAACAGGGTGATCGCCGCCTGCACGAACATGCTTTTCAGAATATGGCGATGCACATGGTGCCCGAGTTCGTGGGCCAGCACCGCTTCGATTTCTTCCGGCGTGTAGTTGTCGAGCAGAGTGTCGGCCAGAATAATGCGGCGTGTCGCGCCGAGTCCGGTGAGCGCCGCATTCGCCTTCTTGCTCTTTTCGGAAAGTTTCCAGCGGTATACGCCGCGCACGCGTGTCCCGGCCCTCTCGCTCAGGATCACCAAACGCCGCCGCAGGTCTTCATTCTCGAGTGGTTCGAACTTGTAAAAGATGGGGAACAGCACAACCGGAGCCAGTTGAGCCAGCACGATGAACAGGCCCATGAAGAGCGTCCACGCGATCATCCACCAATGTTGCGGCCACTGCCGGAGGGTGAAATACAAAATTTCCACCACCACCGCTCCCATCACCAGTCCAACCAGAAACCCTTTCGCTTCATCCCAGGCCCAGGAGCGGAATTTCTGCGTCGAAAGGTTGAACCTGCGCTCCAGCCGGAATCCGTAGTAATCGAGCCCCATCCCCAGAGCCTTGCTGATGAAGAGCAGTAGCAACAAATACATGAAAAGCGACAGCGAATAATTCTGAAATCCCATGCGGTACGCCAAATCGCGGAGCCAATCCGACCATCGCGTCACCAGCAAAACCACCAGAAACAGGACGCCCAGCGCAAAATCGGCAATGCCCAGCCACCGCCGGATGCTGTTGTAACGGTCCGCTTCGGGCGAATCCGCCGGGACCAGAGTTGGATCGTCTGCCATGATGTTTGTTAAAAGTATCGCACTATCGCGGCGAAGCCTCAGTGTCTAGTTTCTGAAAGACCCATCAAAGATTTACCGGAAAGGGCACGGCTTTGAGACCTGCCGTCCGAAGCCCGAAACAATGGCTTTAGCCTCTGAGGGACATCGCGCCGCAAATGGCTGACCAACTAACCACTGTCTTTAACGAAGGCTTCCCCACTGGCCAGGATCTCGCTGACCAACTCCGGCGAGGAAGCCTCGCTGTAAAGCCGCAGCAGCGGCTCCGTCCCGGACGCGCGGAACAAAATCCACGCTTCCGCTCCATTTCCGTTCGTCGGCGCATCGAGGAAGAACTTCACTCCGTCCATATGCTCCTTCTTGAGCACACGGTAGCGGCCCAGACTCTGTGTGCTTTCCGCGCGGGCTCGCTGAATCGCATTCTGCTTCACGTCTTCGGGAATGTGCAGATCGTGCCGTCCGTAGTAGTGCGGACCAAACTCGCGTTGCAAATCCGCCACCAGTTGCCCCAGCGGCTTGCCTTCCTCCGCCATCACGTTGGCGAGAAGCAGGCAGTTCAGAACTCCATCACGCTCGGGCAAAAAGCGCGAATACCCAATGCCGCCCGACTCTTCTCCCCCAATCAGAATGTCGCGCTCCATCATCAGATCGGCGATGTACTTAAATCCAATGGAAGTTTCGTGCAGTTTGCGCCCATATTTCGCGGCGATGCGGTCGAGCATGCGCGTGGTATTGAACGCGCGCACCACGTCACCGGGCCATTTCTTGCGCTCCAACAGCCAGTGCAGCAGCACACAGAAGATCTTGTGCGAGTCTACGAAACTGCCGTCCTCCGCAACGGCCCCAATACGGTCAGCGTCACCATCGGTAGCCAGCCCGGCATCGCACTTCTCGCGGACCACCGTCTGCTGCAGCATCGCCGTGTGCGGTTCGATCGGCTCGGGATTGATCCCCGGAAACAACGGGTTCAGTTCCTGACGGATCGCAATGTGCTGCACGCCGCGTTCGGCAAATATTCCGGCCAGTACGCCGCGCCCGGAACCGTACATGGCGTCGACGGCAAACTTGAATTTTGTTTTTGCGATCAGATCCATGTCGGCAAACTGGCAAACCGCAGCGACGTACGCCTTCTTGAGATCGACTTCCTCGACCGCCGCCTTGCTGCCCTTCGGTTCTGCGCCCGCGGCGAGTTCTTCCTCAATTTTCTTCATGATGGCCGGCGTAGCCGAGCCGCCAAACTTGGCCTTGAACTTCACTCCATTCCAGTTCCAGGGATTGTGGCTCGAGGTCACCATCACTCCGCCCGCCGCGCCTTGATGCTTCACTGCATAGGAAACCGAAGGCGTCGGCGTGTAGTCATTCGCCAGCTTCACCGGAATTCCAGCGGCGGCGATCACATCGGCCACGATCCGCGCCACCCGCGGCGAGGCAAAGCGGGTGTCATAGCCGATAAAGACCCCGTGCTGCGCCTCTTCGTATTTCAGAACATAAGAAGCAATTGCGCCCGCCACGCGGCGCACGTTGTCAAACGTGAAGTCGTCGGCAATAACCCCACGCCAACCGTCAGTCCCGAATTTGATCTCTTGTGTCATGGTCAACGACGAGTGCAGTCCCCATCGATGAGCGGGAACCCGCTGTCCTACCGTTTGAGTTGCATGTGAATATTGATCCAGTAGTCGCCGTGCGGGGGATGACTGAACCCGCCCGCCATCAGCGCCGCGCGCACACAATTCGCGAATGGCGTTTCAGGATAAACCAGTACTTCCTGAACTTTGCCATCAGCGTCGAGTCTGAGAAACATATCAAACGGATCGATGCTGGTTCCTCCCGGCAAAGATTGTTTGCACTCCCTGACACTGGACAAATATTTTTCAGGGAACTCCTTGCCGAGCAGTTCGTCGTACTGCTTACCCGCAGCAGTTTTCAGGTTTGCATCGACAGCGGCAAGGGCGGCGGCAAGTTGCTTCTTGTCCGCCGCCAAAGACGTTGATGCAAGAGACAGCAGAACGGCGAGAAGGGCCACAAGATTTCGGCAGATCTTCAAACTCATAACTCCGGCCTCCTCAACTCTCCGTTCAGCCAGTTTGTCCCGCCTCGAAAAATCACGAGTGCGCAATCACGTCAGCTTGTCCATCTTCTTCTCGTCCAGATACTTTACGACCTTGCCCACATCCTGCGCATGCTGCCGGGTTGTAATCAGCAACGCGTCCGGAGTTTCCACCACCACCAGATCGCTGACGCCCACAGCCGCAACAAACTTTCCCGGAGCATAAACATAGTTACCGCGTGCATTCAGCAAGAACACACCAGAACCGGCCACCAGATTGCCTTCCGGCGGGTTGCTCTTGGCGTTGTGGTGCTCGTGCAGCGCCGCCCAGGAACCCAGGTCATTCCAGCCAAAGTCAGCCGGCAGACAGAAGATATTTCCCGCCTGCTCGCCCTTGGCCGACCGCGGCTCGAGCACCGCATAGTCCACACTGATGTTCTCGCACTTCGGATACAGTCTCCGAAAGGTTGCAGCAAACTTGCGCGTGCCGAACGCCCCCGCGATTTCTTCGAGCAACGGTGCCGTCTTCGGCAGATGTTCCCGCAGCGCCTCGGCGAGCGTCCGCGCACTCCATAAGAACATGCCGCTGTTCCAGAAGTAATTTCCTGCGGCGACAAATTCCGCAGCCTTCTCCGCGTCCGGCTTCTCCGTGAAGCGGCGCACGCGCAGGGCTTCCCGAAACGCGCTCCCTGCCTCAATGTACCCGTACCCGGTTTCCGCACGACTCGGCCGGATGCCGAGCACCACGATGTTCGCGCCAGCCGCTGCGATCTCGATCCCACGTTCCAGAGTCTCACGATACTGCTCCTCGTCCGCGATCACGTGATCGGAGGGGAACAAGCCAATCACCGCTTCAGGATTCTCACGCAGCAAAAGGAAAGCAGCCAGGCCAATGGCGGGAGCAGTATTCCGTCCTACCGGCTCGGCCAGCACCTGCGCTCTCGGCAACTTCGGAAGCTGCTTCAGGATTGCCGGCCGTAGATCTTCATTGGTAATGATCCAAAGTCTTTTCGCCGGAGCCAGCGGCAACAAGCGGGCCACGGTCTGCTGAATCATGGTCTGCTTGCCGTCGAGCGCCAGCAACTGCTTGGCGCGCTTCCTCCGGCTCAACGGCCAGAAGCGCGTCCCGCGCCCCCCAGCCAGAATTACGGGATAGAAATTTGAGTTCTTAGCCACTGGCCCCAACGCTCCAGCCAATCTCGTGTCGCAAAACAAATCTGAAATCGCAAATCTGAAATCTGAAGTGTCTTCCTAAATCCGTATTTCCGGCTCCGGCAGCGGTTTGCCAGGCACATACGCCCTCAGAAACTCCAGCGCCCACTGCGGACGCACGCCGAAGGTTCCAACACAGGCCGGAACCACAACCGCATCGCCCTTCGCGAGTGTGACAGGATCCATCCCGGCAGCCTCGATCACTCCGCAGCCTTCAATCGCCACCAGAATCTGCACCGAACTCTTTCCGGAATCATCACGCGTCGCCAGTTCCAGCGGTTCCTTGGCTTCAAACATATCCACCACAAAATAGGGAGCCGCCACCAGCGGCGCATGCCGGTTCTTGCTGCCGTCCATCTGCTCCGGCGCCGGGCGAACCACCTTCCCCGAGTTCACTTTCAACTTCACCGCCGCCATGCCGTCTTTCAAGTGCAGTTCGCGCGGACGCCCGTAGTCATACAAGCGATACGTGGTATCGGACTGCTGCTGCGTTTCGACGATTACCGATCCCGGCCCCAGCGTGTGCACCGTCCCGCCGGCAACGTAGATCATGTCGCCCGCATAAACGTTAATCCAGTTGAGCATTTCCTCTGCCCGCTTCTGATGAATCGATTCTTCCAGTTGCTTCACGGTGACACCCGGCTTAAGGCCCAACCCAATCTGCGAGCCCGGCTTGGCATGCGCGACATACCAGCACTCGGTCTTGCCCCACGGCTGGCCCACGCGCAAGGCCTGCTTATCGTCTGGATGAACTTGCACCGAAAGCTTCTCGTGCGGGAAAAGAAACTTGAGCAGCAACGGAAATCGTTTCGCGTCCCGCGCCGCCTCGCCCACCAGCTCCCGCTGATACTGCTCACCTAACTGCGCCAGCGTCTTACCGGTGAACGGACCGTTGGCCACCTTGCAATCGTCGCCGCTCAGCCACGCCTCTCCGATCTTCTCCTCGAACTTGTGATTCGGGTAAATCGGTGAGAGGTCGTGCGTGCCCCATGGGCGCGGATCGAATCCCGGAAGCATCAACAGTGGATAGAGTTGAGTCATTCAGTGAACTTGCAGATTCCGGCAGGCCGCACGTCATCCGTCGCAGAACTTAAGGCCGGCCCTCCTGGATGCGCTCCCAAACCAGCTTGCGCTCATGATCTTCACCCATCTCGTGGGTCTTCGCAGTCAACGTAAGGTGGTCGCCGTCCAGGACGAAATGGCGAACTCCCTCTTCACCCCGTTCTGCCGGGTATAGCGATTGCTTGATGTGGTGCGTTACTGTCGACTTCGTGGCGTCAAGGGTCCACGTGCCCCAGTACGCATAATAGCCATCGATCGCGGCAACTTTCTCCGCCGCGGCAGCAGCTAGGAACGCCTCTCGCGAGCTGGCCGTCGGCACCGCCGGTTGCGGGTCTGAAACGATCTGGACGCTCATCCATCCACTGCGATCGTAGACAATCAGCCCCTCAGGGTGCTTGCCGTAGTAGGGATAGATCACCTCCCCATTTGGTCGAATGGTTTCCAGGCTTACCAGCCGCCACGCACCAAGCAGCCTTTCGCGCACCGGCCCCTCAGCCTTTGTTTGCCCAGATGCGGAGATAACCACTGATGAACCGACCGCGAGCAAGCACAGCAGAAGCCAAGATCGGCACAGCATGCGAATCTCCCGTCGACAAGAGTATTTCCGCAAGGCTCGCACTACAGCCCCGCGAAAAACTTCCGCATGCGTTCCAACCCGCGATCCAGTTCAGCCTTTGAAGTCGCATACGAAACGCGAATATGCTCGCCGGTACCGAAGCCCTCACCCGGAACGGTAGCGACGTGCACCTCGCGCAACAGCCGCCCCGCCACGTCTGACGCGGACTTCAGCCCGCCCCGTCCGAGGAACGCCGAAATGTTCGGATAGGAATAGAACGCTCCTTCCGGCATTGTGCAGGTCACGCCCGGGATCGAGCGCAGCCCTTTCACGACGTGGTCGCGAAGCTCAATGTACTCGCGCCTCATCTCCTCCACGCACTCCTGCGGCCCCTTTAGCGCGGCCACAGCCGCCTTTTGCACAATTGACGTCGGATTCGACGTCGACTGGCTCTGCAGTTTCGCCATCGCGCTCACCACGGCCGACGGAGCCATGGCGTATCCGAGGCGCCATCCTGTCATGGCGTAAGTTTTCGACAGCGAGCCCAGCACGACGAAGCGCTCTTTGTATTCCCGCAGGCCACCCACCGAAAAATTCTTTCCCGTGTAATTCAGGTAGACGTAACACTCGTCCGACAGCACCCAGATGCCACGCTGATGGGCCAGACGAATGACCTCAGTCATGTCCTCCGGACTCATCACCGCACCCGAAGGATTCGACGGCGAGTTGAGAATGATCACCTTCGTCCGCGGCGTGATCAGTTGAGCCACCATCTCGGCTGTCACCCGGAATCCCTGCGCTTCGTCCGATTCAAGCAGAACGCAATTCCCACCGGCGTAGCGCACGATATCTTTGAAAGAAACCCAGTATGGAACAGGAAGAATCACTTCGTCGCCGTGATCCACCAGAACTTGAATCGCATTGAACAGCGCATGCTTGCCGCCAGTCGAGGCGATCACTTCCTCGCGCCGGTAATCCGAGTCGAAATCCACGTTGTGGCGGTGCGCAATGGCATCGCGCAACTCGGGAGTACCGGCGACAGCGGTGTACTTCGTGAAGTTACCCTGAATCGCGGCTATCGCGGCGTCTTTGATGTGCTGCGGCGTGGCAAAATGCGGCTCGCCCGCGCCGAAATCGACCACGTCAATTCCCTGCGAACGCAGCTTGTCGGCCTCGGCCACCACCGCCATGGTGGCGGAGGGTTCGATGCGATTGATTCTTTCCGTCAGTCTCAGCGCTTCCGTCGTTGCCGTAGTCATGCCTTCTTCTTCCTTTTCCTCGGTACTTCTACCCGTCGTGTGTCCCGAAGTTTGTATGCGGGTTCCAGTTTCTCCCGCAGCTTTTGTTCCACCGCGTCAGGGACGAGGTCTTTGACTGGCCCCCCCGCCTGCGCCACCTCGCGCACCAGACGCGAACTAACGTATGAATATTTGACGGCCGGCATCATAAACACTGTTTCCAGCGTCGGTTCGAGCTTGCGATTCATGAGCGCCATCTGCAGCTCATACTCGTAGTCGCTGATGGCGCGAATGCCGCGCAACACACACATGGCATCAATCGACTTGGCGTATTCCACCATCAGGCCGTCGAACGTGTCGATGCGAACATTGCTCCAATCGGCCGTAAGGTGTTGCAGCATCTCGAGCCGCTCCCCCAGGCTGAACATCGGGGTCTTCTCCGAATTGCGCAGAATCGCAACCACCAGCTGTTCGAACATCTTGCTGCCTCGCTCAATCAAATCGAGGTGCCCGTTGGTGGGCGGATCAAACGAACCGGGATAGACAGCAATGCCCTTATTCAATCGTCCTCACAGGAAAAGCTGCGGCACCGGCAATATGCGTACCAGCAATCTGAGCAATGTAGAGCAAAGGAGATTTTATGCGGGTGGAAGCAACAATGGCAATCGCCGATTGGGAATGCCGGACGGAAGACTAGGGGGAGCCCCGGGCGCAGCACAAAGAATCGCCGCGCCCGGAGGCAACGAACTTCATCCTTACCGCTTGGCCGCCACCGGCACCTTGACCGGTTCCGTCGGAGCGCTCGGCATCGTCGTCACGCGTGCGCCCGAAGGCGGCGTGGTCGGCGCGGGAACAGCCGCCGGTTGCGCCGGGCCTTGAGTCAATCCCAACGCCTTGCGCACCTCCGTGTCGAGTCTGGCCATGACGTCCTTGTTGTCTTTCAGGAACTGGCGGGCATTCTCGCGGCCCTGGCCAATGCGCTCGCCTTTATAGCTGAACCACGAGCCGGACTTTTCGAGAATGTTGTTGACGACAGCAATGTCGAGCAGGTCGCCTTCGCGCGAAATGCCTTCTCCGTAGAGAATGTCGAACTCCGCCTCGCGGAAGGGCGCCGCCACTTTGTTCTTCACAATTTTTACGCGGGTGCGCGAGCCGGTGACGATGTCGCCTTCCTTGATGGCTGCGATCCGCCGGATATCAATGCGCACCGATGAATAAAACTTCAGCGCGCGCCCGCCGGTGGTCGTTTCCGGATTGCCGAACATCACGCCAATCTTTTCGCGAATCTGGTTAATGAAGATGAGGCAAGTGCGCGACTTGGAAACGGTCCCGGTCAGCTTGCGCAGCGCCTGCGACATCAACCGCGCCTGCAGTCCCATGTGGCTGTCGCCCATTTCTCCGTCGAGTTCGGCCTTGGGCACCAGCGCCGCCACCGAATCCACCACGAGCACGTCAATGGCGTTCGAGCGCACCAGCGCTTCCGTAATCTCCAGCGCCTGCTCGCCATAGTCAGGCTGCGAGACCAGCAGGTTGTCCACATCCACACCGAGTTTCTTGGCATAGCCGGGATCGAGCGCGTGCTCGGCGTCCACAAACGCGGCCATGCCGCCCATCTTCTGCGCCTCGGCAATTACCTGCAGAGTAATCGTGGTCTTGCCCGATGACTCAGGCCCGAACACTTCCACCACGCGTCCGCGCGGAAAGCCGCCCACGCCCAGGGCCGCGTCGAATGAAATCGACCCGGTCGGGATCACCGCGATGGGCACGATCGCTTCCTTCGACCCCAACCGCATGATCGAGCCCTTGCCGAATTGTTTTTCAATCTGTGTAAACGCTAACTCAATTGCCTTGCCCCGTTCGTCCGCCATGGAGTGGCTCCTTTATGAGTGCCGAACTAAATGAAATCTAATCTGGCCGGATTATACATACAGATCGAAGCGAAGAAAAGGCGAATCACTATATTTACGGTGGAAATCGTCCCGAAACGGGCACATCAGGGGGAACCAATCTTCCGGTTGTCATCCTGAGGACCGCGCTCTTTGCGGGCCGAAGGATCTCTGCACTTGCCGGCAGCACCGATCTCCCCGGCGAGTGCATAGGTTCTTCGCTTCGCTCAGAATGACATCTACCGCTGGAGCAGATCCACCGGCGCCGTCACGTCATGCACTCGGAAATACTTGGCCAGCGCCGGATACTTCCGCGCCACCGCCTCATACATCGCATACGCCACATTCCGATACGACACGTGCCCCGCCGGCGTAGTCCTCAACTCGGAAATGTAGACCACCTCGGCGAAGTCCATCTTGAACAACGCCCGCTTGCGGAACGCCAGCGGAATCGCATATTGCGAATTCTCTTCTGCCTCCGGCGTGCCACGCTTAGCCAAGCTTTCCACCGCCGTTTGCACCCGCCGCATCGCCGCCTCGAACCGCCCGCGCACGCCCGCATCTTCCATGTCGAGCAGCATCTCGTACCCATGCTGCGTGGTGAATCCCTGCATCACCTGGATGCACCGGCGATGACGATGCATGTCGCGGAACCCGCCCGTATCCATCAGAATGTCGAAGCGGAACTGCTGCCCCGCGCGAAATCCGCGCAACATTTCGTCGTGCTTTCCGCGGTGCCGCAGCCCCAGATCAATAATCTCCCGCCGTCGCCTCTCGCCAGCCACCTGTACCGCCTGCCGAATCTGCCGGTAGGAATGGTGGCAGTGCTCGTAGAGCAGCGTGGTCGCGATCTCCACTTCCAGTGACTCTTCGTCGAGCAAATCCACAATCGCTTTCGACGGCGCCAGCGGCTCGTCAGCCATCAACTCCCGCGCCGCTTGCCGCAACTCTCGCCGCGTCGCCATCTCATACTCATTCGGATCGGCATACTTCACCAGCGTCGGAGCCACCCGCACCTCACGCAGTAGCTCCTGCTCAGCCCGCGCCCCCAACTCAGGATTCACCGCCCGAATCGCCGCAACCAGATCCTGCAGCGACTCCGCATTCACGTTGTAAGCCGCCCCAGTCGCCGCCTTCTTCAGCGATTCGCCCAGCACGCGCACCTCTTTATGCGTATGCGACAGCAGATGCGCCACCTGCGTCTCCAGTGTGCGCGCATTCACAATTTCCCCGAGCGAAGTATTCGTCGCCAGAGGCAACAGATACCGCGTGATGTCGAACGCCCGCGCCTTCAGCGTGCGCTCGTACGCGTCCTGCTTCATGTCCGCAGGCTTCGGCGTGATGCTGATCAGGTACCCGGCCATGTGCGCCGAAAGGGCCTCATACTCGGCGAAAAGAAAATCCAGAGTCTCCCGATAGAGCGTGCGCCCCTCGTCGTCCGCGCCGAAGTCGGGAGTGAAATAGCCGCTCTTCTTGAAATCCTGATACCGCGTTGACCGCTCCTGCCCATCCCAGCGCTGCTCGTCGGCCACTTCGATAGCCGCCAGAATCGACAGTCTCTCGACCGCAAGTGCAATGTGCGCCAGATCGGCAATTGACCGATGCCCGTACTGAAAATAAAACGTGTTAAGAAATTTCTCCGCCTTCTGCGTGCTGATCTCGCGCAGCGACTCTTTCATCGACAGCGACGACCGCGAATACTTGGCCATCGCGTAGGCCTGAATCTCCGGCTCCACGCCGAATACGGCGAATACCTCGGTCGAAGGCGCGTCCGACAAAGTCTTTTCGAGCGGCGCCACGGGCTCGGTAGCCGACGCTCTCTGCGTCAAGCGGTGTCCCGGACCAGCGGAACCCGCGTCCGCCGCCGATGAATTCTTGTTGGATGGATCGGGCATCGCGATCACTTCATTCGTCACAGTCTGGGGCATGAGTGTGGGAATGGTACTCGGCGACCTTGTGGAATAGCAATGCGATTCGTCGACTCCCATTTCGCGAAGAAACATGTGGGGACAGCCGCCCTCGGCTGTCCGGTCGAGCGAAGCTCGACTGCGTTCTCGCGCGACCTCTCCCCGCGTATAATTCGGCGTTCCACCGCAATCATTCAACCCAGCACTCGGGAGAACTCTCATGTCCCTTTCAGGACGCGTCGCTCTGGTCACCGGAGCCTCGCAAGGCATCGGCCGCACCTGCGCCCTGCGCCTCGCCAAAGACGGCGCGACGGTAGCTGCAGCTGCACGCAACCAGGAAAAGCTGAACGAACTGGTCACCAAAATCACCGCAGCGGGCGGCAAGGCCGCCGCCTTCGCTCTCGATGTCAACGACGAAGATCAGGTCAAGTCCACCGTCAAAGCCGCCATCGCGCAGTTTGGCAAAATCGACATCTTGGTCAACAACGCCGGTATCACCCGCGACCAACTCGTCATGCGCATGAAGCGCGCCGACTGGGACGCCGTGCTCCAAACCAATCTCACCTCCGCGTACCTCTGTATTCAAGCGGTCATGAGTTCCATGCTCAAGCAGCGTTGGGGACGCATCATCAATATCACCAGCGTCTTCGGCCAGATGGGCCAGGCTGGCCAGGCCAACTATTCCGCATCCAAGGCTGGACTCATCGGTCTCACCATGGCCATCGCCCGCGAAGTCGGCTCGCGCGCAATTACCTGCAACGCCGTCGCCCCCGGATTCATCGAAACCCCCATGACCGCTGTCCTGAGCGACGATTTCAAGCAGGCCGCCGTCAAACAGATTCCGTTAGGCCGAGTGGGCACTCCGGAAGATGTCGCCAGCGCTGTAGCATTCCTGGCTTCCGACGAAGCGTCCTACATCACCGGCCACGTACTGAACGTAAACGGCGGCATGCTGATGGGTTGAGAATTGATGGGGTGAAGATTAATAGGAAAGAATTCACGGGATAGAAATTGATGGAACGAGAATTAACGGGATGAGAATTAGCGAGATGAGAATTTGGACGCCACGATTCGATTGTCATCCCGAGCGAAGCGAGGGACCTAGGTCTTGCCTGCGGCGGAACAGCGCTCGGCGTCCAAAAGAAAATCTATGAGTACCCACACCAAGAGCCATCCGTATTCTTCTGTGTCCTCCGTGTCCTCTGTGGTAAGAGGCTTTTCTCTAGCGCAGGCCGAATCCCCCGCCCAGATCGCCCAGGCCCGCGAACTCTTCCTCGAATACGCTCAATCCCTCGGCTTCAGTCTCTGCTTTCAGAACTTCGATAAGGAACTCGCCAGTCTCCCCGGCGACTACGCTCCGCCGGAAGGCCGGTTGCTGCTGGCCGAGTACGAAGGTCAACTCGCAGGCTGCGTAGCTTTGCACAAGCTCGAGCCAAGCATCTGCGAAATGAAGCGCCTCTATCTGCGCCCCCAATTTCGCGGCAAAGGCCTAGGCCGCGCCCTCGCCGAACGAATCATCGCCGAAGCACGCCAGATCGGCTACTCGCAAATGCGTCTTGACACCGTCGAGCCCGTGATGAAAGATGCAGTCGCTATGTACCGCAGGCTCGGATTCCACGAGATCGCACCGTACTGCGACAATCCCATCGCCGGTGCGCTTTACATGGAGCGAAGCCTGTGATCAGTCGCCCTCTGCTCCTGCTCTTCCTGCTGTGGTGCGCTCTGGACGTGATTTGTCTGGTCATCGGCGTTTGGCAAAGCTGGTTCTTCGGCATGGGAGTTCGCGGACTCATGATCGATCTCATCCTGGGGGTTCTGATCCTGGGACAATATCTTCGGGACACTAACCGACTATGAAAACTCTTTCTGCACTCTGCATCACTTTGCTCATCGCCACCTTCGCGTTCGCCGCCGACGGCAAGTCCGTCTCCTACAAAAGCGGCGATGAAACCGTACAGGGTGTTCTCTACACGCCAACGGGCAAAGGCCCGTACCCCGCGCTGATCGTCATTCACGAATGGTGGGGCTTGAACGACTGGGTTAAAGATCAGGCTTCAAAACTTGCCGACCAGGGCTACGCCTCCCTCGCAGTCGATCTCTACCGCGGCAAAGTCGCGACCACTCCTGACGAAGCGCACGAAATCATGCGCGGTGTCCCCGAAGACCGCGCCAAACGCGACCTGCACGCTGCCGTGGAATTTCTCAAATCGCAGCCCAACGTGAAGAAAGACCGCATCGGCTCGATCGGCTGGTGCATGGGCGGAGGCTACTCCCTCGACGTGGCGTTGCGGGAACCGGATCTCGCCGCCACTGTCATCAACTACGGCCACCTCGCCACCGACCCCGAAGCGCTGAAGAAGATCAACGCTCCTATTCTTGGCCTGTTCGGCGCGCAAGATCGCGGCATCACTCCCGACGACGTTCACAAATTTGAACAGGCTCTCAAACAACTGGGAAAGAAGATTGACATCAAGATCTACGACGACGCCGGACACGCTTTCGAAAATCTCAACAACAAAGAAGGCTATCGCCCGGCCGATGCAGCCGACGCGTGGACGCGCACCGTGGACTTTTTCGCGACGACGCTGAAGAAATAGTGCGGTGCTTTGCCTTGGCTCGCAAACGCCTGCCCGACACGGGTTTCAGCCCGGCTGATTACTTATACAGTGTGCAAGCAACAACCCTTCATACCCTTGCGCGCTCGCTCCTTCTCATTCGATTTTCGTATGGCACGAATGTCCGCCTTATGGCACGAATTTCCCACTTGCCAGAAGATGCTGCTCTGGTTACTATGGCCCATCCCGACATGCTCCCTACCATGAATATCGGCGAGACCATCCGCAACTACCGGCTCCAGAAAGGTATGTCTCAAGGCGACATCGAGAAGCGAACCGGCCTTCTGCGCTGCTACCTGTCGCGCGTCGAAAACGGCCACACCATTCCTTCGCTCGACACTCTCTCGAAGATCGCCGGTGCCATGGAACTCCCGCTCTCGCAGTTTTTCGCCGAACCCGGCCACAGCAACGGCTCCAAGGGACTGCCCCAGCTCTCCGACGACGAAGTCCGCTTCCTCAGCCAGATCCGCCGCTACGCCACCAACCTGAACGACAGTGACCGCAAGCTGGTCCTCGCCATGGTCAAGAAAATGGCGTCGAATTCGGGAAAATAAGCTGCGAGTCGTGAGCTACGAGCCTTGCGCCATTCTTGAAAACCTTTGGGTGCCCCACTTCTCGCGTCCTTTGCGAGAAGTGGGGTTCGCCCGGCCAACCGGACGTGTTAGGAAGTAGTTGAGACTGAGCATGCTCGTAGCTCATAACTCATAACTCGTAGCTCCCCCTTACTTTCGTACCATGCCCTTTCGTGACCAACAGGCACCTCGCCGCCACGGGCTCTTCCTCACTAAACTGTGCATGGAGACACCTGTGACCACCGACGAGGAACTGAACGTTCTCGACTCGCAACTGCGCCGTCTGAAGATCGAGTACGAGATCTACTTCAGCAACCCGACCAAGCGCCCTCCCACCGACGTTGAGTGGAAGGTTTTAAGCCTTTTGCGCAAGTTCTCCGACGGCGTTCGCATGAACTTCACGCAGCGCTACCGCTACAACGAAATGGCCCAGCGCTACGCGGTCTACAGCGACTTGTGGCGAAAGAAGTCGCGCATCCGCGAGGAAGGCTATCGCCGTCCACAGGATGCTCTGCTCTCCGTGCAGGGAGTGCGCATCGCAGCAGAAGAACTCAAGCCGCAACATCACCCAGTCTATGGCGTGAGCCACGCGGCGACGGCCGCCGCAGCCGCCTCCTCGGGCGCGGTTTCATCCCAACACTTCACCTTGCACAGCGTTGACCAGGCGGAGCGCGAACAGGTCGAGCGTCTCTACAACACTCTGGTCGCCGCCAAGAAGAAGGCCGGTGAAAGCGTCTCCGGCAACTTCGACTCCTTCACCACGTTCGTCCAGAAAAAAACGGAACAAATCCGCAAACAATATCACTGCCAGGACGTCGAATATTCCGTCGAGCTCACCAACGGCCACGTCAAGCTGAAGGCCAAGGCCAAAACCTAACCGCTCGCGTCGGAAGAACTCATGAAGATTGCACGACGAATTCTGGCTACCGTCGCTCTCACGCTTGCAGTTATCTTCATTGGGATCTACTGGATTGCACCTGTTGCCCTTTCTTTATATTCGTCCAGGAAGGCACTCGCAATCACCAGAGTTGTACCCACTGATTTGAAGGACCGATCTGTATCACAGGCCGTCGGAGCAAAGCTGTCCTGCCTCGGTTATGAGTTCGACGTTCCGTGGAGCGACCTGGACGAATCGAAGACTGAGCTTTACCCCAAAAACAAACCCGACAAGAGTATGGCTCGACTTTATTTCCGTTCCGGACTGCAGTTAGTCGTCATGGTTGGCTCGCCTCATTCGATTGTTGATCAAATGACTAAGACGGACATCAAGATGTCTCCGCAAGCCTTCGCAGCCGTCTTCGGACAACAAGCAGCAAAACTCCGACTATGAATTCATGAAACGCGTCCTAGAGTTCTCGCCCGACAAGATGCACCCTTGGGCATTCTCAACTGTTGTCGCGTCTCGCGAGCAAGTGCTCCTTCTTACCAAGTCCATCGTTCCATCGAGACCGGCTGAAACCGGAATCTTCTATGTGGACAACGGGAGCTACAAAGGCTTTCAACAAGGCAATCCTCAAGCACGGCGAGACAGTCTCCTGCTGAGCCTGTACTCCGAAAATGGCAGCATCGAGATCTTCCTAGTGCAAAAGACTTACACGAATCCCGCCGGAGTCACCCAGCCTGAGATCAATCGAATCGTTCAAACTCTGCACAGAATCTCAACCTCACTCGCAGCCGCAGCACATTAGGACAGGCCGAAAAAGTGGAAGCGGCGTATGGGCGGAATTCAAAATCGTCCGCTCGTCGTGCCTCCCTTCGTGTACCTTCGTGTCCTTCGTGGTTGATGGGTTTAGCTCTATCGATCTCCTCATCCGTTTTGCGCGAGCGACGGCCGCTGCTGATAGAATTTCCAGTCACCATTCATAGTTCATCTGACGTGTAAGGGGCCATCATGTCCGCGTCCAAAATCCAGCGCGCCATCCTCAGCGTCACCGACAAGACCGGACTCGTCGACTTCGCCCGCAAACTGACCGCTCTCGGCATCGAACTCATCTCCACCGGCGGCACGGCCAAACTCCTCCGCGAATCCGGCGTAACCGTCAAAGACATCTCCGAACTCACGGGATTCCCTGAGATGCTCGACGGCCGGGTCAAGACCCTCCATCCCAAAGTGCACGGTGGCATCCTCCACCGCCGTGAAGACCCCAGACACGTAGCCGCCGTAGCCGAGCATGGCATCGCCCCCATCGACATGGTGGTCGTGAATCTCTACGCCTTCGAGAAAACCGCAGCCAAACCGGGCGTCGCCTTTGAGGAATTGATCGAGAACATCGACATCGGCGGCCCCTCCATGATCCGCTCCGCCGCGAAGAATTTTCATGATGTCGCCATCGTCACGTCGCCCACCGACTACGACGTGATCGCGGACGAACTTCAAGAAAAAGGCGGTGCACTCTCCCACGCAACTAAGTGGCGCCTCGCGCAAAAGGCCTTCGCGACAACAGCTGCCTACGATTCTGCGATCGCTTCCACGCTCGAACGCATCAGCGCGGACAAGTTAGAACAGCAGCCCGCAGCCGCCTTCCCGCCCACCCTCCGCTTCCATTTCCAGAAAACCCTTGACCTGCGCTACGGCGAAAATCCCCACCAGAAAGCCGCCATGTACTCCGACGGCTCCGGTGTGGGCGTAGCCAATGCCCGCCAACTCCAAGGCAAAGAGCTTTCCTACAACAACATCGTCGACCTGCAGGCGGCCTGGGACCTTGCGCAGGAATTCGACGACCCCGTCTGCGCCATCATCAAACACACCAACCCCTGCGGCACCGCCACCGGCAAGACTCTCGCCGAAGCCTACAAGCGCGCTCTCGAATGTGACCCAGTCTCGGCCTTCGGCGGCGTAATCGGCGTGAATCGCCCCATAGACGCCGAAGCCGCCGAAGAGATGCACAAGCTTTTCCTCGAAGTCATCGCCGCCCCCGCCTTCGACGAGTCTGCCAAAGCCAAGTTCGCTTCGAAAAAAAATCTCCGCCTGGTCGAAGTCATAGACCCACGTAGTCCCGGACGCATTCGTCCGGCGGCAACCGAGACCGCCTCGCGCAACTGGATCCTGAAGAACATCTCCGGCGGCCTGCTCGTGCAAGACGCCGACGACCGCCCCCTGCAAGACGCCGACCTCAAAGTCGTCACCAGACGCCCACCCACACCCGAGGAAACGCGCGCCCTGCTGTTCGCCTGGAAAGTCTGCAAGCACGTCAAGTCCAATGCCATCGTCTACGCGCGCGACGGCCAGACCGTCGGCGTCGGCGCCGGACAAATGAGCCGCGTGGATTCCGCCAAAATCGGTGCCATGAAAGCCCAACTCCCGCTGCAAGGTACTGTCGCCGCCTCCGACGCTTTCTTCCCCTTCCCCGACGGCGTGGAAGAAATCGCCAAGGCGGGAGCGACCGCCATCATTCAGCCCGGAGGCTCACAGCGCGACCCCGAAGTAATCGCGGCCGCCGACCGTCTGGGCTTGGCCATGCTGTTCACCGGCGTGCGCCACTTCCGCCACTAAGCTACGCAAATCGTTGATTCCCTGATTGTTGATTGCCGATTGTAAAGAAACCTCCACGTACGGGCGGATGCTGCCTCGGGTTTCAATCTGCAATCAACAATCATCAATCAACAATCTCCAAAGTCCCTGTCCTTCCGGTTTCGCCGGCTTTCGCGCCACCGGCAGTGTTTTTTTCCATCCCGTCGATGCTCAGGGTAGAATGAAAGCACCTCCTCCCAGCGGCTTAGCATCCAAAGTAGCTGAGGTTTCGAGAATGCGCGTGAGCGCGGTCAGGTCCAGAATGAACAGAATCTTCCGTTTCTTTTTGATGATTTCGGTGGTCGCAGTGGCCGCCATGGGGCAGACCAGCCAGTCGTCCCCGTCAGACTCCAAGCAGCCCGATTCCAAGCCGGCCCAGTCCTCGCCGCGCAAAGGGGACCGCGGAGCCGCCTACTACCACTACGCCGTCGCGCACATGTACGAAGAGCAGGTCACGGTCTATGGCCGCAGCGACCTGGCCAACAAAGCCATTGAGGAATACCGCCTCGCGATCGAAGCCGACCCGTCGTCGGAATTTCTGACCTCCGGCCTGGCCGAGCTCTACGTGAAGACCGGACGAATCCGCGATGCAGTTCTCGAAGCGCAAGACATCATCAAGCGCGATCCCAAGAACCTGGAAGCCCACAAGCTTCTCGGACGCATCTATCTGCGTTCTCTCGGCGACATGCCCGGCGGCAACGGTTCCGACAACGTCCTCAAGTTAGCCATCGAACAGTACGAGCAGATTGTGAAGATCGAGCCCGACAACGTCGACGATCACCTGCTCCTCGGCCGCCTCTACCGCCTGAACACCGATCTTCAGAAGGCCGAAGCCGAACTCAAGACTGCCATCAAACTCGATCCCAGTTCAGAAGAGGCCGTCACCACGCTGGCCATGCTCTACACCGACGAAGGCGACACCGCGCATGCCCTGCAGGTGCTCAGTTCGGTGCCCGATTCCGGCCGCTCCGCCAAACTTTACGCCGCCCTCGGCGCAGCCTACGAGCAGCGCAAAGACTACAAGAGCGCAATTGATGCCTACCGCCACGCCATCGTTCTCGACCGCGACAATCTCGACGCCATTCGCGGCCTTGCCGAGAACCTTCTGAACGACGGCCAGACCGAAGCCGCGCTCGAGCAATACAAAGTCATTGCCGACGCCAATCCCGAAGACGCGCAGACGTATGTGCGCATCGCCGAAATTTACCGCCGTCAGGGCAAGTACGATCTCGCCCTCGAGAATCTGAAGAAGGCCGACACTCTGGTTCCCGACACCATGGACGTCCCCTACAGCATGGCCGCTGTATACCAGGCACAGGGCCGTTACGATGACGCCGTGAAGCTTCTGCAGGATCTGGTCAAGCGAACGGAAAAGAGCGAGGCCGCTTCCAGCCAGGCTGACCGCAACAATCGCGCCATTTTCGTTGAGCGCCTCGGCATGGTCTATCGTGAGCAGGAAAACTACACCGCCGCCGTCGAGACCTTCCGCAAAATGCTGCCGCTCGGCGAGGAAAATGCCCGCAGCGGGTATCAGGAAATCATCGACACCTACCGCGACGCCAAGCAGTGGCCGCAAGCCACCGCCGTCGCCAAAGAAGCCGTGCAAAAGCTGCCCAAGGATCGCGACCTGCGCATGGTGCTCGACGCCCAACTCGCCGATACCGGCGAGGTCGACCAGGCCGTTACCGACGTCCGCTCCATGCTAAAAGGCGGTCCCGAAGATCGCGAAATCTACCTGCGCCTCGCCATTATCTACACCAGGGCGAAGCGTACGAAGGAAGCTGAAGAAGTTCTCGCCAAGGCCGAACAGTTGGCCACCAAGAACGACGACAAAGCCTACGTCTGGTTTCTGCGGGGCGACCTCTATCAGCGCCAGAAGATGTTTGATCAGGCCGAAGTTGAGTTCAAGAAAGTTCTGGCTTCCGTCTCGCCCACCGATCCGCAGAGCGCCGCCACGCTTAACTATCTCGGCTACATGAACGCCGATCGCGGTGTGAAGCTCGAAGAGTCGCTCAACTTCATCAAGCAGGCTCTGACCTTTGAGCCGAATAACAGCGCGTATCTCGACTCGCTGGGCTGGGCCTACTTCAAGCTCGCCAAGTACGACTTGGCGGAAGAGAACCTGACCAAGGCCTCGATTCACATGGGCTCCGACGCCACCGTGCAGGAGCACCTCGGAGACCTTTACCAGAAAACCGGCCGCCTGAAACTGGCCGCCGCCCACTGGGAGCGCGCCGTCCAGGAGTGGAACCGAACCGTCCCGGCCGAACAGGACAGCGAAGCCTTCGCCAAGATCCAGCAAAAACTCGAATCGGCGAAAGTAAAGCTGGCCAAAGAAGAATCGGGCAGCAAGCAGTAATCTCCCATAACCCTGTTATCCTGTAGCACAGCTGGGTGCCCCATTTCTCGCGCGTTCTTTGCGCGAGAAGTGGGTCTTCACGGAGTCCCGCCCCTATTGTCCCGTAGGCACATCTGAAAATATCCCGGTGTTTCCAACGCTGGGTGCGCCCCCTGTCGTACTCCCAATCCCCGCGCTGTTAAACTCCCCGCATGTCCGCCGACGCCACGAGCATCACTATTCGCCCCGCCTCCCTCGACGACATCCCCGAAATCCTGCGCCAGCGCCGCGCCATGTACGAAGCCATGAACTACAAAGACGCCGATGCGCTAACCGCGATGGCAAAATTGTCCGCGGGATATTTGTCAAAGCACATGTCGGACAGCTCATTCCGAGCGTGGCTGGCCTGCGACGGAATCCGCGCGATCGCCGGAGGCGCAGTGATCATCTCTCCCTGGCCGGCTCACCCCTACGACCTCGAATGCCGCCGCGCCACGATTCTCAACGTCTACACCGATCCCGACTATCGTCGCCGCGGCATCGCCCGCCAACTTATGCAAACCATGATCGATTGGTGTAAGCGGGAAGGCCTCGCCCGCGTGACTCTGCATGCCAGCGACGACGGCCGCCATCTCTACGAATCCCTCGGCTTCGAACCCAGCAACGAAATGCGCCTCAAACTCCGCTGAGCCCTCCTTGGCTCACCGACCAAAACCCACGTGGCGCATGCCTTTCAATCAACAATCAAAAATCATCAATCAATAATGTTATGCTTTCTCCATGCTGGCCGGCTACGCGGTGCACACCGAGCACTCCCGCGGACGCCGCTTCCCCGAGCCTCAGCATCCCTACCGCAACGACTTTCAGCGCGACCGCGACCGCGTCATTCACGCCCGCGCCTTCCGCCGTCTCGAAGCCAAGACTCAGGTTTTCACCCGCCGCTATTCCGACCACTTCCGCAACCGCCTCACCCACAGCCTCGAAGTCACGCAGATCTCGCGCACCATCGCCGGAGCCCTCGGCCTCAACGTCGATCTCGCCGAAGCCCTCGGCCTGGTTCACGACATCGGACATCCTCCCTTCGGCCACGCCGGAGAAAAAGCCCTCGACACCGCCATGCGCGAGCATGGCCTGTCCTTCGACCACAACCTGCACGCCTTGCGCATCGTCGAAGATTTCGAGCAGCGCTACGCCGCCTTTCGCGGCCTGAACCTGACCTTCGAGGTCCGCGAAGGCATCATCAAGCACTCGCACGACCTCGACGCGAAAGAGCATCCCGATCTCGCCGAGTACCTCCTCGATCAGCGTCCACCTATCGAAGCCCAGCTCATCGACCTCACCGACGAGATCGCCTACAACACCGCCGACCTGGACGACGGCTACGAAGCTCACCTGCTGCCCCTCGAAGAAATCCGCGCAGCCGTGCCCGTCTTCGAGCGCTTCTATCGCGAGGTCGAGCAGATCTATCCCAACGTCCCCCACAAACTGAAATTCAACGAGACTCTAAAGCGCGTGCTCAACCGCTTCGTCGACGACTTAGTCACGAACACGCAAGCGCGCGTGACTCAAGCCGGCGTCCGCAACCTTGAAGAAGTCCGCACCCATCCCGAACGCCTGGCCGCATTCAGCCCCACCGTCGACGCCGAACGCCAGCGCACCAAAGACTTCCTCCACGAGAATCTCTACTTCAGCCCCGCCCTGGCCGACGAAAAAGACAACGCGGAGCAAGTCGTTGCCCAGCTATTCACCTTCTGGATCGCCCATCCCGAAGCCCTCCCCCACAACTACCAGGAAAAGGCCAAAGCAGAATCCTTCCCCCGCGTAGTCTGCGACTATATCGCCGGCATGACCGACAACTTCATCTACGAACAATACGAAAAGCACTGCGGCAGTTGACCATGTTGCGACAGCCTGCGTAGCCACAGCCCAGGTGGGGACAGCCGCCCTCGGCTGTCCGCCGGGCGAAGCCCGACCGCAGTTCGCGTCCGAGTGCCGTGACAGCAGAAACAGTTTGTCATCCTGAGCGAAGTTGTCGTACGCGAAGTGGACGGCAACGCAGTCGAAGAGCCTGCCCTGAGCTTGTCGAAGGGATCCCTACCCGTCCGATTGCATGATCGTGCCGATTCAGGGAGTTCTAACGACGTCGCCCGTGTGACGACAGTCGCGCCAAGCGCCTGTTCATCCGCTTCAAGCCTCCGGATCGACCTCCAACCGCAACCGGGCCAAAGCGTGTAATCGTCTGATTTCGTAGCTTAGCGGTTTTGCTTCTGCGGCGCTTCGCCCGCCTTGCGGTCAGACGCCGGGCTTCGATACGGTTCGATTGAGACCAGGTTTCTTTTTCGTCTCGCTGGATTGGTTCCCAGTCCGCGACATGAGCCATTCTGCACAGTATTGCTGGAGCAATTGAGTCAATTTATATCGCCTATGGCGCGTAAACCTAAAGGAGAGAATATGAAACGCATCTCGATCTTGGCTTTGATCGTTTTCGCCGCTGGTTGTAACTCTACCAACAACGCTGGAGGCAAAACAGGAACGTCCATGCAGGGGATGTGGGCTGTAACTGGAACTGCGACTGTTGGGTCCCAGAGCGGATCCGGTACTTACCAAGTCCAGTTGGTTTCAAGTCCGTGCAGCGTAACCACCCCAGTGGGTACGTTCTCAGTGCAAGGCCCGGTCTGCTTCATCGCCAATAACAATTCCGCGCAGGGCTCTATCTCCGGAACAGGACTGCCCAGTTCCTCGAAGAATAACGGGCAAGGAGTTCTGGCAGGAGTGGCCTCGAACCCAGTTCCTGCGAATGCGCCAATCAACCTGCTTTTCGTAGTCGGCGAATCGAATGGCACCGTCCTCGAGTTCACGGGCAGCGGCACAGTTGGCAATGGCACAATCACCGGGACCGGGTCCTGCAGCGCAAGCACGCCCCTTTGTCAGGGCGTGACTGGTACGTTCTCAGCAAACCTACAGTAGTTGCGACTGTCGCAAAGATCGTTCAACGCTTCAGCCTCTAGTATAGTGCGTCATGCAGATTGACGGTTATTGAGGGTACAGCGGGCGCGCTTCACTTTTTCCAGGACGTCGGCGGCTCGCGCAGTCCAGATGAATGGTTTCGGACTTTCGTTGTGGCGGTGGATCTAGGTGCCGATGGCCATGATGAGTTCTTCCAGGTCGCGGAATACGCCACGCCGGAGCCGATTCTGAGTCAAGGCTTAGAGGGGTTTTGAGCGCTATGGCCTGATTTCGACAGTTGAGCCGGAAAATTGCCGGCCAATGCTGGCACTTTGGATTATTGAAGGTTTGCCCGTTACTCAGAGCTTGTGCGCACTCCAAGGGCGCTGGCGGTACTCTGACTAGGTAGGACGCCCCCCAAGTGCTCCCAAATGCAACAACGCCGAGGATGGTCGCTCGCACGAGAACGATTCGCAAATCTTAGAGTTCGTCCACGAAGGCTAGATCGTGCCGCGTTACATAGCGCTCGTAGCATTTCTCGCACATCCAGCGCTCTCCCGGATCACAATATCCGAACATTCCAGCGTCGATATGCTCATTGCACAGCTCGCAGTGTTCGTGACCCCACCCTGACGGAACCAGTCGAGTGCCGGAGCGAACGGGTAAGGTTTGGTCGGTTGCCGGATAGTGTCTACTCTGACCCCCACTTACGCCCGTTGGTTCCAATTTCGTCCAGACCTTTACCTCGCGTCCTCCTACGATTGATACATCCTTCGATTCGTAGTCCTCGGCGACAGCATCGGTTCCCTTAAACTGCTCCCTTCTCCAGCCCCAAGTCGGGTCGAGAACCATCCAGACATTGAACGCCTGCCAGTAGGGACTGAGATAAGCCAATTCCAATCCGACTACTCGTGGTTCCTCTTTTTCCTGACAAGTGAGAATTGCCGTACCTGCTTCTTTGTCGAAAGACTCCAGCATTGGGCTGAGGTATCCGCGCTGGTCGAACAAGAGCCAAAACCAGCGTGGAACGGCATCCCCAACAATTTGCTCGAAAGGACCCTCAAGTCTGTGGTCAAAACTACCTTGAAGCTCGAAAGACGTATAACCCGCTTCGGACGTGGTGCCACGGTGCACACCAGTCACAACAAACTTGGGAAAATCTTCGAGCGTCTTTCGTTTGTGAATTTCCATCTGCTGTCCTTGACAATATCCAGTTCAACGGGCAGCGGCACCTCATGTCAACTGTCGAAATATCGCCATTACACTCATCTTTCGACCAGTTTCAAGCGCGTCTGGGGTGAGCCTTAGGGGTCAAAGCGTGTAATGGCATGTTCAATTAGTTGAAACCTTATTTTCGAGGCACCGGTCTCAAATTCGAGTCCCGGCATGGGCATGACGACCAAAAGAAAAAGCCCGCTCCGCATGGAACGGGCTTTCGATTCCTAGGGTACGGTGAGCTTGGCGGTCCGGAGGTGCCCGTTTGTGGCTCCGCCCACGCCTCCGGTGGTCCAAGCCGGATGGGCCAGACTGGTCGCACCGTTCGGACCAGCGGCAATGCCGGAGTAGTCGCCGATAAAGCCAGAGCCGCCGTTGTTGATGTGAGAGGTAGTCACGCGAGCATTCGGGGCGAAGTTGGAGCCGTTGTCTTTCGTGTAAGTCGCGTAAATATCCAGAAGGTCCGTGTTGCCGGAGCTCTTGCGAGTGTCGAACCAACTTATGTGGACGTCGCCATTGCTGTCGGCGGCAACCGCCGGCATGAGGCGCTGCCCCGTAGTGGAGTCGTTCACTCTGATGGGGGAAGTGAAGCTCAGTCCGCCCGAAGTGGTGGAGCGAACAAATGCTGTGCGGGAATTGGCCGAGGGTTGGTCGGTGTAGACGTCATAGATAAAGGCTTTGCCCGCCACCGGAGCGACCGCCAGCGCAGGAAAGCTATTGTCGCGATAATTCGCGGCAAAGCTCAGGTTGTTAAACGCAGGACTCAAAGGCAACGGCGCTCCGAACGAAACCCCACCGTTGGTCGACTTTGCAATGAAATGCCGCCCTTGG
>JADGNQ010000172.1 GCA_017883385.1 Candidatus Sulfotelmatobacter sp.
TATGGCCGCGTTACTATTGGCATCAGGCGAACCCAAAAAGAGATTGGCATTGCCTAATTCGCGGATTCTAATACATCAGCCCTCCATGGGAGGTTTGTCGGGACAAGCCACCGACATTGACATCCACGCCCGGGAAATCCTGCGTATGCGGGAGATTACTAACCAGTTACTCTCCAAACACAGCGGCCAGAAGCTGGACAAGGTGGAGAAAGACGTGGAGCGCGACTTCATTATGAACGCGCAGCAGGCTAAGGAATATGGAATCATAGACGATATCATCTATAAGACGGCAAAAGCGGTATGATCTGCCTTCGCGCCTGAAAGTCAGTGCCGAAAGTAAAACGGTCGGAACGGGGGCGAAGGGAGATGGGGTCCCTGACGTGCCCTACAACTCAGCCGCGAGACCGGTTAAGGAGTAGAACCGAGTGAAAAACAAATCGGGCACCGACGAGATTCTCCGTTGTTCGTTCTGCCATAAGTCGCAGGACGCCGTAGCCAAGCTGATCTCGTCGCCCAGCGACTATCCCCGCGCCTATATTTGCGACGAGTGCGTGGCGGTCTGTAATTCCATCCTGGAAGATGACCGCACGGCGACGCCCCAGACGAGCACTCCCAACCAACTGCCCAAGCCTCAGGAAGTGAAGACCTTCCTCGATGAGTACGTCATTGGGCAGGAGCAGACCAAGAAGAAGCTGGCGGTCGCGGTCTACAACCATTACAAGCGCATCTTCATGAATCGCCAAAAGACCGGCGACGGCATCGAACTGTCCAAGTCCAACATCATGCTGATCGGGCCCACCGGCACCGGCAAGACTCTGCTGGCCCAGACCCTGGCTCGCATGCTGGACGTGCCCTTCGCGATTGTCGATGCCACCACGCTCACCGAAGCCGGCTACGTTGGCGAAGACGTCGAGAACATCATCCTCAAACTGCTTCAAGCAGCCGACGGAGACGTGAGCCGCACCCAGACCGGCATCATCTACATTGACGAAGTCGACAAGATCGGGCGGAAGGATGAGAATCCGTCGATCACCCGCGATGTTTCCGGCGAAGGCGTGCAGCAGGCGCTGCTGAAGATTCTGGAAGGCACCATCGCCAACGTTCCTCCCCAGGGCGGGCGCAAGCATCCGCACCAGGAATTCACGCCGGTCGACACAACGAATATCCTGTTCATCTGCGGCGGGGCCTTCGTGGGCCTCGACAAGATCATCGCGCGCAGGGTTGGCAAGAAGTCGCTGGGTTTCCGTGGTGGCGAAGACGCGGACAAGGACGATGCGACCCCCTCCAAAAAGCGCTCGCAGGAACTGTTAACCGAGATCCAGCCGGAAGACCTGATCAAGTTCGGCCTGATTCCTGAATTTGTGGGCCGCCTGCCAGTCGTGGGCATGCTGGAAGATCTGGACGAGTTTGCGCTGATCGAAATCCTGACCCGTCCGAAAAATGCGATCGTCAAGCAATACCAGCGGCTGTTTGAGTTCGAGAATGTGCGCCTGAAGTTCTCCGACGATGCCCTGCGGGCCATCGCACGCCAGGCCATGGCGCGCAAGGTGGGAGCCCGCGGGCTGCGCATGATTCTGGAAGAACTCATGCTCGATCTGATGTTCAACCTGCCCAGCCAGAAGAAGTTAAAAGAATTCGAAGTCACACGGGAAATGGTGGAGAAGCGCAGCGCCACGTTTGCCCCGGTGATGGAAAAAGCAGGATAGGATTCGTAGAGACGTAGCTGGCTACGTCTCCGCCGGTGCAAAGTGGTCACACGGTGCAAACAAAGACATTGAAAGCACTGTTTCTACGAATAAGTACGGTATCATCGGACGCCCGGGCAGAGTAGAATCGAGTAGGGTGGCTGTTAGCTTGTTATTGTTGGCTGTCGTCCCAGGGAGACTCAGTGACCACATCGAAGGAAAAGTTCGAAACCAGGAAGCTGCCCATGATGCCCATCCGGGACGTGGTCATCTTCCCATTCATGATGACGCCGTTCGTGGTGGGCCGCGAATCGAGTGTGCGTGCCCTCGAAGAGGCTCTGGCGGCGGACAAGAAAATTTTCCTGGCGACCCAGCACGATGCCTCCATCGATGAACCCAAGTCCAACGAAATCTACCAGGTAGGCACGATCGTCAACATCGTGCAGAGCCTGAAGCTGCCCGATGGCAACATCAAGGTCCTGGTCGAAGGCATTGAACGCGGCAAAATTCTGCAGGTCGTCGACACCGACGGCTACATGCAGGCCACGGTCCGCGTGGCGCGCTACGGGACCGAACCCAACCCTTCGCTCGAAGCCGGCATGCAGCGCGTAACTTCCCTGTTTGAGCAGTACGTGAAACTGTGCCAGGCGCTCAATTACGAGACCATGATTTCGGCCGTGCGCATGGAAGATCCGGCCAAGCTGACCGACGTCATCTCCGCCAACCTGCAGCTTTCGATCGAAGAGAAGCAGGAACTGCTGGAGATTTTCGATCCCTCCGAGCGCCTGACCCGCATCGCGGACGTACTCGACATCGAAATCGAGAAGCTGAACGTCGACCGCACCATCCAGTCGCGCGTGAAGCGCCAGATGGAGAAGGCGCAGAAAGAGTATTACCTCAACGAGAAGATCAAGGCCATCCAGAAAGAACTGGGCCGCGGCGAGAAGAGCGAGTTCGACGAACTGAAGAAGAAGATCGAATCCGCGGGCATGCCGAAAGAAGTCAAGGACAAGGCCCTGCAGGAACTAAAGAAGCTGGAAGCCATGCCGCCCATGTCGGCGGAGTCGACGGTATCTCGCAACTACCTCGACTGGCTGCTGGCCGTGCCCTGGAAGAAGCGGTCGAAGGAAATCCGAAATATCTCCCGCGCGGAAAAAGTTCTGAACGAAGATCACTATGGGCTGGAGAAAATCAAGGAGCGCATCCTTGAATTCCTCGCCGTTCGGCAACTGGTAAAGAATCCCAAGGGCTCGATCCTTTGCTTCGTCGGACCTCCGGGCGTCGGCAAAACCTCTCTAGGCATGTCGATCGCCAAGGCCACCGGCCGCAAGTTTGTCCGCATGTCGCTGGGCGGCGTGCGCGACGAGGCCGAAATCCGCGGTCACCGCCGCACCTACATCGGCGCCCTTCCCGGCCAGATCATTCAGATGATGAAGAAGGCGGGCACCAAGAACCCGGTCTTCATGCTGGACGAAGTCGACAAGATGTCGATGGACTTCCGCGGCGATCCCTCCGCGGCTCTGCTCGAAGTGCTCGATCCCGAGCAGAATTTCATGTTCGTCGATCACTACCTCGACGTGGAGTACGACCTGTCGCAAGTCTTCTTCGTGGCTACGGCCAACGTGATGCACACCATTCCTCCGGCCTTGCAGGACCGCATGGAAGTGTTGCGCCTGCACGGCTACACCGAGCAGGAGAAGGTCGAAATCGCCAAGCAGTTCCTGGTGAAGAAGCAGATGCTGGCCGCGGGCTTGTCGGAAAAGAACATCAAGTTCACCGACGAGGCCATCACCGGCCTTATCCGCTCCTACACGCGGGAAGCGGGCGTGCGCAACCTGGAGCGCGAAATCGGCAACGTCTGCCGCAAAGTCGCGCGCAAAGTCGTCAAGGAAGGCGAGAACTATAACATCACCGTCACCGGCGAAAACGTCAACGACTTCCTGGGCGTCATCAAGTTCCGCGATACTCTGGCCCATGAGAAGAGTGAAATCGGGCTGGTCACCGGTCTGGCCTGGACGGAAGTGGGCGGCTCGATCCTGAGCACCGAAGCGAGCGTGGTCGATGGCAAGGGCAAACTCACTCTAACCGGCAAACTCGGCGACGTAATGCAGGAATCGGCGCAGGCAGCCATGTCGTATGTGCGCTCGCGCGCTCACCGGCTCGGCCTGACCCGCGACTTCTACCGCAGTCTGGATCTGCACGTCCACGTTCCCGAAGGCGCCATTCCCAAGGATGGTCCGTCTGCGGGAATCACCATCGCAACCGCGATTTCCAGCGCGCTCAGCAAGATTCCCGTACGGCGCGACCTGGCCATGACCGGGGAAATTACGCTGCGCGGCAAGGTTCTCCCCATCGGCGGGCTCAAGGAAAAACTGCTGGCGGCACACCGCGCCGGTCTGTTTGAAGTCATTCTGCCCAAGGACAACGAGAAGGATGTTGCCGAGGTTCCCGAGAACCTGCGCAAAGCGATGAAGCTGCATTTCGTGGAGACCATGGACCAGGTGCTGCAGATCGCGCTCGTGTCTCCGCTGCCGAACATGGCGGAGGAGGAAGCGCAGCAGATCGCACCTTTGACCTCCGGCACCGGCGAAAGTCCCGCGGCGCACCAGTAGCCGTCGTAGAGACGTAGCTTGCTACGTCTCCGTCGGGCAGCATTCCGAACGATAGCCAGGGGACGTTGCCTACGCGCTTGCTTTGAGACTCACGTTCAACCCAGTTCAGGCACAAACCGCCCGCATCCGCCCGCACAGCTCTGCCAGAGAACGCTCCACGCAAACCGTGAGCCAGCCTTCCAGCGCCAGCCGCTCGGCCTCCGGAATGTAACCGAACCTGATTCCGCAATGACTGGAAGTCGTCCACACCACCGTTCCCGAGAGCTGGAGCATTTCGTCGGTGTCGGGCAGCACAAAGCGCAGATCAACTTCTTCCGCGACGCTCACGTAGGCGCCCTCCCTGTCGTCATCCGACATCCTCAGCCCGACGCCGCCCTCGCTCAGATTCACAACCACGGCCTCGGCAAAAGGCCGAGTGCGGGTGCTGACGGAGGCGGCGATGCTCACCGGTTCCCGATGCTGCTTGCGCCGCCGCGCCACCGTCGCGCAGTACGCCGCGCGCAGGCAGCGCTCGATCTGGACGACCGATGCCGGTTTGTGAATCAGAAAGTGCACGCCGGCGGCGAAGGCCTGGCGCAGGTCCAGCAGATCGCGCACGATGGCCACCAGAACACACTCCTGGTTCAACTTCGATCGGTGGACGGCGCAAAGGAAGTCCGCCAGGTTGTCGATCTCGCGCCAGTCCACAATGATCACGTCGAACTCGTGCGCCTGAATCATGGCCAGAGCCGCGTCACTGCCGCTGACGATCTTCGGCGTCACTTGGAGTTGGTTCAGCACGCCTCGCGTGGTCCCCAGGAACTGACCGTCTCCACAAAGAAGCAGAGTGTGCATTTCAAGCGTCGTCTTCCGGCTGCTTTCCATAGGATTATCCAGACCATCCCAAATCCGGCTTCTTTCACGTTGCCCGCCGTTACTCACTCAATCGGCTCCAGAGTGCCGAGGGTTGAACCCGAGGCCCACACCGGCGTGAACGGAATGGTTACCTCGGTTCCTCCGGGCAATCAAGTCTTCGTAGAGACGTAGCTTGCTACGTCTCCGCTGGCAGCAT
The DNA here is from genome assembly GCA_017883385.1 of Candidatus Sulfotelmatobacter sp. GTDB lineage: Bacteria > Acidobacteriota > Terriglobia > Terriglobales > Acidobacteriaceae > Sulfotelmatobacter. The sequence goes on from JADGNQ010000172.1 coordinate 5,349, forward strand.
TCCAAACGACGGTGACAGAGACGTTGCCAGCGGCGTCTCAGGGGTCGGTAGTGGCTCAATTCAAAATTCAAATTGAGCCACTACCCAGAGGTTCCCCTGCTTGCCAATTGACCCTCTCGCGTTGCAAACTTGGGCATGAGGGTTCTCTCCCGGTTCATGGCAGCGGCCACCGACGCGGCGCACTTCCCTGCTCCCAGCCTGCCGGAGATCGCCTTTCTCGGCCGTTCCAACGTCGGCAAGTCGAGCGTCATCAATTCCCTGGTCGGCACCAAGCTGGCCCGCACCAGCTCGACTCCGGGCCGCACCCGCAGCATTAATTTCTTTGAGATCCGCTGGCCGGGAAAGCCGCAGCCGGAACTGATCTTCGCCGACCTCCCCGGCTACGGGTACGCCAAGATTTCCCGCGAGATCTCCCAGGAATGGCCGAAATTCATCGAGCCCTACCTCCATCAGCGCTCGACCCTGGCTCTATGCGTCGTGCTGGTGGATGCCAACGTTCCTCCTCAGAACAGCGATCGTCAACTGCTGGACTTTCTCAGCGCCTCAGGCCGCGATTTCCTGCTGGTGGCCACCAAGAGCGACCGCTTGTCGAACAATCAACTGCACACCGCCCTGCGGACCTTGACCCAGGAATATCCCGTGGCCCAGTTGCTGGGCTTCTCAGCCAAGACCGGCGCCGGACGCGATGAATTGTGGAAGCACATCCGGCAGGTGGCCCAGGCCATGACGTCATCCGAGGCATCTGAGGCATCCTCAAGCACGCCCTCGTATTAGAAAACGCTCACAGAGCGAGTCCGCGATCCTCCCTAATCTTCGAACACTGTTCTTCCGATGGACATAGCGGAAGTTCCCGGCAGGCCCGTCCAATTCAACGAAGCCCACGCCGGCGAATGACTTTCGGTCAACGCGTAGACTGCTTGCCGCGTGAGGCGCTATGGCACAGGAAACGAATGCAGGGATCGCATATCTGATGGCCTTGAAGCAGACAGGACATCAGCAGGGCGCGAGCGCGCCAGCTCCAGCGCAGGAGACGAACCCGGCCGCACAGCCCGCCACGCCTGCCGCGGTTGGAGGCTCGGGCCCCGAGCCTCTGTACCAGGGCGCGGAAAAACGGCGCAGTTCGCGCTACAAGTGCGAAGGCAGCGTCGAGATCCGCGAGGATGGCTGCGATGTGCGGACGTGGGCCAGTTGCACCGACATCAGCCTGCACGGGTGCTACGTAGAAGCGCAGGCCACTTATCCGGCAGGGACCACTCTGCATATGAAGTTGGAAGCGAACGGCATCCGAGTGGAAACGAAGTGCAACGTGCGCGTGAACTACCCGTACCTCGGCATGGGGATTGCTTTCGTAGATATGTCGGAGGAGAACCGGGCGCGATTGAAGGAGTTGCTGGGCACGGTCTCGCGGCCGGCAACAATCATGGGCCTCGGGATCGCCCCGCCCCTTCCATCCTGTGGACCGCTGGACGCGATGCCTCCGATTTCTGACCCCGCGGCGGCGATTCAGGCGCTGATCGCATTTTTCGAAAACCGCCACATGCTCACGCGCGAGGACTTCCTGACCATCCTCACCAAGACTCAAGTCACGCCGCCGCCGCGTTGAAATGAGCGAGGCGCCGACCTCCGCACAATCGAATTCCGTTCTTGCCCGATGCCTCCGCGTTTCCCCCGCCACGAGCATTGTTCCATTCGCTATGATGAAGGGGCATGGCTCTCTATCTCATCACTGGCATTGGTGGTTTCATCGGATCGTCGCTGGCGCGCGCGCTGCTCTCCAGCGGCGAGCAAGTGCGGGGTGTGGACAACTTCTCCACCGGCAAACGGGAGAACATCGCCGAGATCCTGGACCGCATCGACTTCCGCGAGGCCGACATTGGCGACCTCGACGCGATGCACAAAGCTTGCGCCGGAGTGGATTTCGTCCTGCATCAGGCCGCCATTCCTTCCGTGCCCAAATCCGTGCAGGATCCGCTGGGCAGCAACCGGGCCAACGTCGACGGCACGGTGAACGTGCTGGTAGCCGCGCGCGATGCCCAGGTAACGCGTGTGATCTATGCCGCGTCGTCCTCTGCCTACGGCGATACGCCCACCCTGCCGAAAAACGAGGCCATGAGCCCAGACCCGATCTCGCCCTATGCCGTGGCCAAGCTGGCCAGCGAGCGGTACATGATTTCCTTTAGCCGCTGCTACCAGCTCGAGACCGTGTCGCTGCGCTACTTCAACATCTTCGGACCGCGGCAGGATCCGTCGTCTCCGTATTCGGGAGTGCTGGCCCGATTCATCATGCAGATGCTGCGCGGCGAGCAGCCCACGATCTTCGGCGACGGCGAAACCAGCCGCGACTTTACCTACATCGACAACGCAGTGGAAGCGAATCTGCTGGCTTGCAAAGCCCCGGCAAATCAGGCGGCGGGACAAGTCTTCAACGTCGCTACGGGAACAAGAATCACGCTCAACCAGGCTTTCAAGTCCCTGCAGGGCATGACAGCTTACTCCGGACAGCCCCGCTACGAACCGGAGCGCAAAGGCGACATCAAGCACTCCCTGGCCGACATCTCGAAAGCGCAAGCCGGTCTCGGCTACAACCCAAAAGTTAATTTTGAAGAAGGACTGCGACGCACGGTGGAGTGGTACCGCAGAAAGTAAATACGAGCGCCAGAGTTTTGGGAATGTCGCACGAGCGGAACAATTCCGCCAACCGGTGGACGAATCACGGGGAAGCCGTCCTTCACCGAACCCCGATTGTGAGTGTAATAGAGATTTATCGACAACGGTGCCGGGAACCTCCACGCTGAACACCTGCAGACGTTAGTAGTAACCCAGCTTACGACGAATGACATTCGCGGGTCGAAATGCTTCGTCCGGTTGAGAGCGGCTGACAATGGTTTGCTCGGTCCAATTGCCATACTGATCGTACTGGTACATGTACTGTGTGTCGGAGCTTAAGGGTGGCTGAGGAGGATTCGGTTTTCCCGTGGGGACAAAAGCTCCGGCTTCTGTAAGGTTCCAAGGCCCAGTATCCGACCTCATAACCATAGTTTCACGCTCTGATGCCTTATCGCCATGGTCGTTATACGTGGTGATAGTTACTTGCTCGCCGAAGACTCCGCCACTCCTGTGCCGTTCCGTCACACGACCTTGAGCATCGTAAGAGTACGAAATAACGCTATTCTGCATCCCCGCGATCATTGCGCCGACAGACCTAATCTGTTCTGGATTGAGGTTTGACTGAAATTCTTCGGGGAGGTTTACCTGAGGAGCATCCGCGGCCTGTTCCTCGGCGATGATGCGACCTTGTGCGTCGAACTTGCGCACAATGTGGCCCAGGAGGGTGCCCTCAGCATGACGGAGTTCGGCACCCGTCGCCACCCCCTGCTCGTTGTACGAGGTTGTGAGAGTACCGCCGGGATATGGAGCAAACCCCAAGTCAGTTCCCTCCCAATGTGGTGCATAGGCCGCGTTCGGAGGTAGAGACCTGGAACCATAGTTTTCGATGATCGACTTCCGTCCCTTCTCATCGTACTTGTAAGTCGCCTTATCGTGGTCGCCAGACTCCACTCCGACTAGCCTGCGTGCATCATCGTACAAATAGGTCGTCTGGGAATCGGCGGCAGATCCCGCTTTACCGGAAACGGTCTTGAGGAGACGTCCATCGGCGTAATAGGTGTAGCTCGTTACCCATATCGAGCCATCCGAGCTTCCGATTCGCAGTTCCAGAATCCTGCCATCCGATGCGTACTCCGTTGTCGTAGACGTCAGGAACTGCTGACCGTCGGCACCCGAAAAGGTCTGCTCGTTCAGCACTGTCTTCACGGGACCTCGAAGCCCTGCTTTGTCGCGGTCTGACATGGAAGCACCTGTTTGGAATGACTGTTGTGCGCGAGCAAGCCTCGCAGGCGAAGCGACCAATACCACAATGCTGGCGAAGTAAAGCCGAGCGCTCATTGCGCGCAACTCCCGGAA
>JADGNQ010000173.1 GCA_017883385.1 Candidatus Sulfotelmatobacter sp.
CGCAGCTCACGAATCACATCGAGGGGAATTCCTTTGAGCAGACCCTCGGTGTCGATGTGCGTGTAGAGAAATGCGCAGCAGAATGGTTCGAGCGCGCGCATCATCTCCACTGCCGTAATGCCGGTAGTTTCCTGCCAACCCTTGATGGCAACGTGCCCGCCTCGACAGTCCGCGGCGAAGACGAGCTTCTCCGGGCCAAACTCAATCGCAGCATTTTGGGCGAAGGCCGCGTTGATGGCACCTGCGGAGATCAGAGATGATCCCAGGATGACGCGCTGCGCTCCTGCGTCCAAAGTCGCCCGGGCTGCCTCAATCGAACGGATTCCGCCTCCGACCTGGCAGGGAAGCTGGCGTGCGAACTCTCGCACCAGTTCGCGATTGTGGCCGCGTCCCATGGCTGCATCCAGATCGATCAGTTGCACCAGTTGGTACTTCGAGAAGCGTTCTACCCACTCCGGGAAGTTATCGAACTCCAGAGCCTTGCGATCGCCCTGGATCAGTTGAACGATCTTTCCGCCCATTAAGTCGATCGAAGGGATCAGCATGGCCACCTCACCGAAATCCCCTGAGACCCGAGTTGCCGCTTGAGGTCTCCGAGAGAACTAAGGCCGTAATGAAAAATCGACGCTGCCAGAGCGGCGTCGGCATGTCCCTCGCGGAAGACCTCCACAAAATGCTGCGCGCCGCCCGCGCCTCCAGATGCAATCACCGGGATTCGAACCGAGTCAGCCGCGGCTCGCGTCAACTTGCAGTCGAAGCCTGAGGCCGTTCCGTCGCGATCCATCGAAGTCAGCAGGATCTCCCCTGCGCCGCGCGATTCCGCTTCCCGAGCCCAAGCTATCGCATCCCGACCCGCAGCCGCTCGCCCTCCATGTGTAAATGCTTCCCATCGCAGTCCGCCCTCGCAGCGCTTGGCATCAATCGCCACCACGACTGCTTGCGAACCGAAGCGCTCGGCAATGCGCGTGATCAGCGCTGGATCGGCGAGAGCAGCGGAGTTCACTCCGATCTTGTCCGCGCCGGCCGCGAAGACCGCAGCCGCATCTTCCAGCGTGCGAATGCCGCCCCCCACCGTGAGGGGGACGAACAACTGACCGGCGGCCCGGCGCACCGTGTCGAGCAGCGTCGTCCGGTGCTGGTGCGCCGCCGAAATATCGAGGAGCACAATCTCGTCCGCCCCTGACGCACTATGCGCCTTCGCCAGTTCCGCTGGATCGCCCGCGTCGCGCAGGTTCTCAAATTGCACGCCCTTGACCACGCGGCCGCCGTCCACGTCCAGGCAAGCGATGATGCGTTTCGTCAGCATTAAGTCAGAGAGAGCAAAAGTTATTCAGCAGCTTCAAACCGATTTCCCCTGATTTTTCGGGATGAAACTGCACTCCAAATGAACGGTCCCGTTCCACCGCCGCTGAAAACTCCCCGCCGTACTCACAGCGCGCCACTGTCGTCTCGGTAAGGGGCACACGAAACGAATGCGTGAAATACACGAACGACTTGGAAGAAACTCCGCGAAACAGCGGCGAAGACGGTGCAATCTCCAGGTCGTTCCACCCTACATGCGGCGATTTCACGTTTTCTGGAAAGCGCTCGCATTCGCCGGCAAGCAATCCCAGCCCTGCCGTCTCCAGCGATTCCTGACTGCGTTCAAACATCCACTGCATGCCGACGCAGATGCCAAGGAACGGAACATCACGCCGAATCGCGTCCGAAATGGCATCCTGCAATCCCGTGCGCCCTAGAGCTGCAGTGGAGGCGAAGTGACCTACGCCGGGAAGAATGATCCTTGTGGCCTTTTCCACCTGCGCAGGATCGGACGTAATCGTGCACTCCTGGCCCAACCAGTCCACTGCCTTCTTCACCGAAACCAGGTTGCCCGCTCCGTAATCTACGATCGCAATCATCACAGCACTCCCTTGGTGCTCGGCAGCAACCGGACCATGCGGCGATCACGCCAGCAGGCCGCCCTTAGCGCACGGGCAAACGCTTTGAAGAGCGCCTCAATCTTGTGATGGCTCGATCGCCCATAAAGCACTCGCGCATGAACATTGGCTCGAGCACCTCGGGCGAAACCCTCGAAGAAGTCGTACACCAGTTCGGCCTGCAGGTCGCCGACCAGCCTGGTGCGAACCTTTGTGTCGACCACGGCGGCGGTGCGTCCGCAGAAATCAACCGCAGCCATACCCATGGTTTCATCCATGGGCATCAGGAAATATCCAGCGCGCAGAATGCCGCGCTTGCTGCCCAGCGCCTTGTCGAACGCCTGCCCGAGGACGATTCCAACGTCTTCCACCGTATGGTGCTGATCCACGTCGAGATCGCCGCGCGCCTTGAGTTTCAGGTCGAACCCTCCGTGATGGGCGAACAGTTCGAGCATGTGATCGAAGAAGCGAATACCAGTCGAAATCTGATAGCGCCCGCGCCCCTCGAGGGTGAGCGAGATCTGAATCTGCGTTTCCTTGCTCAACCGCTTGATGCTGCCTTTTCTCATGTCCGGGACGCTCCTTGGTTGACGCCAAGTTCTTCAAAGGTTTCTCGGAGCGCGGTGAGCAGGCGATCCGCATGCTCTCGCGGGCCGAGAGTGATACGCACGCAGCCTTCGCAGCCGTGATCGCTCGAGCGGTCGCGAACCAGAATGCCGCGCCGACGCATGTGCTCGACAAAAGCTGCCGAATCGAGGCGCGTCGAACCCACGCGCGCGAGCACGAAGTTCGCATGGCTCGGCCAGTACCGGATTCCGCTGGCTTCGAGAGCACTCTCCAGACGCGCGCGTGCCTCGCGAACCTCGCTCACATATTGCTGAATATAGGCTTGGTCGGCGATCGCCGCCGGAAGACATGCCAGCGCCACCGCGTTCACGTTGTAGGGCGAGCTGACCCGACGAACCGTGCGCATCTGATCCCGATCGCCAACCAGCACTCCGATGCGAAGTCCAGCCAGCCCGTAGGCCTTGGAGAAAGTCCGCGCCACGAACAAGTTGGGAGATTCACGCCGCGCGGAGAGCAGCGTCTGCCCGCAAAACTCAAAGTAGGCTTCGTCCACGAGTACTGCGGAGTCCGGCGCAGAGCACGCGATCTTCATCAACTCATCGTGCGAAGCGATCGCGCCGGTAGGGTTGTTCGGGTTGGCGATAGCGATCAGCCGCGTGCGTGGTGTAATCGAGCTTCTCAGGTCTCCGGCAGGGAACTTGAAATCCTTGCCTGAGGGAACGCTGATGACCCGCGCTCCGGCCGCCATCATGTAAATCCGGTACATCGAATACGTGGGCACAACAATCAGAGCTTCGTCGCCGGGTTCGAGATAGGTTTCGCACAGCAAATGAATCGCTTCGTCGACACCGTTCGTCAACAGCAGTTCCGAAGCCGTGACTCCGAGGAATGCCGAAAGCGTCGCCTCCACCGCTTCGCGCTCGGGATAGCGTGCGAGATCTTCCGGACCCAACCGTCGCAAGCGTTCCAGTACCCGCGGCGAGCACCCAACCGTGTTCTCGTTGAAATCAAGACGCAGTCCATCCCGTCCAGCCAGCGGAGGATGGTACGAAGGCAGCGTGCGCACCGCTTCCCGTGGGCTAAGCATGCTCGCACCTCACGCGCACCGATTGCGCATGCGCGGGAAGTCCTTCCGCCGCGGCAAGACATTCGATGGTTGGTGCGATCCGCCGCAAACCGCTGGCGGAAAGTCGCTGCACAGTAATGAGCTTCACAAAATCCATCACGCTCAGGCCTCCCCGAAAGCGCGCCTGCCCCGAGGTCGGCAACACGTGATTTGGGCCAGAAGCGTAGTCCCCCGCAGCCTGAGGCGAGTAGTCTCCCACGAAAACCGAGCCCGCATTTTGGATGAAGGCTAAGTCGTCCGGTGCGACCGTGATGTGTTCAGGTGCAAGCAGATTCGCCCACTCCCGCGCTTGTTCGCGTGAGGCCGCGACAAGAATGGTGCCGCGCGCTCGCAGGGATTTCTGCGCGGTCGGATTGCCTTGCGCGAGGCGCGTCACGCTCAGCGCAACCGCCCGCGCTAACTGGCGCGATGTCGTAACGAAGAGGGACAGTGCGTCAGCATCATGCTCGGCCTGTGCCACGAGATCCGCCGCGATGAAGTTCGGATCGCCCGAGTCACTCAGAACAACGGCTTCGGTCGGTCCCGCGAGAAAATCAATGGCGCAGTCGAACGCGACCAACTTCTTCGCAAGCGTGACATAAGCATTTCCGGGTCCGACAATCTTGTCGACGCGCGGAATGCTCTTGGTTCCGTACGCCAAGGCCGCGATGGCCTGCGCACCTCCCACGCGGTAAAACTCGCGCACACCCAACATCGATGCCGCGCCCAAGACTTCCTGCGACGGCTTGGGCGAAACCGCGCGGATGTTCTTCACGCCCGCAACCTGCGCGGGAATGACCGTCATCAGTAACGTCGAGACGAGAGGATAGCGGCCTCCGGGAACGTAGCAGCCTACGGACTCGAGCGGACGAACGAGTTGGCCAAGGGAAATTCCGGCACGCTTTCGATTCCAAGACGCGGGCTTTTGCCACTCGCAGAAGCGACGGATGTTCTGAGCAGCCTGACGAAGCGACTTGCGCAACGGCGCGGGAAGCGACTGCCATGCAGTCGTCATTTCGGCTTCAGGCACGCGCAGAGATTGCTTCGCCGACAGACCATCCCATTGCACGGCGTAGCGGCGAAGGGCGCGGTCTCCACTGCGGCGCACATCGTTGATGATGCGCCGCACGCGCGGCTCCAACGCGGCGAACTGCACGCCCCGGGCGGCGAGGCGTTTCACCGCGGTGCCGGCAGCGCGGCCAGAGACGATCCGCATCACAGCACCACCTTATTCAGTGGATACTCGACGATGCCCTGCGCCTGCGCCTCTTTGAGCCGTGGAATCACATCCCATGCTGCCGCCTCGTCGATCACGGTGTTGACCGCAAGCCAATCCTCGTCACTCAGGTGAGAGATCGTCGGTTTCTGCAGCGCGGGCAACACGGCGAGCACCGCTGCCAGATCTTGCTTGCGAACGTTCAGCATGAGTCCCACTCGGTCCTGAGCTTCCATCGCGCCTTGCAGCATCAAAGCCAGGTTGTCGATCTTTCGACGTTTGTCGCGGTCGGCATAGGAAGATTTGTTGGCAATCAATTGCGTATTCGATTCCAGCACGGTTTCGAGAATGCGCAGACGGTTGGCCTTGAGCGAACTTCCTGTCTCGGTGACCTCAACGATGGCGTCGGCGAGCATGGGTGGCTTGACTTCGGTGGCGCCCCATGAGAATTCCACGCTCACCTCGACACCTTTTTTGCGGAAGTAGTCACGCGTAACCTTCACCAATTCGGTGGCGATGATTTTTTGCGAGAGTTCTTCCGCGCGCTGGTAAGGAGAGTCTTCCGGCACCGCGAGCACCCAGCGCACTTTTCCACGGCTCCGCTTGGCATAGATCAGGTCGCTGACCGTGATGACCTCCAGTCCGCTTTCGACGATCCAATCGAGACCGGTTAGGCCTGCGTCGATCGCGCCGTGTTCCACATAGCGCGCCATTTCCTGGGCTCGGATCAACATGCAATCGATCTCGGGATCAGCGGTGGTGGCGAAGTAAGAACGACCGTTGGTGTAGGCGGGAAGACCGGCGCGTGCAAACAACTGCAACGTAGCTTCTTGCAGGCTGCCTTTGGGGATTCCGATACGGAGCTTCATCGCGTCTCCTCTTTTGCCGAAGTTGCGACCGTTTCCACTGCGCGATTGGACATGGGTTCGGTGAAGCAGGAGCGCGTACCGCGGTGACAAACCAGTCCTTCACCTTCGACTTCGACACGCAGCAATAATGTGTCGCGGTCGCAGTCGGTGAGGGCGGAGACGACGCGCAGGCGGTTGCCTGAACTCTCGCCCTTCGTCCAGAGCCGATTGCGGGTGCGGCTGTAGAAGGTTACATATCCTTCCTGCAGCGTACGCGTAAGGGCGTCGCGATTCATGAATCCCACCATCAGGACTTCGCCGCCGGACGAATCCTGGATCACGGCGGGAACGAGTCCGCTCATCTTGTCGAAGTCGAGTTCTGCATTCATACGAATCATTCCTCTCCTGCCATAACGAAGTTTCGGAGAAACAAAAAGCCCGCTGAGCGTTGTCGCGTCAGCGGGCCGGAACTCCTGAAAAGTGCTGTTATATCAAGTCTGCAATCTCAGGTGCACATCGCCGCCGACACGCTATGCGCGTGATGGTGATGGCGATGATGGAAATGAGACAACATCCAAGAACAGAGTACGAGCGCCTGTTGGTTCTGGTCAACAGGTTCTGACGCCAGCGGGAGCCATTTTTTGGATATGGCCTATTCGGATTTTCGATAGCGGAACTCTAAGGTGGATCTGGACTGAATTTGCTTTCGTCGGGCCTGTGGATATCTGTTGAAAAAATACCGCTGACCGGCGACTTCAACGACGGGGTTGAACGAGTCTTTTTCTGGGAAAGCAGTAGGAAAGTGAGGTACCCCCCCTCCCCCCACCCCTCTGAATGCCTTGACTGGCGCGGGGTTTACAAAAATGGTCTGCAAAATCCTGGCCGCCTAGGGGTTAGAGGTCAAAATATTGACAACAAAGAACTTGCAGCCTTTTTCGGAGGCTTGGCATGTACCGCTATCGCCTTGACGATGATCTGCTCTCTTCCGGTTGAGGTCAAGGTTGGATGTCACAACCGTGGGAAGTGCGTTGTGGATTTGTTGCAGCCGGATTTGTCGCAGGCTCAGTAACGAGTTGGGCGATGGAGGTGGTGCCTTCGATCACCCTTCGAAGACCGAGGCAGGAAACTTGTGCCGTCCGCTAAAGCGGACTCGGTTCGTGCCACTTCTGCCTTCCCGGCACTGCCGTGCCGGGCTTTCTCATTCCGCCGCTTCGCGGCTGGGGCGCAGTTTGTTCCACCGCTAGTGGTCTGCATCGAGTTTCGTAACAGCCACTGACGTGGTGGGCTAACGAATGCGCAAGCGAAAACAAAAAGCCCGCTTCTCGCGCAAAGAACGCGCGAGAAATGGGGCACCCGGACATCCAAGTGCCCACACCGGGCTACGATCATTTCGAGCTTAGGGGTTGGCTCTCAAGTCGCTGGACGTTCCGCCGGCAGCTGGAACATAGCACTTGAGCGTGTAATCCATCACCATACGATCGGCGTTGAAGCGCCAGCCGAGGGTGCGGATCGTCCGCTTCATCCGTTTGATCCAGCCCCGTGGAAGGCCGTCGCGATCGCGCTGGTAGTAAAGCGGAATGACTTCATCGCGCAGCGTCCGCATCAAGTCTTCTCCGTCCCGCGCGTCGTGGACGCTCATGCTGGAGTGCGTTCGGCCGGTGCCGATGGCAAAGCCATTCATGCCATCGAAGGCTTCCGCCCACCAGCCATCGAGAATGGAAAGATTCAGCCCGCCGTTCAGCACGACTTTTTGCCCGCTCGTTCCCGAGGCTTCCAGCGGCCGGCGCGGATTGTTGAGCCAGACATCGACCCCCTGCACGAAATGCCTTCCGACGTTGATGTCATAGTCCTCGACGAAAACGATCTTGTCGCGGAACTGCGGGTCGCGCATCAAGTCGGCAATCTGTTGCAGGACTTTCTTGCCGGGTTCGTCGAGTGGATGGGCTTTTCCAGCAAACACAAATTGCACCGGGCGGTTCGGATCGTTCACCATGGAAACCAGCCGCTCGATGTCCGTCAAGATCAGATTGGCCCGCTTGTAGGTCGCAAAGCGGCGGGCGAACCCAATGGTGAGAGCATCGGGGCTCAGCACGCGTTCCAGGCGCTGCAGTACGTCCGGAGACTCTCCCCGGCGGGCAGCTTGATCCACAGCGCGACGGCGCACGAACTCGATCAGCTGAGACTTCAGATTAAGATGCGTTTCCCAAAGTTCGCCGTCGTCCACGTCTTCGATTCCCTGCCAGATTTTCGCTTCACTGCTGCGCTGGCCCCAATCTGTACCCAGATGGCGGTCGTAGAGACGGAACATTTGCGGCGCCAGCCAGGACGGAACGTGCACTCCATTGGTGATGTGTCCAATGGGAACATCGTCTTCCAGCTTGTCCCGGAATAATCCGGTCCACATGGCGCGCGATACCTCGGCGTGCAGCGCCGAGACGGCGTTGGCGCGCCGCGACAGCCGCAGCGCCAGCACCGTCATACAGAAAAGTTCGTCCATGTTGCTGGGATTCTCGCGGCCAAGCCCAAGGAGGCTTTCCTGGGACAGGCCGAGCGACTCGCGCAGTGGTCCGATGTGCTCTTCAACTAGAGCCGCGCCAAAGCGGTCGTGCCCAGCCGGCACCGGAGTGTGAGTCGTGAAAACCACTTCGCGGGAGATTCTGGGAACTGCCGCATCAAATCCGATGCCCTCCTCCTCCATCCGCATACGAACCGCTTCCAGCACAGCAAAGGCGCTGTGGCCTTCGTTCAGGTGAAGAACACCGGGAGAAATCCCCAGTGCCTTCAGAGCCCGCAATCCTCCCACGCCCAGCAGCAACTCCTGGCGAATCCGAATGCGGAGGTCGCCGCCGTACAGCCGCGAAGTAAGCTCGCGATCCTCGGGAGCATTCCCTTCCACGTCCGAATCCAGCAGCAACAGATCGCGGCGTCCTACCTTCACGCGCCAGACTTTGGCCTGAATGCGCCCGCTGCGCGTCTCGATTTCCACCGTCACAGGCCTGCCGTCCTGGCCGATCGCGACTTCCATCGGCATCTGATTCACGTCGGTCGCGAGGTATTCTTCCCGTTGCCAGCCGCCCAGATCGAGATGTTGCCGGAAATAACCCTGGCCATAGAACAACCCAATCCCAACCAGAGGAATGTCGAGGTCAGAGGCGCTCTTGATGTGATCGCCCGCCAGCACGCCCAGGCCGCCGGAATAGACGGGCAGGGATTCGTGCAAGCCAAACTCGGCGGAGAAATATGCCACCGGGTGAGGCCGCAGGACGCCGGCGTGTCTCGCGCCCCAGGTGCGATCCGCTTCCAGGTATTCCAGCATGCGACGATAGGCGTAGTTCACCCGGCTGTGCAGCATGAGCTCCGCGGCGCGGGTTTCCAACTTGGCGAGAGGGAACTCTGTCAGCAGAGAAACCGGGTTGTGGTTGAGATCGTTCCAACGCCCCGGATCGAGATCGAGGAACAGACTGGTAGAGTTGTGGTCCCAACTCCACCACAAATTGCGCGCCAGAGTCCACAGCCGTTCCTGCAGCGGTGCGATGAAGCGATCAAGAGTACGAGCTTCGCTCACCACCGGCGCAACCTGGGTGGCCGCCTCGGTCAGCATACGAATTTCGTCGTCGCTGAAGACGCGGCCTTCGATGGTCTGGACGACGAGC
>JADGNQ010000174.1 GCA_017883385.1 Candidatus Sulfotelmatobacter sp.
GTCAATATTGTTCCCGGTTACGGCGAAACCGCAGGAGCCGCGCTGGCCGCGCATCCTGACGTCGACAAGATTGCATTCACCGGATCCACCGAAGTCGGCAAGTTGATCGTCCACGCCGCCGCTGGCAACCTCAAGAAAGTGTCACTGGAGTTGGGCGGCAAGTCTCCGAATGTCGTCTTCAAAGACGCCGATCTCGAGACCGCCATCCCCGGCGCTGCGAGCGCCATTTTCTTCAACCATGGCCAGTGCTGTTGCGCGGGCTCACGGTTGTACGTCGAGAAATCGATTTATGACCAGGTCGTGGAAGGAGTCGCCGAGCATGCGCGCAACATTAAAGTCGGCTCGGGTCTCGATCCCGACACACAAATGGGCCCGCTGGTTTCCCAAGAGCAACTGAATCGCGTTTGCGGATACCTCGAGGCCGGATTCTCCGAAGGCGCCAAGGCAGTCGCTGGCGGGCACAAAGGCAGCGATCGTGGGTACTTCGTCGAGCCCACAGTGCTCGTCAATACGCAAGAACACATGAAGGTCGTGCAGGAGGAAATCTTTGGACCGGTTGTGACCGCAATGTCATTCACCGACCCCGAGGAAATTATCCCGCGCGCCAACAACAGCGACTACGGCTTGGCCGCTGCCGTCTGGACGCGCGATATCGGCAAGGCGCATCGCATGGCGGAACAGCTTCGCGCCGGCACCGTCTGGATCAACTGCTACAACATCTTCGACGCCGCGATGCCGTTCGGGGGGTACAAGCAGTCCGGATGGGGCCGCGAAATGGGACACGACGTCCTCAACCTTTACACCCAAACCAAGGCGGTCTGCACCAGGATCGCTTGACGACGATCCTTCGGCACATGGTCCTTGAAGACCAAAGGACGGTGGCTCTCGCCATCGTCCTTTACTCTTTCACCGCGATTCGCGGCCATCTATTTTTCCATCAGCAGAACTTTTTCCGCCTCATCGATCTCCGTCAGCTTGACCTCGATGACTTCGTTCGTCGTGGTCTGGACGTTGCGGCCCACGTAGGTAGCCTCGACCGGAAGCTCCCTGTGTCCCCGGTCAATCAGCACGCACAGTTGCACCCGTCGCGGCCTGCCGTGAGAAAAGAGCGCGTCCAGCGCCGCCCGCGTCGTGCGCCCTGTGAACAGAACGTCGTCCACCAGCACGATGTTCTTGTCCTCGATCTCAAACCCAATCTCTTTCTCCTGCACGACCGGCTTCGGGCCCAGCGTCGACAGATCGTCGCGGTAAAACGTGATATCCAATGTGCCCACGGGCACCTTGGCGTTTTCGATGCGCGTGATGATCTTGCCCAACCGCTCCGCGATCGGCACACCGCGGCGGCGAATTCCGACCAGTCCCAAACCATCGACGCCACCGTTTTTTTCCACGATTTCGTACGCCAGCCGCACCAGCGTGCGCTCAATTTCAGAGGCGGACATCAGTTGCGCCTTCTGACGTAGCCCTGCCTTGCGCGAAGGATTCTTTGCATTCATTGGTAGTTGTGCCTCACAGCCACGAGAACCGGCTTCTCAATGTAGTCAACGCGCTCTCACAGGTCAAGCACTCCGGGCTGGATGAGGATCTGAATTCAGATCGGATCACTACTCAAGCAGAAACATTCAAGCTCTGGACTTATTCACGGGCTCGGCAGTTGCACTCTTCGCTATCAGAGCCACGTCCCGGCCCGGGCACTCCGTTCTTATTGTGCGGGCAAGCGGCGAACTCGCATCCTGCGCCGATGTCAGATCAACCGCCGCGGGAGCGGCAATTGCGCCATCACCCGGCAGAATGCCCACGCCCTGATTTCTTCCCAGGGCCTTGGCTCGATACAGGGCCGTGTCCGCCAATACAATCGCCTCTTCCGCGCAAATCGCCTCAAATGCGCTGCGGCTCCACGGATACGGCGCCCAACCCACGGAGCAAGTCTTCCTCACGGAAATGCCGTGGCCAAGATCGAACGGCTCCGACGACATCACCTCCAGAACGCGGCTGCAAAACGCCGGAGTCCCCGACGGATCGGTCGAACGGCTCATGATCAGAAATTCTTCTCCGCCCCAGCGCACCAGCACATCGGACTTTCGCACCACGGTAGAAAGCCTCTGTGCAACCAACTGCAGCAGCTTGTCTCCTGCTGGGTGCCCGTGCAGGTCGTTTACTTCTTTGAAGAAATCTACGTCGACCATGATGAAGACCAGATCACGGTGATCCAGTTTTCGTATATCGCTACCCCGCGCGCGCTGGTAATTTCGCAGAACCTGCTGCGCCTCGGCCGCCAGGATCTCTTCCAGATAGCGCCGGTTCCACACTCCCGTCAGCACATCCGTAAAGGAAATTTCCTGCAGCTCCAGATTCTTGCGCTGTAACTCCAAACTGTGCCATCGCAGAGAGTGCTCCTTGTTCTCCAGTTCATCCTTCAACCGGCACATTTCATCCAGGTTGTGCCGCGACGATCTGAGCAGACTGAGCAACTCCTGATCCAGTAAATGCTGTTTGAGAAACACCAGCGCACCCATCACGATCATGACCGCCACGGTCAGCCACAGCCGGTAGGTGCGAACCCTCTGTGGTGCGTCTCCGCCGAATTGCGCCCACGCCATCATGAGCGGAGTAACGAACACGGCCACCATGGCGAGACGTGCTTTCCAAATTCCGTAACCGCGCGTTATGCCATCCTCGAGCGGATCCTCCGTCGTGGCCTCGCGGGGCAAGAACCCAATTCGCGCAAACCAGGCCATTCCTGCCACCAAGGGCACGTCGAAGAGACTCCCCGTGTAATAGAGGTGCAGATCGATCGCCTCGCTCGCCACTAACGAGGCCACACAGTACGCCAATGTCGCCCCAAAAAGATGGAAGTAGATGCTACGCCACGTCCCCCGGCTCCGCCGCCACACCAGCACGAGGCCCGCCGCCAGCACAAGCTCTTCGCTAACATAGAGTAGGTCGAAGCTCCTGCCGTACACCGATTCCAAGGGGTGTACATACTGCCAAGGGATCACGACAAACAGATACAGAAACAACCACCACGTCAGCAGAAGCGCGAAATCGAGCATTCCGACTCGTACCGAGCGATCATCCTGCCGCACATGCGGTTGGATCGCTACCGCCGCCATCATTGGAACGATGTGCAGAAAGAGAATTACGTCGCCAACAAAAGGATTCGGCGCCTCGTGCCGCAAGAATACTTCCACGTAGGTCCACATGACTTGCGACGCCAGCCACATCCCCAAGCCCAAGCCCATAAGCGCCCAGAATAGCCGGGCCTTAGCGCACGCCGTTCTTACGTTGGCAAGAACTGCCACGGTCGCGCAAAGCAGAATGACATTTTGCAGAATGTCGCCAAAGGCCCTGAGGGCGAACCCGCGTGGCGCCAGAAGAGACAGCAGAACGTGAACGCACACGACCGCGCACACGATGGCCGTCCACTTCCGGGCATGCTGGAGCGGAGAATTACCCACGGTCCAGATTGTATGTGGACTCGAACACGGCGACGTGTTACTGAGGTAATCAAAAAAGGCGGTAAGGATTAAGGATTGTGGAGTGTGTTTTGTCTATTAAAGAGCAGCCAAAAAACCCTGCACGAATCGGTAAACGTCCTGGTGCGAGTTGTATAGTGGCACTGCGGCAACCCGGAAAGTGTCCGGCTCGCGCCAGTCTCCGATCACGCCCTCTGCCGCGAGCCTGTCGCAGAGCGTGCGCCCATCACGGCGCAATCGGATCGAGAGCTGCGCGCCTCTACGCGCCGCATCTGGCGGCGTGATGATGGAAAACTTTGTCGAAGGTTGTTGGTGCAGCAGAAACTCCATGTATCCGGTGAGCGACACACTCTTGGCGCGCAAGCGCTCCAGCCCGGCCTCAGCAAAGATTTCCAGCGATGCGCGCAGAGGGGCCAGTGCCAGAATCGGCTGATTGCTCACTTGCCAGCCCTCCGCTCCCGGCGTCGGATGAAAGTCCGGTCCCATCTGGAATCGAATCTTTTCATCATGGCCCCACCAACCTGCAAAGCGCGGCAGGTCCAGCGCGCTCGTGTGGCGCTCGTGCACAAAACATCCGCCAACGCATCCCGGACCACCGTTCAAATACTTGTAGTTGCACCACACTGCGAAATCCGGCGCCCAGTCGTGAAGGCGCAGCGGAATGTTTCCGACGGCATGCGCCAGATCAAATCCCACAGCGCATCCCTTGCCCTGCCCGGCCTTCGTTATGCCTGCCATGTCGAAGACTTGTCCTGTGGCGTAGTTCACTCCGCCCAGCAGGATCAGAGCGATCGAATCACCTTCGCGGTCTATCAGGGCTTCGATGTCTTCATCGCGCATGCAAGACTCACCCTCGCGAGGCGTGAGTTCCATCAGCGATGTCGCTGGATCAAATCCGTGGAAGTGAATCTGCGACTTCACCGCATACTGATCCGAGGGGAATGCGCCGCGCTCGACCAGGATCTTGTGCCTCTGCGTGGTCGGACGGTAGAACGACACCATCATCAGGTGCAGGTTCAGCGTCAGCGAATTCATCACCACGACTTCCGCGGGTTCCGCTCCGACCAGCGCCGCGGTCTGCTGCGTCAGCAGCCGGTGGTAAGAGATCCAAGGGCTCTGCGCGTGAAAATGCGCTTCCACAGCGAGTCCCGTCCAGTCTCGCAGCACCTGTTCAAGGTACGAACTCGCAGTCTTCGGCTGCAAGCCCAGCGAGTGCCCGCAGAAATAGATGCAATCTTCCCCATGCTTGGTCTTGAGAACGCAAAAGTGGTCACGAAAATGTGCCAACGGATCCCGGGCATCCATTGCGCGAGCAAAATCTTCGCCAGTTTGAAAGGGAGTAAGAATCGTGACTCTCGCTTATGTGATCTTTCCTTCGGCTACTCGAAGGTCTCGGCATCGCGCAGGGCAAGGCCACGCTGGTCTTTCGCGGATACGATGGGCTCGCCATCCAGTTCCCAGTCGATTTTCAAGTCCGGGTCATTCCACGCGAGTGTGCGCTCGTGTTCTGGAGCATAGTAGTCCGTCGCTTTATACAACACATGCGCTTTCTCTGAAATCACGCGAAATCCGTGCGCCAATCCCGCCGGAATCCAAAGCATGCGCTTGTTCTCGCCGGACAGGCGCACAGCTTGCCATCCACCAAACGTCGCCGAACTCCGGCGCAAGTCTACCGCGACATCCAGAATCTCCCCCTCTGCCACGCGTACCAGTTTTCCCTGCGCCTGTTTGATCTGGTAATGCAGCCCGCGCAGTACATTCCGGCGCGAGCAGGAATGATTGTCCTGCACAAAGCGTTCTGAGATACCAACCTCGGCCATCACCTGCTCGTTGTAGCTCTCCAGAAAGAATCCCCGTTCGTCACCAAACACGCGCGGCTCCAGGAGGAGCATGCCGGGCAGTGAAGTCGGGATCTTCTTGATCGCATCCATCGCTCGTCGCATGCCTGGAACTGCCATCTCAGAATACCCTTTCCCGCAAAAGCTGAAGCAAGTACGCGCCGTAGCTGCTGTTCTTCATCGCGCTTCCTATCTTTTCAACCTGCGCCGCGGTGATGTATCCCGACCGGTACGCAATCTCCTCCGGACACGCCACCATCAACCCCTGCCTCTTTTCGATCGCCTGAATGTAATTCGCGGCATCCATCAACGATTCATGCGTTCCCGTATCCAGCCACGCCATACCGCGGCCCATCACCACAACTTCCAGTTGGCCGCGATTCAAATAGGATTTGTTGACGTCGGTAATCTCGAGTTCGCCGCGCGCGCTCGGCTTCAACGATTTCGCAATCTCCACCACCTGATCATCGTAGAAGTAGAGCCCAGTGATGGCGTAGCGCGATTTTGGCTGCTTCGGTTTTTCCTCGATGCTGAGCGCTCGTCCACCGCCATCAAACTCAACCACTCCATACCGCTCGGGATCGTGCACAGGATATGCGAAAACGCGCGCCCCATGGACCTTCGCAGCCGCCTCTCGCAGGTCCTTCGCCAAGTCGTGTCCGTAAAAAATGTTGTCTCCCAGCACTAAAGCGCAGGGACTGCCAGCAAGAAACTTCTCTCCGAGCAGGAACGCTTGCGCTATTCCCTCGGGCTTGAGTTGCACCTGGTACTGCAGATGAATCCCGTACTGGCGGCCGTCCCGCAGTAGAGCCTGGAACTTGGGCTCATCCTCAGGAGTTGAAATAACGAGAATGTCGCGAATTCCAGCCAGCATCAGCGTGCACAGAGGGTAATAAACCATGGGCTTGTTGTACACCGGAAGGAGGCTCTTCCCCATCGCCTGCGTGACCGGATAAAGACGCGTGCCGGATCCGCCCGCCAGAATGATCCCTTTGTATCGCGCTCCGTCTGTCATGATTTCGCCTATCTTCTGTCTGCGTCGGGAACTGCCTCCCGGCTAGCCCGAATAATGCGTCGCAATCCACTGCCGGTAGCTGCCGCTCGTCACATCCCGCACCCATTCTTCATTCTCAAGATACCAGCGAACTGTCTTGCGGATGCCGGTTTCGAACGTCTCCTTGGGCTTCCATCCCAGCTCGTGTTCGATCTTGCGCGCGTCCATGGCGTAACGCCGGTCATGGCCGGGACGGTCCTTTACAAAGGTGATGAGGTCGCGGCGGGAGGTTCCAGCGCGCGGTGCAATCTCGTCCACCAGGTCGCAGATCGTCTCTACAATCTCCATGTTCGGCTTCTCATTCCAGCCGCCGATGTTGTAGGTCTCTCCGGGCCGCCCACCTCGGAGCACGGTTGCGATCGCCACACAGTGATCCTCAACATAAAGCCAGTCGCGAACGTTCTTGCCATCTCCGTAGACTGGCAGTGGCTTGCCATCCCGCGCGTTGAGGATCATCAGAGGAATCAGCTTTTCCGGAAACTGAAATGGCCCGTAATTGTTCGAGCAATTCGTGGTAAGCGTCGGCAGTCCGTATGTGTGATGGTACGCGCGCACCAGGTGATCCGACGCAGCCTTCGACGCCGCATATGGACTGTTGGGAGCGTACGCCGTCGTCTCACTGAACGCAGGATCATTCGGCCCGAGAGATCCATAAACCTCATCGGTCGATACATGCAGGAAACGAAAACGCTTCTGCTCCTCATCTGCGAGGGCACTCCAATACGCTCGCGTCTCTTCCAGTAAAGCAAACGTCCCATCGATATTCGTGCGAATGAAATCGTCTGGTCCAAGGATCGACCGGTCTACGTGGCTCTCCGCCGCGAAGTGCACAATCGCGTTCGGTTGATGCTTCTCCAGCAACTTCCGAACCAGGCCTCGGTCTCCGATTTCACCGTGAACGAACTCATACCGAGGGTCGCCCGCGATGCTTTCCAGATTGCGCAGGTTCCCCGCGTAGGTCAGCTTGTCCAGGTTGACGATCGACGCTCCATCCTCCTGCATCCTTTGCAGGACGAAGTTCGATCCGATAAAGCCCGCGCCGCCGGTGACACAAATCGTTTCGCGCATGAAAACCGTTGCCTGCTCAAGGCTGCTTGATTGTAATAAAAAAGGACGGGCTTAGCCCGTCCCTGTTCAAGCATGCGATTTTACGGCAATCCTCGGCGGCCGCGATCTAGGCCACGGTCGCTGCAGGCATCACGGCTCTCTCCGTCTCCAGCACGCTCGCCAGTCCATGAATCACCGAAGCAATGCGCACCGCTGCCAGAATTGATTCTTCCCTAATGCCCTTCTCCCGTAGCGTTTTCTCGTGGGAATCCACGCAGGCACCGCAGCCGTTGATGGCAGACACCGCCGTGCACCACAGCTCGAAATCCACCGCGTCGATTCCGTGTGACCGCAGAATGTTCATGCGCAGCCGCGCCGGAATGGTCTGGTACATCTCGTTACTCGAGAGGTGCAGGAACCGGTAATAAATATTGTTCATGCCTCGCGGATATCAAGCGCGATCTGTGCGGGAGTTAGTGTGAAGGCCGGCGCACGCCTTGCAGACGCCCCACATATCAACCGTCACTCGCTGCACGCGAAACTCCTGCGGCGGCTGGTGGCGGAAGCGTATGGGCTCCACTTCCTCTTCTTGCAGATCTACGATCGATTTGCAGTGACGTACACCACGCTTGTTAAACGATAATTATTATTATCTGATAGTAAGGATGCAAGTTGGCAAAGAGTCGAACGATGAATCTGTTCATTCGCGCGCAGTTATATTCTCGATGCGTTGAAGTCTTCTACGCATCGCCGCAGGTCAGCTGAGACTTTCTCCGACGGACTACGTCTCTCCGGTCTGCAGCACGCCGGATGGCAGCCGTCGTCGCTCAAGCACTTTCACCGGTACTGAAGCCTGGCAAGCCGGAAACAACCTGACTGAGTCCACAAACGGTTCTAATGACGTCTATCCCGCCCGCCGGTCCGCACCCGCGCCAACCGCCGCCGCTTTGGTGCTTGGCTTCTTCGCTGACGCTGGCGCCAGTTCCCATCCCATGATCTCGAAGTACGCCCTCTCAATGTCCACGGCAATCTTCTGCCACTGATACTGCTCCTCAATCCGCCTTCTTGCCGCCTTCCCTGCCGCTTCACGTACAGCCCGGTTGGCCAACAGGAAGCGCAGGCGCTCGACCAGGTCCGCCGAACTACCGCGCTGGAACGTGAACCCCGCCCCGTCCACGACTTCGCGGTTCTCCGGCACATCGCTTGTCAGCACGCATAGGCCCGCTCCCATGGCATCCAACAGCGCAAGCGACAGCCCTTCCATATCCGACGGCAGAACAAACACCATGGCATTCGTCAACAGCTCGTCGAGGGTCTCACCCGTGACCCAATCGAGCATTCGGATGCGATCACTCGCATGAGTCCGCAACTCCTGGCTGTACTCATCGCAATAGCTCGACGCTCCAGCCATCACCAGCTTCACATCCGTATCGAACTGCTCAAATGCCTCAACCAGCAAGTGGCAGCCTTTCTCCGGCGAAAACCGTCCCAGGAACAATACGTACTTCCCCGGATCGAGTCCCCACTCGAGAATCGCCCTCGGCCCACTCCGTTCCCGCAGCACGCCCCCATTGGGCACGTAGCACGCTTCAATTCCGTGGGTCTCACGATACCGTTGTTGCAGAGCCTGCGACACGACCATCGTCCCGTTAGGAAGGTGCACCGACGCGCGTTCTCCCAACTGCAGCACCGCCGACGCCAGCCGTCCCCACTTCTTTCTCTGCCAGTCCAGCCCCTGCACGGTCACTGCGGTCTTCTCTCGCACCAACCTCGGAAGAAAAGAGAATAGCGCCGGCCCCAGCGCATGGTAGTGCACAATGTCGTATCTCTGAGTCAGTGCATGGACCGTGCTCAGCAGCGTG
>JADGNQ010000360.1 GCA_017883385.1 Candidatus Sulfotelmatobacter sp.
CCTGCACGTCACGGCCGAGACCGCGAACCTGGGCATCTGCCTGCGCGATGGCGGCGCCGAAGTTGTTCTGTGCGCCTCGAACCCGCTGTCAACTCAGGACGACGTGGCCGCCAGCCTGGTCCGCGACCACAACATTCCCGTCTACGCCATCAAGGGTGAAGACAACGATACTTATTACAACCACATTCTGGCCGCGATCGATCACAAGCCGCACATCACCATGGACGACGGCGCTGATCTCGTGACCATCCTGCACACCAAGCGCACCGACGCGCTCGACGGCGTGATTGGCGGAACGGAAGAGACCACGACCGGCGTCATCCGCCTGCGCGCGATGGCCAAGGAAGGCGTGCTGAAGTTCCCCATCGTCGCCGTGAACGATGCCGACACCAAACATCTTTTTGATAACCGTTACGGGACAGGTCAGTCCACCATCGACGGCATCATCCGCGCCACGAATTTCCTGCTGGCCGGGTCGAAGTTCGTGGTCGCCGGCTACGGTTGGTGCGGCCGCGGTCTGGCGAGCCGGGCCCGTGGCTGCGGAGCGGAAGTGATCGTCACCGAAATCGATCCGACGAAAGCGCTCGAGGCCGTGATGGACGGCTTCCGCGTCATGTCGATGGCCGAGGCGGCGAAGCTGGGCGACGTGTTCTGCACCGTAACCGGCAACAAGAGCGTGCTCACGAAAGAGCACTTCGACTTGATGAAGGACGGCGCCATCATTTCCAATTCCGGTCACTTCAACGTGGAAATCGACATCCCCGCGCTGGATAAGATGTCGTCGTCGAAGCGCACCACCCGCACCTTCGTCGAAGAGTATTCGCTGAAGGACGGACGCAAGATCAACCTGCTGGGCGAAGGCCGCCTCATCAACCTGTCTGCGGCGGAAGGGCATCCTGCGTCGGTCATGGATATGTCCTTTGCCGACCAGGCGCTCTCCGTCGAGTACATGGTGAAGAACTGCAAGAAGCTGGAAAAGACGGTCTACAAAGTTCCCGACGAACTCGACAAGCGCGTCGCGAAATTGAAGCTGGAGTCGATGAGCATCAAAATCGACAAGCTGACGCCCGAGCAGGAAGAGTATCTGGCGGGGTGGTCGGAAGGAACGTAGGCAGTTCTCAGTAGTCAGTTGTCAGTTCTCAGTTCTCAGTTCTCAGTAAAAACCAGTAAAGCCCCATCCTTGTCGCGTTCTTTGCGACAGGGTGGGGCTTTTGACTTTCTACCAAACATCATGGCAGGGACGTATCCCTGACCGGTCCCGCCCTTCACTTCTTCGGAAAACCGGAGTCGTTCCTGATCTCACGAATCTGCTGGATGTGCCTCTCGGCGTGCGTGGAGATCTCCAGCATCCACTGCCAACAATCAATCACCTCTGGACCGCCCTCCCCAAAGCTGTGCGCCCGCATATCGTCGCTGGTGGTCTTGATGTATTCGATCATGGTGGCGCGCAGCGCCTGAAACTTTCCCAGCGCCTCGCCCACGTCCTTGTAGGTGTCGACTTTCTCGTGCCCACCGCCAGTCTTGGTATGCACCACGCGATCGATGCCGTACCACATAATGTCGGCGTCGGACGCCGACGATTTCTTCTCCTTCATATCCGGCGCCGCCTTGAGGGCCTTCTGGATCTCCCGCCAATAGTCCGGCTCGGCCACCGCCAGATGGGAAACAACTTCTCGGATGCTCCAACGGTCCGGCGACGCTTTGTACTCCAGTTGCGCGGGCGACAACCCGCGCACCTGCTCGGTCACCATTTGGGTGGTCATCTCGAAGTGCACCAGCAGGTGTTCGCGGTCCGCATCGGACATTGGGGCGGCGTGCAGGGGCGCGGCCAACAGACACACCGTCAATGCCAGCACCAGCAGCGGCAAACCTGGCAGAGTATTCCTTCGAAGCGTGTTCATAGGAAACCTGTTCATAAGGATGGGCATGGTAGCAGTCGTCTCCAAAACTAATCCGTTGGACGGTCGGAGGCGAGTTAAGTCATCACACCCCGGAAGATGCGGGGCGTTGCGGTCGGCGGTTCGAGACGATCAGTGAAGATCAAAATCCCAAGGGCTCCGCGTCCGGAATCCCCACCCTTTCGCAAACTGCGCGAAAGGATGGGGCACCCGGCTACTTGCAAATCAACTCTGGGAGGGGGTACGCGTGGGTTGGGCTGTCCTCATGTTGTGCCGCCATGTTTCCCATTCGAATGAAGTACGGTCTGTAACAGCGAGGTGGTTTCCGGTGTGAGTTCCCTCATCGTCTGAAGCTGCTGTCCGTTCGTGCAGTCGGGATCGGGAAGATTGAGACTGCCCTTCACTGAATTGAAGCGCAGGCGAGCGGCGAGTTCCTGGATGTCAATTTCAATGAGATCGTGTACGGTGTCCTTTTTCGCGAGAGCATAGAGCGGCGCTTCGTAGGTGTCCTCGCCAATTTGCTTGACCGCGTTTTCCCTGTTCTCGATCGTCGCGACCTCTAGCCTGCCTAGGAGAGTCAGTCTGCGTTGCTTCAGAGCAACGATCCAGAGGACATCGCCTGGCTTCAGCCTCACGAACTGGGCGCTGGCGGAGAAGGTCAAGGGCTTGCCGAATCCAATCTCTGGGCTGTAAGTTCTCCAGTACTGAAGGAAATCGCGCATCGTTAGTCGCCTCCGGAGTAGCGCGAATTCTATCGCACGTTGGGACGGTGAGATAGTGCGTGGCTGATTGTGCCGTCCCTCCGGAGTCTGTGTCATAGCTATTCTTACGCCCCTCCGGGGCTTGCTCATTTCCCAACAGGACCCACGGCTTACGCCGTGGGCTGTATTCTGTCGCCGCTTCGCGGCTTAGAGCACGTCCTTTCTTCCACTCTTTCGGATGCGATTGAGCTATGACACAGACTCCTCCGGGACAGAAGCAGGGACGTCAGGCTATGGCACAGATTCCTTCGGGACTTGGTTTCATTTTTTCTGGCCTAGGAAGGCCGGGGCTAGCGACTCCGCTCAGGGTAGGGATCTTTCGACTGCGCATGCCGATTCGCTTCGCTCATCGGCATGCTTCGCTCAAGATGACAAGGGGTTGGGGTTCCGGGGTCTGCGAGGGGTGGCCCAACCTCGCACCATCACTTAGGCTGCCCCAGACTTCGCGATTTTCGAAGTGTGGGCACTACGGACGATGGCGTCCGGCGATTTCTCCACGTGGAGATCGGATTCCTTCAGCACCACGGCAGCACGCGCGGCGGCGGGGGTTTCGCGGTTTCCGAAAGGTGGGGATCACGCGACGAGCAAAGGAAATATTGTGCCGTCCCGGCGGTGCGGGGAGGACTCCCGTAGGCGGTTGCGGAGGGGATCGGAGTATAGGGATCCGATCGACTCCGCTCGGGGTAGGGATCTTTCGACTGCGCATGCCGATTCGCTTCGCTCATCGGCATGCTCCGCTCAAGATGACAGGAGTTGGGGTTCCGGGGTCTGCGAGGGCTGGCCCAGCCTCGCACCATCACTCAGGCTGCTGCACGCTTCGCGATTTTCGAAGCG
>JADGNQ010000038.1 GCA_017883385.1 Candidatus Sulfotelmatobacter sp.
CAGACCGACATCGTGAACGGCGAGCTGCGCACTCCGACCAAGATTCCGCAAAAAGTCCAGATGATCAAAGAGGACGAGGCGCCACCACCGGTCATGGCTTCGACGGGTGTGGTCGGCGGCGTCCCGGGCGGCGTTCCGGGTGGATCGATGGGCGGCGTGATCGGCAGCGTGCTTAGTGCGACGCCGGTCGCGGTTCCGAAGATTGCCACCCCGCAGCGGGTGCGCGTGTCGTCGGGCGTGAGCACGGGCATGCTCATCAGGAAGACGCAACCGGCCTATCCGCCGCTGGCACGCCAGGCCCGCATTCAGGGCGTGGTGATTCTGCAGGCTCAGATCAGCAAGGATGGCAACATCGAGAACCTGCAGTTGATCAGCGGGCACCCGATGCTGGCCCCGGCCGCGATCGAAGCCGTGAAGCAGTGGAAGTACAAGCCGTACCTGCTGAACGGTGAACCGGTCGAAGTTGAGACGCAGGTGCAGGTAAACTTCACGCTCGCCGGCGGCTAAACGCCCCGGCGTGGCGCGAGCAGAACTTTTTGAGTAGAAGTGTGTGCGCGTTGGCCCTCCCCTTCCCACCAAAGCGCGGTGGCCGGGAGCGGCTTTTCGGAAGCTCGGACAACGCCGCCGTACCGCAACATTCTCATCCGGTACAGGCAGGCATGCCCGGGCGTGTGCGGCGAAAGCCGCCCACTGCGGCAATCGGCATTATCTTGCCAGCGGCCGGCACAGAAAAGCGCATCAGAGTGTCTAAGTATAAGTAGAAGCGTTAAGAGTTCCGAGGAGGGAAAAGCAACTCATGTTAGCAGCTCACGTAGCAGGAATCACTCTCAGTCACATTACAGCCGCAGCCACCTGGGTCGTCCAGGAAGGCGGCGGCGCCATGGCGACCGATCCATTGGGCTTGTGGAAAGCAATGGGCTGGGTTGCCAGAACCGTAGTCATCATCCTGTTCATCATGTCGGGCTGGTCCATCGGCGTGATGATCGACCGCTGGATGGCCTACAGTGCCGCCCGCAAACAGTCGCGTGCCTTTGCCCCCGCCGTAGCGGGAGCTCTGCGCGATGGCCGCATCGACGAAGCCATTAAGGTTGCCGAGCGCAATAAGAAGAGCCATCTGGCCAAGGTTGTTACCGCTGGCCTCATGGAGTTCAAGGCTCACCAGGACAGCCCCGGCGCCATCCCTGGCGAAACCATTGAAGCCTCCAAGCGCGCTTTGGAACGCACCGAAGCCATCGTCCACGCCGAACTGAAGCGCGGATTGGGCGGCCTCGCCACCATCGGATCGACCGCTCCCTTCGTGGGACTGTTCGGAACGGTGATGGGCATTCTGAACGCGTTCATCGGCATCAATAACTCGAAGGCCACCGGTCTGGCGGCAGTCGCCGGCGGTATCGCGGAAGCGCTGGTTACGACGGCCATCGGGCTGCTCGTCGCCATCCCTGCCGT
Organism: Candidatus Sulfotelmatobacter sp.; assembly: GCA_017883385.1. Classification (GTDB taxonomy): domain Bacteria; phylum Acidobacteriota; class Terriglobia; order Terriglobales; family Acidobacteriaceae; genus Sulfotelmatobacter. Next base: position 1,447 of record JADGNQ010000038.1, read on the forward strand.
CATGATGTTCAACTATCTGACCGGTCGCGTGGAAGCGTTCGACGTGGAAATGGACAACTCGTCGAGCGAACTGATCGACTACTTCCTGAAGAAGCGCGGCGATCGCAGATAAGACGCACGCCGGTAAACGGCCGCGTCCGGGTTCTGCTGTGAGTTGCTTGTCCGGCGCTGGAGCTTTCCAGCGCCGGGCCTTCCCAACTTAGCGCGGAGCGCAGTTTCAGCCGGATCGCAGCGGAAGTGCAGGAGATACCAGGCTATGGGAATTTCAAAACGAGACGAAGGATCGAAGATCAGCTCCGACATCAACGTCACTCCAATGGTGGACGTGATGCTGGTTCTGCTGATCATCTTCATGGTGGTCACGCCCATGTTGCAGAAGGGCGTCAGCGTGGACATGGCCAAGGTGAACAACCCGGCGCCCATGGAAGATGCTGACAAAGAAGACGCCCTGCTGGTTTCGATTACGCGGGACAGCAAGGTGTACTTCGGCACCGAGCAGATCTCGATCGACGGTCTGACCACTAAAGTGAAGGATCGCCTGGCGAACAAGCCGGACAAACGCGTGTACGTGAAGGCGGACATGCGGGCTCATTTCGGCGGCGTCGTGCAGGTCGTGGACGCGGTCCGCGCGGCCGGGGTGGATGACCTTGGCTTGCTCACCGATCAGAGAAAAACAGCTCCAAGCGCCCCGCCAGCTCCGGCTGCGCCAGGGCAATAGAGGAGAACGATCATGGGTATGAATCTTGGCTCGCACGGTGGACAGAGTGCGAATATCAACGTCACTCCGCTCATCGACGTGCTTCTGGTGTTGCTGATCATCTTCATGGTGATCTCGCCAGTGACCCCCAAAGGACTGGATGCGCTGGTGCCTCAGCCGCCTCCGCCGAACGCCCCCAAGAACAACACCCCGGACCGTACCATCGTCGTTCAGTTGGTCGACCTCGGTGCGGGCTCGGAGCCGGGCGTGAAGATCAACAACGAAGACGCAACCTGGGACAACCTGCAAGGCCGTCTGACCGACATTTACAAACTGCGGCAGGAAAAGGTGATGTTCGTGAAGGGCGATGACGCCATCGCTTTCAGCAACGTCGCCAACGTGATCGATATTGCCCACGCTGCCGGCGTGGACAAAGTCGGCCTGATCACCGCGAAGATCGAAGCGGGCAACTAGCAAGTTGCCCGTCCGGTAGAGCCCGGAGTGCGTATCTGTATCCGGCCCACAGTACGGGAGCATGGCGCTTCCGTGCCGTCCGCGGCCCGCGCTTGTCAAATAGCCGTCTCTGGGCCTAGGATGCTGTGGCGAGGGAGACTTATACCGCAATGAATAAGAATCTTAGATTGCTCACGCTGGCAGCGGTTGCGCTGGCGCTCTGCTCCTCTGTGGGCTGCGACAAACTTCGGGCCCGCGACCAACTCAACAAAGGTGTCAAGTCGTACAAAGACAGCCATTACGAGCAGGCCATCGATCATTTCCAGCAGGCCGTTCAACTGGATCCCGGCCTCATCAACGCTCGAATGTATCTGGCCACGGCGTTTGTCTCGCAATACATTCCCGGCGTGGATTCACCTGACAATCTGCGCACGGCCCAGCAGGCCATCGATGAATACCAGAAGGTCATCGACATGAATCCTTCGCGCGATCAGAAGGTGAACAGCGCGAAGGGTATCGCCTACCTGTACCTCAATGAGAAGAAGTGGGATGACGCCAAGAAGTATTACCGCATGGCGTCGGACCTGGACCCGAGCGATCCTGAGCCTTACTACTCGGTCGGCGTAATCGACTGGACTGCGTGCTACTCACCGCGCATGGAAAAGCGCGCTGAGTTGGGACTCAAGCCGGAAGAGAATCTGAATCCGAAGAACAAGGAGCAGAAGAAAGCTTGCGACGAATTGAAGGTGAAGAACGCGCCCGCCATTCAGGAGGGCATCGACACCCTTAAGAAGGCCATCGAGATCCGTTCGGAGTATGCCGACGCCATGGCCTACCTCAACCTGATGTATCGCGAGAGGGGTGACGTTGAGTGCGATGATCTTGCCGCTCGCGCGGAAGATCTGAAGACCGCGGACCACTGGGTCGACGAAACCCTGCGAGTGAAGAAAGCAATAGCCGACAGAGCAGCGCAAAACGCTGGGGGCGGTATTACGGTGGACCAGCCTAAATAGGGGCAGTCTAAATAAGATCAGCCCAAATAGGATCAGCCCAACCAGAGTCCCTGCTCGCGAAATTCAGCCTCCTTCAGCACTCAGTGCGAAGGAGGCTGTAGTTTTTTCTAGCGTGCAGTGCCGCGTGTGAGGAGCCGGTTACTGCTTGCTGTAGAGGCGGACTTCAGCTTGCGGGAACTGCCACCGCTGCATCTTCGGGAACGTCTCCGGGAGCACCTGCGATAGCAGCACGTTCGTAGGGTCGGGAAGCTTCGGCCCGTTGTACATCAACACGACCCACACGCGAGGATGGCCCGGTGCCTTCGCTCGCACGAAATCCGCACTGAGTTTGCCTCGGAAGTCGCGGTAGTCGAGGCCTGCCCCGTAGTGAGGGTAGAGAATTTCCGGCCCGACTTGAGCGGTGAAGCTGGCGCTGGCGGTATTCTCCCCGGCGCGCACCGAGCGGTAGAACTCGTAGGGCACGCGAATCTGTGGAATGTGGAAAAAGATTGCGTCGCCGGGCTGGGTGTGGTCGAGAACGAAGTTTGTCGCGGCCCCCGCGGCGTCCCGCTCGGTGTCGAAGTCGTGATCGTAGACAAAGAAAATTCCCTGCGACGCCAGAAGCAGCACACCGGTAAGCACCGCCGCCAGCAGCCACGAATTCCGCAACCGCGCCAGTCCCGCAGCCACCAGGATGACGAGCGCGGGCATGCAGAAGATGAGGTAGCGGGTTAGAAAGACAGGGCGGATCACGGACAGCACCGCGGTCAGCACCACCGGAAACAGCAGCCACAAGAGCAGAAACTGGCTTCGCCAGACCTCCCAACTTTGACCGCGAGCCTTCAGTTGCCCAGCGAACGGGGCGACCGCCGCGATGCAAGCTACGGTGTAGATGGCCGGAAGAGGCCAACTGGCACTTCCGGAGAGGTGTTCGTAGAACGCAAACAGATCATGCAGGCCGGGGCGATGAATCCAGCGGATCGGGCCACCTCCGGTCTTGGCCACGAAAATCAGCAGGGGCAGCACCGCGATGCCGATGGTCTTCCAGACGCTCCGCATCTGCGCGGAGAGCGGGGCGATGCTCTGATGGTCGGCTTTGCCGCGGCTTTCAAGCCAGCGCAAGGCCAGCCAATGCGCTGCCAGAAGCAGGAGCGCATAGAAATGTGCGTAGACCGCCAGCACACTGGCCAGGATGTATCCCAGGTGAAGCCGGCGCGAGGGCTCGCGCACCAAGGCGATCAGGAATCCCGAGGAGAGCGTCGCCAACAGCAGGAAGAGCGCATAGCTCCGTGCTTCCTGGGCGTAGCGAACCTGGTAGGCATTGAAGCAGAGCAGGGCGGTTGCGATCAGTGCGACCCGCCGGTTATAGAGCAATCCCGCCAGCCAATAGATTGCCGGAAGCGTGGCCGCTGCCGCCAGCACTGACAGGCTGCGGATGAAGAATTCGCTCTGCCCAAATTGCAGCCACACCCGCAGGAGCACGTAGTACAGCGCCATGTTCGCTTCGCGCCACCACAACAACTGCAGGAAGCTGCGCCAGCCCACCCGCGCGACCTCCACGCTGAAGCACTCATCAAACCAGAAGGGCTTGCGAACCAGATACACCAGGCGAATGATTGTGCCGGTACCGACCACCAGCAGAAGAGTCAGGCGGTGTACCCAGCGAACAAAACTCGACGGAAACGGCCACGCTTCCACACTTTGGTCCGCCGCGGCTTGGGGAGGTGGCATGCTTGAGGGTGAGGGATCGGGCAATTTCCAAATGATACTATGCTAGGAACGCACCGAATTTGCAGGTATTTTCCAGCGGAGCCTTGCGCGTGACATCCCTGAATACTGTGCTACAGGCGACTCCGGCAGCGGCGAACGATCGGAGGACCGATCAAAACGACGCTCGCTGGAAGGGATGCGTGTCTGTGATTGTGCCGGTCTACAACGAAGCCGCGCACGTGGACGATATTCTGCAGGCGATTCATGCCTCGCCGGTGAAGAAAGAAATCATCGTCGTCGACGACGGTTCGACCGACGGTACCCGCGAGAAACTGCAAGCGCTGAATCCCGTCGGCGACGTCACGATTGTTTTTCATGAAAAGAACTGCGGGAAGGGGGCCGCCATTCGTACTGCCCTCGCTTATGCCCGCGGGGAGTACGTGCTGATTCAGGATTCCGACCTGGAGTACGATCCTCAGGATTACGCTGCGCTGTTGCGCCCGCTCGAAGAAGGCAAAGCGAACGTGGTCTACGGTGTGCGCCCCGATCGTCCGGAGCGCGGGCTGCGTTTCTTCCTGGGCGCCAAGCTGCTCACGCATTTGACGAATTTTCTTTACGGTGCGGGGATTCACGACGAAGCGACTTGCTACAAAGTCTTCCGGCGGTCGCTGATCGCACAAATCGATTTGCGGTGTCACCGCTTCGAGTTCTGCCCCGAAGTGACCGCAAAGCTGTGCCGCCTCGGCGAAAAAATCGCAGAAGTTCCTATCTCGTACCATCCCCGCTCTGCCGTTGAGGGAAAGAAAATCCGCCACTCCGATGGCTGGCTGGCGATCTGGACACTGCTCCGTTACCGGTTCATCCCCCGCCGCCGCTGGGAGCGATCGGGCCAGCAAAAGTCGCCTGCGCCCTTCGCAGTGATCTTCTCGCGCTTGCCAGTAGAGTGAGACTGCGGCTTTTGGGGTTGAGCGTGTGGGTCCGGGTCTCAGACCCGGACATGCCGAGCGATAGCTCGGCGGCCACTGCGAGGCCCGCAGCACTCCATCCCTAATTCCGAGGGAAGTCCTCGGGCCCATCCTTGTGGGAGCGGATTTTTGATTTCTCCACAGCCCCTATGTGACATCTGACCTTGCGCCCCAAACAGAATAGGCAGAACATGGCCCCGGCGGAGACAGTGGTCAGTCCTCCGGCAGCAGAGCTAAGTGCTTTGTTGTGAATATTTTACCCGTAAGTTATTTAAAATAAAGGATCAAATCGCGCTTTGTGCACTCACGATCTCGCCAACCCGCATGAACACTGGCGATGATCGAAAGTAGGGGGGAGGGGGGTACCCACGAAAGAGGCTCGAAAAGGCAAAAAACAGCCTCGGCCCGCACCCAGCAAAACGCTCTCCTCGAATATTCTTTGGGCCGATATCCACAGACCCTGAAATCCTCCGCGTCCTCCGTGTCCTCTGTGGTTTCGCTTTCCCCCCCGCAGTCCGTTGCGAAAGCGCAATCTCCTGTAAAATCTTGGGTTCTCCGAGCAGCGCCGCTGCTTTAGCAAATGTTCAAGAAGATTCTCATCGCGAACCGCGGCGAGATTGCCGTCCGCGTCATCCGCGCCTGCCACGAGATGGGAATTGCCGCGGTCGCCGTCTACTCTGACGTGGATCGTGCTTCGCTTCACGTCCGCAAAGCCGACGAAGCTTATCCCATTGGTGCGGCCGCGGCGTCCGAGTCGTATCTCAACATCCAGAAGATTCTCGACGTTGCCGCGCGATCCCGTGCGGACGCCATTCATCCCGGTTACGGTTTTCTTTCCGAGAATGCGAAGTTCGCCAGGGCCTGCGTGGATGCGGGCGTGAAGTTCATCGGCCCCACAGCCGCAGCCATGGACGCCATGGGATCGAAGACACAGGCGCGTCAGGCCATGGAGCGCGCGGGTGTGCCTATCGTTCCCGGAACTTCGCGCGGACTGGAATCGTTCGAGCAGGCCGAGCAAGTTGCCGCGCGCATCGGATATCCCGTCATGCTGAAAGCCGCAGCAGGAGGCGGTGGCAAAGGCATGCGTCTCGTGCATGCCCCCGAAGAGCTGAAGTCGGCGCTTGAAGGTGCGCGCAGCGAAGCGGAGCGCTCGTTTGGCGACAGCGAAGTCTACATCGAGAAGGCGATCGTCAACCCGCGCCACATCGAGATGCAGGTTCTGGCCGATGAGCACGGGAACACGGTGTATCTCGGCGAGCGCGAGTGCTCGCTGCAGCGGCGTCATCAGAAAGTGGTCGAAGAAGCGCCCTCTCCGATTGTTGATGCCGACATGCGTTGCCGAATGGGTGAGGTTGCGGTCCGTGTGGCTCAGGCCGCGGGATACACGAACGCTGGCACAGTCGAATTCCTGGTCGACCAGCAGAAGAACTTCTATTTCCTCGAAATGAACACACGACTGCAGGTGGAGCATCCGGTAACCGAACTCGTTACCGGACTCGACCTGGTGCATCTGCAGATTCGCATCGCCGCTGGTGAGCTGCTGCCTTTCACGCAGGACGATGTGAAGATTCGCGGCCACGCCATCGAATGCCGCATCTACGCCGAAGATCCCGACAACAATTACTTCCCCAGCCCAGGAAAGATCACGCTGCTGCTAGCGCCTTCAGGACCAGGAATTCGCCGTGACAGCGGCATGTACGAGGGCTGGACTGTGCCCATGGACTACGACCCGCTCCTGGCCAAGTTGATCGGGTACGGTAGCGACCGTGATCAGGCGATCGGCCGGCTGACACGCGCGCTCAATGAATACTTTGTGGGCGGGATCAAGACCAACATCTCGCTATTCCGGCGCATCCTGCGCGATCCGGATTTTCGCGCCGCGAAGCTGGACACGGGGTTCCTCGATCGCATGCTCAAGCAGAAGGAGGACTCGGGCACTGATTCTCACGCGAATCCAAGAGCTGTGGAAGTAGCGGTGATCGCCGCTGGCATGTTTGCCGTGCTTGGTTCTGCCGCGGCCGGAGCGGGCGAGCGCGCCGGAGTCAACAGGAACGTGGGAAACACAGCGAAGGCCGGTTCAAACTGGAAGGGCATGGGCCGCAGCGAGGCAATGCGATGACGGTTGACCGGACGACCAGAGCTGGCAACTGACAACCGGCAACAGGTTCTCATGACTTACGACGTCTCGATCGACGGCAAGGACTACCGGCTCGAACTTGAGCGAGCCGAGGGCCACTGGTTGTGTCGCCTCGACGGGCGCGAAATCGAAGTCGATGCTGTGCTGGCGCGGCTGGACGTGCTTTCGCTGCGCATCGGCAACAAAGCGTACGAAGTGAAATGCGAGCGCGTGGCCAGCGACTTGCATCTCTGGGTTGGCAGCGCCCGCTTTGCGGCGGAAGTTCGCGATCCGCGATCGTTGCGCGGACGCGTTCGAGCGGTGGACGACCACGGCCCGAAGAAACTAACAGCTCCCATGCCCGGGAAAATCGTACGAGTGCTGGTGACCGAGGGAGCTAACGTCGATGCGGGCGCGGGCGTGCTTGTGATGGAGGCGATGAAGATGCAGAACGAAATCAAGTCGCCGAAGAAGGGAACGATCCAGAGGATTCTGGTCAGCGAAGGCGCCGCCGTGAACGCCGGAGACGTACTGGCGATTGTCGAGTAAGAATCCGAGTAACTACTTCTCTACTCCGTTGGTGTCCAGCACCCTTTTCGCGTAGTAGTTCTCGACCTTGGCCGAGTCCCGCAAAACCTCGTAGTACGCAGCCTTCAGCAACTGTTCGCGACGGTCGTGGAGTTGCGAGCGGATAGCCTGCTGCACCCGCGGATCTGCCAACTCGCGCTGTCCGGCAGGTTCTTTCGATACCAGCTTCACGATGCGGAATCCCAAAGCCTGCTTGGTCTGGGGATTGACTACGGTGATGATGGAGCTGTACTGGCCGGGTTTGAGTTTCACCACCGCGTCACGGGTAAACGGGTCAGTATTGCGCAGCGAGGATTCGGGTACGGTTCCGAGATCGCCGCCGTTGCCTGAGGTTTCGGGGTCTTCGGAGTACTTCATTGCCAATGTGGCGAAATCGTCGCCACTGTCGAGGCGGTTCCCGATCATCTGGATCTTCTTGCGCGCGTCCCCCTCGTTTTGCGCCTTGTCGTTCTGGTTATGCGCCTGCGGGTTGGGCGCCGGAGTCACCATGATCTGGGCCAGGTGATACGTCGGTTCGATCAGATTGAACTCGCCTTTGTGCGCGGTGTAGTAGTCGGTGATGTCCTGGTCGGTCACGTTGATCTTGGACGAAACTTCCTTGTTCATCACCTTGTCGACCGTGACGGAGCGCCGGATGTCGCGTTTGAAATCAACCAGCGTGATCTTTTTGTCCTTAAGCCGCTGGTCGAATTCCTCCTGCGTAAAGGGAGATTTGAATTCGTTGTACTTGCGGTCGACTTCCTCGTCGGTGGCCAGCAGGCCAAGTTTCTCGGCGCGCCGCATCAAGATCTCGTCGTCGATCATTTGGTGCAGGATGTTCAGGCGAAGCGCGGTGGCTTGTTCGCCCGTCGGCGCCTGCTGCGCTGAGGCGACGTTGTTGTTGTAGTACTTGTCGACGTCGGTGCGGGGAATTTTCCGGCCATCCACGGTGGCCATCACGTCGCCACCGGCCTGCGAGTTGCAGGCGGCCAGCGCTGCGAGCAGAACGGCGCCTGACAGCGCCGCGCCAGCCCGGACAAAGAACGAGGTTTTTCTCAAGAGAATTTCTCCAGTTCCTGACAGCAACCACAAACGAAAATCGAGACCGAGCGTAGCGTCCGGCGCGCCGTTTCTCAACAACTAACTACTTGGATGCCGGCGCCGGGGCCGACGGCAAATGTTCCGGCACGGGCTGTCCTGCGTCTTTAAGGGCGGTGTCGAGGGCAGCGCGGACCTCGCTGACCGGAACTGCGCCGTCGATCTTCTGACCGTTGATGAAGAGGGTCGGCGTTGCGTTTACGCCAAGACCATCCGCCTCCTTCATGGACGCTCTTACGGAATCCTCATTTTGCGCCTTGACGCACGATTGCAGTTTCACCGCGTCGATGCTGTGCTTCTGGCCTTGCAGGATGGCCATCTTGTCGATGGCATCGAAGCGCGCGGGAATTGTTTTCTCGTTGTCCACTTCGCGCTTGTTGGCGTGGATATAGTCAGCGAAATCCCAGTAGGCATCGGGGTTTTGCATGGCCAGGCAATTGGCGTCGACGGCCGCGTGAATCGCCCAGGGATGAATCTCCGACAGCGGATAATCCTTGTAGATGAAAGTGACCCGGTCGCCGTATTCCTTCAGAATCTCGGGAAACAGCGTCTGGTGCATGCGCGAGCAGAACGGGCACTCGAAGTCGTCGAAGTTGACCACCACGACCTTGGCGGACTTGGCCCCGCGCGACGGCCGGCCGGCGACGTCGATCTTGCTCATCAACTCGGCAAAAGGATCCTTGGTCAAGTCGAACTTCGTGACACGCAGCATGGTGCCGCGGTCTTTAGAGAGCAGGAACTTGTAGTCCTGTTTCTTGTTTTCGCCATCGATGCTTACGGCGACGGTGTCGTAGCCAGGCCAGTCCGTGCTCGGAGTGATGGCCCCGACGATCACCTTCACTTCTGCTGGAATGTTGTAGTAAGCGCGCACCTGGTGCTCGATTTTTCGTGCCGTCTCGGGAGGCGCGGACTGGGCGACACAACCCAGGCAAATGAGAAACAGGACGAGCAACGAACGTCGAATTGTGGTCACCAGGAACCGCCTGAGCATCGCGAATTGAACACTCGATTATCTCACAGGGCTTGCGGGCGAGCCGCGCTGTCGAGTCGCTAGCCCGTGCGGCGGAGCTGATCTGCGGACAGCAAAGAGTTCATCGATCCGGAGCGAAAACCCTCCAGATCGAGGGTAACGAACTTGAAGCCGAGTGCTTTGAAGATCGCCGTGAACTCGACGGCCATGGCGGGATTCAGAGCGCGCTCCAGTTCTTCGCGAGCGATTTCGATGCGGACGATATCCCCGTGATGGCGTACCCGGAATTGCCGGAAGCCGAGGGCGCGAATGGCGTCTTCGCCGCGTTCGACAACGTCGAGCGCCTCGCGCGTTACCGGGCGGCCGTATTCGATACGCGAGGAGAGACAGGCGGACGCTGGCTTGTCCCAGATGCGCAGGCCAACGTGGCGAGCGAGCTCGCGGATCTCTTGCTTGGTGAGTCCTGCCTTCAGCAACGGAGCCGCGACATGATGTGCCTTGGCAGCCTGTTGCCCGGGGCGAAAGTCGCCCTGATCGTCCAGGTTGACGCCGTAGGCAATCGCGTCGAAACCACGCGCGGCGCGGAGTTGTTCCATCACCGCGAAGAGTTCGTCTTTGCACTGAAAGCAGCGCTGTCCGTCATTACGCGCATATTCGGGACGGTCGAGTTCAGAAGTGGAGATGACCTCGACCGGAATCCCCTGCTCGTTGGCGAAGGCAATGGCATCCGCGAGATGAGTGCGGGCCAGGCTGGGAGAGTCGGCGATCACTGCCAACATTTCGTTGCCAAGCACGCTGTGAGCGGCCCAGGCCAGATACGCAGAATCGACACCGCCGGAGTAGGCGACGAGGACGCGGCCGAGTTGGCGCAGGTCGGCCCGGAGTTGGGAATCCTTCGCGGCGACGCTGGTCTCGGGAGCCTGCATGGTTTCTATCCTACCAGCCGAGGCCCGCGACCTGGGCAAGACTTCGGATCAAAGAATGGCCCGCTGGCGAAAGTAGTTCACTCCAGCGGCGAGCCGGTGGGAAGTGTCACTAGACGCCGCTGCCCGGCTGAATTCGAGTGCAAAGGATCCGGGGTGGGTCTCAAGGCGATGCAGATCGAAACGCTGGTCAACGAGTAATGGATTTATCGCCAACCCATGCCTGAGGAGTCTGTGTCATAGCTCTTCTTCCGCCCCTCCGGGGCTTGCCCATTTCCCACTTGAAATTGCGTTCTCGCAGACCGGCAAACTACTGAGAAGGAACGCACGGGAGTATTCTACTGGCCTGCTGTCCGGGAGAATGTCATGAAGATTGTGCCTGTGATCAAGTCCAGCGATTTGCAAAGATCATTACATTTCTACACCGAAGTTCTCGATTTCGAGCGCAAGTGGCCTGGACATGAAGACGGCGAGATGGCCAACGGAGTCATTGACCTAGTTCGGGACGGGGCCGAACTACAGCTTTCACGTCATTCAGGAGACGGTGTCTTCGGCTCCGTCAATCGTGTGTTTGTGGACAACGTTGATGAGCGTTATGCGACCTTCCGCACGCGGGGTCTGAACACGACACAGCGTCCTGAGTCTCCAATTCACACTGCGCCAGTTGATCAGACGTGGGGACTGCGTGAATTTGCGGTGACCGACCCAGACGGCAACAATCTCTGTTTCTGCATGCCCAAAAGATAACTGACGAACCCAGGCGATTGCACTCAAAACCCCTCGGTCGGCATGATGAGTGTAATCGAGATTCTTCGCCAACGATTATTTCAAATGGAAATCGACCGCAACCTCAATCTGGGTCGCAACCGGCACCCCATCCTTCGTTCCAGGCTCAAACTTCCAAGTGCTGATCGCGGCGATCGCCTTCTCATCCAACCCTTTCCCAAGTGATGTCACCACTTTGACATCACGTGTATTGCCGTCGGCGCCGACGATCAGCGAAAGCACACATGTGCCCTGAAATTTGGCCTTGTTTGCCTCATCGGAGTACTCCGGTTCCGGATCATAAATCACCCTAGGGGGGCGAATGCCGCCTGGCAGTACGGTGTGATCGGCAGCTTTTTTGTACCAGACTGCCGCTTCGGAGGGATCTTGTGGGACTCCCAGACCCTTCTCGTAAAGTGATCCGATGTTCCTTTCCGCTTGCGCGTTCCCTTGAACTGCGGCCTTGCGGTACCAGTTCATCGCTTTCGCATAGTCCTGGCTGACTCCAAGTCCTTGCTCGTAAAGGTGGCCAACGTTCTTCTGCGCCTCGCTGTCTCCGGTATCTGCTGCCCTGGTGTACCAAGCCATTGCTACCGCATAACTTTGCTCAACTCCCTGTCCATTCTGGTAAAGCAGGCCGAGGTAGACTTGCGCTTTAACGTTCCCATGCTGGGCAGCCGTCTGGTACCAAGTCGCTGCCTCTGAATAATCTTGTTTGACTCCGAGCCCGTCGTTGTAGAGGAAACCCATGTTGGTGCTCGCCCTCACGTTCCCTTGTGCAGCCGCGTTGCGATACCAGGTCATTGCTTCGCCGTAATCTTGTTTAACGCCCCACCCATTTTGATAGAGCCAGCCGATGTTATTTTGAGCTTCGGCATAGCCTCCAATGGCTGCCTTGCGGAACCAGTTCATTGCCTCCGAGTAGTCCTGCCTTACTCCGAACCCATTCTCGTAGAGCCACCCGATATTGTTCTCAGCCACAGCATTGCCTCGCTCCGCTGCCTTGCGGAACCAAATCATTGCCGAGGAATAATCCTTCTGGGCCAAATAATCGTTACCGACTCTTGCCTGCGCCTCGGGTGTTGTCGGTTGCGGTGCGGAGACATTCTGGGCAATGGCGCCAATCGAGAGCAGCGCCGCGGAGACGACTTTAAAGCAATAGCTCTTAGTCACGCCCTAATCTCCGTGATCTTTGCGCGAGAAACGTGCAAGGGCACATTCATTGAAGGGTGCGTAGCCACTTATCTTAGCGCGGAACTCCAGTCTTGGGCTGTCAATTGGCGCAACCGGGCCATAGCACTCGTTGACCCGGTTGCGGGTACAGGCCGGGGGATTGACGACAGGACTCCGGGCTGGCGGCGAGCGCGAGTGCACAAGCTGCGGAAGAACTTACGATTCGTATCAGGGCCTCGCTTCAGCGATGCCGGTAGAAGGAGCGAGCTTCTAACGGCGTTCAGCCGCCGTGTGGGCGCAGCAGCAGGGGCTGAAGCCGGGGTATTTTTGCTTGCGAAGCGGCACGGCTGAAGCCGTGCCCTGATACGAAACGCTGATACAAATCGAGAGCGTTCGAGCAGTCTCAGTACAGGCGTTCCTGCCGCCTCAGGTTGCCGAACGAGCCGATGTTCGCGAGGCTGAAGGTGAAGCGGAACAGATTTTCGTTGCGCACGTTGGCGATGGCATAGCGGCGGTATTCCAGAGTCACACCGCAGCAGTCCCAGTTGTAACTGGTTTGGGCGGTGGCGAACTGCAGTTGCTTGGTTTCCGCGTCGATGCCAAAGCTGCTGGCGGCGCTGAATCCGCGGCGGTTGAGCCCGCCGTAGCCGAGCGCCACACGGAATTGCTGGAATTTGCAGGTCACCTGAGTAGTTGTGGACGTGACCGGGCTGCATTGTCCTTCGCTCTGGGTCGAGGATGTCGTAGTGGAGTTCGCGAGCTGCTGCGGAATCTGAAGAAAGGCGTCGCCGCCCCCTACCGTGAATGGTCCCACGTTGTAATTGACCAGCAGGGTACTGGCATTGATGCGGCCCAGCTGAAAGTCGTAGTCGAGGTCCCACTCGGTATCGGTGCGGCTGCTGGTGGCAACCCGCAGCCGCGACACCACTGGAGAAAGATGGCGAGGTTGAGTGATGAAGGCGATGCCCGTCAGATCTTCCGTCGTGGTGAAGACGTCGCGCTGCCCAGTCACGAGCGCTCCGCCGAACGTTGGATCGAGGAAATATTTTTGCGCGATTTCCCAGGTAGCAACCTCCCGCACCTCGGGTCCGGGCGCGCAGGGCAGATTGTCCAGGTTACTGACACGTTGCCACGGCACAGTTTGTTCCGCCGCGGCGCTGCCCACCGCCAGTGCGGTCATGGGCGTTTCGCAGTCCTGACTCTGCGACCCGGTTTGCGATGAAGAACGCTTTGCGTAGAGCCGGGTGATGAATCCGTACTCGACCTCGTGCGTGTTGCTCAGCAGGTCGCGCTCGTCGAAGTGGAGCACGTTCGCGAAATCATTCACGCCCGTCACCAGGCGGTAGACGGCACGCGGTTCAATGACGTGCTTCCACTTCCGTCCCAGAAACTCGTTCTGGAAGACTTTCTCCAGAACCGGCGGGCGCAGCTCCACCGAGGTTTCGAGGGCCTGCCGGTTCGTGGGATCGTTCAGGGACTGCCCGCCCACAAAGCGCTGGCTGTAGTAAGTCTCGTGCAGAGTCAGCGCCGGGCGCAAAGACCATCCCTGGAACTGCAGGGGCAGAGAGATCTCCGGGCTGAGATCGAAGCGCGTGAGCAGATTGCCCGTGTGAAAGCCGGGCTCGCTGCGAGCCAGGCCTCCCAGCGATGCGTCGAATGACCAGACGAACGGGGAGCGGCCCAGTGGGCGGTCCACGCTGGAGACGTCGAAGCTGGGCGCATGCAGGATCTGGATAGCATCGAAAGCGGGCGGGTTCGTGAGCACGCCGTTGTTGAGGCGCTGAAAAAAGTTCTGATAGCGCTCCACCATGCCGCCCAACGAGAAACCATGGACGGCCTTCGAGAGAAAGACCTGCGACTTCACTTCAGAGTTCACGGCCTGGGTGAAGACCTCGTTGAAAGCCAGGCGAAACAGAAATGAACTGAGATAGTCGACATTGGAGACGGCGCGGAAGCCCTGAAAGTTGCCTTCCGCCATCAGTCGCACCTCCTGACCGCCTTCGCGCAACGGTTTCAAGCCGGCGCCTTGGCTGATGCCGCGGTCCATCACGCCGAAATAGCTCAGGTCGATGTAGGACGTGTCGGTGGGGCGCGCGCGGAATTCTCCTCGTTGCGCCCAGCCGCGCCGGGAGAAGTATTCGGCACCTACGGTCGCGTCCATGCTGCGGTTCATTGCCCAATAGAAGGCATCGCCGATGATGTTGCCCTTGGTCGAAGACCGCCCAATGGTGGGCATCAGGAATCCAGTGTCCCTGGCTTCCCGGGCCACGGGATGAGTGGCGTAGGGAAGGTAGAGCACCGGGAATCCGTGCAGCCAGAACGTGCTGCGGTAGATGCTGGCATTACCGCCCACATCCACGACTACTTTGCGGGCCTGGAACTGCCATTTGGGATGGGGGAGTTCGCAGGTCGTAATCGTGCCGTCGTAGACCAGGTAATGGTCGGAACTCGGCTTCTCCACGATTTTTCCGGTGAAGGCGAAGGGAGCGGTGGAGGTCAGAACAACGCGGTTGCCGCGAAAGCGCAGCCCGGTGGTTCCAACGACGTCGTAGAAGCGGCCGGTCTCGGCGGTCAGATTATAGGTTCCGTGGCTGGCCCTGAGATGGTCGTCGTTGGGACCGCCGTCAAGCGTGAGGTGGCCGGAGGCGGTCGCTTCGCCGCTGTCAGAGTTGTAGGTGACGTCATCGGCGCGAAGAATGTAGGTGCGGTAGTGAATTTCGGCGTTGCCGTGAAGCTTGTAAACGTCACCGTCTTTTTCCTGCTGCAGGGCGCAGATGGTCGTTTCGTCATTGTCTTGCGTCGCGGCCTGGTTGGCGCAGGGCGAGGTTGAGGTTGCCGACGGGGCCTCCGCTTTTTGGCCTGCCGCTTGAGGGATGGGAGACGCAGTCTGGCCTAGATTTCCGGGAAGCAACTGGCTGGTTACTAGCGCAGGAGCGGGAAGCTGGTGACAAAGGAACAGCGCCGTGATAAGGAATCTAGTGCGGAGCGTCATCGGAAAAAAATCAAAGGGAGAAGATCGTTCATCGGACACCTGCCCTGTTCGGCGTCTTGACGCGGCATCGTGAACTTAGCACGGCACTGGCCGCAAGGCAAAGTGGCGAAAAAGGCTAGGATTCCCGTTGGACCATCCCGGTTGCACGTGGCGCATTGACCGGCACGATTTTGCAAGACTGGCTTTCATGAATTGTCCGTTGTGTGGAGATGTTTGCCGCTGTGATTCGGAGCCCCTTTCCGCTGCTTTGCCGCAGTGGAAGCCCAACGCCGGGGATGTGTCCGCGTCTGCATCGTCGGACGTCTCTAACGAAGAGACGTTGGGGACGCACCTGGTTGACCCGGAAGCTCCGGATCTGAGTGAACAGAGATTTGCGGCGAGTGTGGAAGGCGCAGGGGAGGACATGCAGCAGACGTCCAGCCTTGCCGAAGACTTGCCGGTTCCCCAGATTGCGGACGCGAGTTTCCCCGCGGAATCCGCCCCAGCATGCAATTCGCCAGCCGAGGTTGTTCCGAGCGAAGAGGACAGTTCCGCCTGGCGCGACGAGCTCTCGGCCCGGCTGAACCGGTATCGCGCGCGGCGCAAAATGCGTCCGCCGCGATATCCTTCGCTCAGGCTGCAGTTTGACGCCGTTGAGTCATTGGGAATCGCCAGCACCGTCCACACGCCCTTGGCCCCTCCTGCTTACAAGCCGGTCTCGGACCATGCTCTCGCGCTCGACGGGATGGCGCAGTATCCCTCCTCCTCCGCGTACATGGACGTACAGTTGCGGCAGGAGCGTGCCGCGGAACCGGCGCCGCCAGCTGTCAGCGCGCCAACTGGACATGCTGCGAGTGGGCATGCTTCGGCCGGACACATTTCGAGCGGACACTCGGCGAAAATAATCGAGTTTCCCCGGTTCGCCTGGGGACCGCCTCCGCCTCCTCCGGATCAGCTAGCGGAGCCAGTCAGCGACCGCCCGCGCATCCTGGAAGCGCCTGAGATTGCGCCGCCGGCTCCAGCTCTCGGCGGGATCACCATCGAAGCGGCGGAGCGCCAGGAAGCCGAAAAGCGGCCCGGCATCGATATCCCTCTGCACAGCGCGCCGCTGGTGCGACGCGTACTGGCCAGCGGAGTGGACGGGCTGATCGTCGCGCTGGCGGCGGCCTTGTTTGGCTTCATTTTCTGGAAGGTGGCAGCGGTGCGTCCGCCGCTGGTTCAAGTCTTGGGACTTGCCGCCGGGATTCCGTGCCTGTTCTGGGCTGTCTACCAGTATCTGCTGATTGTCTACACGGGCAGCACTCCGGGACTACGGGCTGCGAAGCTCGAGCTTGCCCGCTTCGACGGCACTTCAACCAACCGCCGACTGCGCCGCTGGCGCGTGCTGGCGGCATGCCTGTCGGGCGTTTCTCTCGGCATGGGATATGCGTGGGTGTTTCTGGACGAAGACGTGCTCTGCTGGCACGACCGGATCACGCACACGTACCTGGCGCCGGGGAAGGCTGAGTCCAAACGCGGGTTCCCGAAGTCGTAAACCCCCGCCGACAGGTGATCAAGCGAGCGTACTTCGAACGTCAATGAGAGGTATGTCAGCCTTGCCGTAGATCTGCCCCCCAAGAAAACCGAGGTCATGGGTTCAGCACAACTCTGGAGTGCGTGCGGAAAAGCCGATATTCAGAATACTTGTGAGTTTCCCGGAGCGTCGATCCACTCACTTCTGACGTGACCGTTATCTCGCGTGGCAGCGACAAGAGCGAAGGCACTTCTTTGATTCGTGTGGGCACAAACTGAATATCCGCAGTCAACCGGTGCAGAGAAACCTCGGGAAGGGGTGAAAGAAGATCTGTCCGTAAGCGCCAAATCCGAAAATCGGAGGCATCAACCCAAGCCACGCCTTGAAGGAACATGGGAGCAGTCTTGCCCTGATATAGGAACATCGCGGGCGATAGCACGGATTGCGGCTTTTGTGCAAAGGCCAGGACCAGAGTGCGCTGGCCATCCATCTTCTGTTCTCCCAGATAGCGGAACGTGGCTTGCGACCGATTGAGAGGATAAAAATGGACCCATGAGGTGGCGAAACCCTGGGATGCGGGTGGGCGACCGGCTTGCGATGCGCCGAGCTCACGGCTGGCGCGTTCCAGTGCGGCCAACGTCGACGCTTCATTTTTCATCGCCTCATCGGTCTGGAACTTATCGCCGGTTTTGAGGTCTACGCGAAATTCGTTGAGGCCAACTACAGTCCCTTCGACACGCGTGAGTATCAAGTAATCATAGTCATGGCGCGTTTCGCGGACGCCTTGCTGCGACTGGGTCACGGTCTCCCGGGAAATCAGGTTCGGCGTGTTCCGCGCAATGTCTAAGGTCTTCTCCCCAACCTTATCGAGCAGGGCAGCCAATTCCTCCTGATCTGAAGCCGGTATGAGCCCATGGAGCTCGGGGATTGTCTGCTGGAGTTCCGCGATCGCACACGACGTAAAGTTCGGGAAATTCACTTCCGTGATGCTGGCGACGTTCGGCGCAGCCGGCGTCGTCGGCGGGACGATGTTCGAGGCCGCAGCATCATCCTTCTTGGGCAAAGACTTGTTGGAAGAAGCCCACGACTTTGGCGTAATGGCTCCATCCTTTATTTGCGGCTCGGCGAAGCGGGCTTCGTCGATAGGAGCATTGATTTTCACCTCGCGCACGGTCGTTACCAAACTGGAACGTGTCAGCTCCTCGGTGATCTTGAACGGGAGTTTGATTCCGCCCACATCACGATAATCCGAGTAGGTAACGCTAGATCCCGCCTTTCCAGAACTGAGAAGAAAATATGTCTCTGCATCAAAGTAATACGTGTCTGACCATCGTGATTTGGGGTCGTCTGCTTCAATTTCCCATGCCATACGACCCTCAACTTCTTTCTTCTTGATAAGTCGGAGTTTAACGTTCGGTTTGCGCAGAAGGGACGGCGTTGTGTGAAACCCTTCTTCGCAATCGTACTCGCTGCCGGGTTTGGGTTTGAACTCGCTACGTTTCAAATAAGCATCGATGTACCACGATAGTTTCCCATCACACCCGTGCATTGCAATCACCGAGTTATGTTCGGTGAGACTTGAGCTAGATCTGAAGTTGGGACTCTTGAAATGATACTCAAATATTCCGCGCTCTTTGTTTTGAGTTTCGTACGGAGAGCGAGAGAGGTTACCGTAAAGGTCGCCCATTTCCATGAAGGTGGTGACTGACGGGAATTTGTCTGCACCGATTGCGTCCAGATATCTCGCGATCACTTGATCAGCCGTAAAAGGCTCCTGCTGCGCGACTGCCGATGCCAGTGAGAAGTGAAACAATACACCGAGATGGATAGTAACTAAAAGCCATCTTCGACAGGACACATTGCCTCCAGCGAAGCTTTTTGCTCGACGGATCGTACACCCTCTCGGGTCCGAAAAACAGTTGACGGGAGCATTCGGTTCTTCCGCCTTGGGGGTAGCACGAGGCATGCCGGTCGAGTCAGAGGGTCCATTCCATGAAAGAGCCCCGGTCCCGGCGAAAACCAGATTTCAAGCAAGCTGTTTACCCGTGGATTCCTCTGGTTTACTCTAGTCATCCTATGCGCGTCTCCACGACCTTCCTGCTTCTGATTGCCACAGCCGCTTCCGCTTTTGCCCAAGCTCCCAAACCGGTGGCGGAGCGCCTTGCGGCGCAGAATGCACTTTTCGACGAGCAGTATGAATCGGACCTGCGAAATTTTCCGGAGCGGGCGACGGCCTTCGGCGACTACCGCTACAACGACCGGCTCGCCGAGTACTCTCTCGAGGCCATCGCGAAACGCCATGAGACTGACGAAGGCTTCCTGAAACGCCTTGAGGCCATCTCCACCAGCGATTTCTCCGATCAGGACCAGCTCTCGCATGACCTGCTGATTCGGGTCCTGCAGCAGCGCATTGCTGACTTCGGCCTCAAGGAATACGAGATGCCGATCAACCAGCAGAATGGCATCCATACCAATCTTGCGGATCTGCCGCTGGCGGTACCGTTCGATTCCGTCAAGCACTACGAGGACTACATCTCGCGCCTACACCAGATTTCCCGCGCGCTCAGCCAGGTCACTGAAGTTCTCCGTGCGGGCATGAAGGATAAGCTGATGCCGGTGCGATTCCTGGCGGAAAAGGTTCCGGCGCAGTGCCAAGGCATCATCGATGCGGATCCGTTTGTGCTGCCGACGAAGAAATATCCGGCGAGCATTTCTCCGGAAGATCAGAAACGGTTGACCCAGGAAATCAACGACGCGATCAACACCGACGTTCTTCCCGCCTACAAGACCTTCGCCGCCTTCATCCGCACCGAATATGCACCCCTGGGACGGACGAGCCTCTCCGTCACTTCGCTCTCCGACGGTCAGAAGCGCTACGAGAACGACATTTACGCCCGGACCACAACTCATATGACGCCGGACGAGATACACCAACTTGGCCTGCGCGAGATCGACCGCATCGAGGCCGAAATGACGGCGATCGCCAAGAAAGCAGGTTTTGCGGATCTCGCGTCTTTCCGGGCTTCGCTCAAAACCAATCCCAAATACAAACCGACGTCCGCCGAGCAGATTCTCGAGGATTTTCGCCATTACATCGCGCAGATGGGGCCGAAGCTGCCCGAACTGTTCACTCTACTGCCCAAGTCACCCGTGACGGTGGAGGCCATACCGGAATTTCAGGCCGCGGCGGCGACGCACTACGTGACCGGCACGCCGGACGGCAAGCGGCCCGGCCGGGTCGTGGTCGCCACTACTAAGTTTGCCGATCGCTCGTTAGTCGACGACGAGGCCATCGCCTACCACGAAGGCGTTCCCGGGCATCACATGCAGCTTTCGGTGCAGCAGCAACTCGAGGGTTTGCCCAAGTTCCGTCTGCACGGACTGGGCTTCAACGCGTACATCGAAGGCTGGGCTCTTTACGCAGAGCAACTCGGCAAAGAGGTCGGCTTCTACCAGGATCCGGTCTCGAACTATGGGCGGCTTTCTTCCGAGCTCTTCCGGGCGGTGCGTCTGGTTGTCGACACCGGGATTCACGCCAAAGGATGGAGCCGTGACCAGGTCGTGGACTTCTTCCGCAAGTCCGGTGCGGTCGATGAGCCTACGATTCAATCCGAGACGGACCGCTATATCTCGTGGCCCGCCCAGGCGCTGAGTTACAAGCTGGGCCAACTCAAGTTCCGCGAACTCCGCGAGCGCGCCCAGAAAGAGTTGGGCGCGAAGTTTGATCTCCGCAAGTTCCACGACGAGATGCTCGACGGCGGCACACTGCCCCTCGATATGCTCGAAGCCCGCACCGACAAATGGATCGCGCAACAAAAAGCAAAGTGACCCCCGTGCGGAGACTTGCTAACCCGCAGGGAAGAATCCAAAGATTGATTCCAGGCGGATGAACACAGAACGCGTCGCTGTGCTATCTTCAATGGGTTTACCCTGAAATGCCGTTTCCGCTATTCATCTGAAGCATGGCTACAGCCCCTGAGGGTACAAAACCGGCAGTAAAGGTCTTCGTTGCCACCACGGTGATGTTGACCTTCATCTCGTTCTGGCGCGCCTCTGCCATTGTTCTGTCGGATTTGGCGTCCTCGGCCTATTACGCCGGTGGCGACGCCGAGAAGGTGATCGGCAAGAGCGCCCCCTGGTTCATTCTGGCAGTCATGCTGTTCAGTTACGCCGTGCGGGCTCTCTATATTGAGTCCAGCAGCATGTTCGTGCGCGGCGGCGTGTACCGCGTGGTTAAAGAGGCCATGGGCGGAACTCTCGCCAAGTTTTCGGTCTCGGCCCTGCTGTTCGACTACGTCCTCACCGGTCCCATCAGCGCGGTTTCCGCCGGGCAATACCTCGCCGGGTTCATCAAGGACATTGGGGTTTACCTCCACCGCCCGCTGCAGTTCTCAGACGACCACTTCGCGGCGGGACTGGCGGTCATCATCGTCGTGTACTTCTGGTGGAAGAATACGCAGGGCATCCACGAGTCCAGCCAGAAGGCGTTGCAGATCATGGCCATCACTACCGTGATGGTGGTGATTCTGCTCATCTGGTGCACCATCACGGTCTTGCGCGCGCCGATTCAGTTGCCCCCCAACCCGCTGCACGCGGGCGTGGTTCCGCTGAACAAAGAGTCGCTCGGCTGGCTCAACGGGACCTGGTTCAGCCACATTACGTGGATCATCCTTTTCGTCGGTTTCGGCCACTCTGTGCTTGCCATGAGCGGCGAAGAGACTCTGGCCCAGGTCAACCGCGAAATCGAACACCCCAAGTTGAAGAACCTGGAGAAGACCGGGCTCGTAATCTTCGTGTACAGCCTGCTGTTTACGGGGCTGGTCTCGTTCTTCGCGGTGATGATCATTCCGGATAGCGTCCGCCCGGATTACTTTGCCAACCTCATCGGCGGCATTGCCATGTATCTGGCTGGGCCGACTAGCTTGAAACTCCTATTCCACGGCTTTGTGGTACTGGTGGGCGTGCTGATTCTGGCCGGAGCCCAGAACACTTCGATCGTCGGCGCAAATGGCGTGCTGAACCGCGTGGCCGAAGATGGCGTGCTCACCAGTTGGTTCCAGAAGCCCCATAACCGGTATGGCACCAGCTATCGCATCATCAATCTGATCGTCAGCATGCAATTGCTGACGATCGTCCTGAGCCGGGGAGATGTCTACCAGTTGGCGGCGCTCTATGCCTTCGGCGTGATCTGGAGCTTCGCGATGAAGTCGCTGGCTGTGCTCGTACTGCGCTTCACCGAGCCAGGAAACCGCGAATGGAAAGTCCCCGGCAATCTGCACATCGGCAAGACTGAGATTCCCTTCGGCCTGATGGTCATTTCTGTTGTGCTGCTCACGACTGCCATCGTTAATCTGTTTACCAAGTCGCAAGCCACAATCGCGGGCATCATTTTCAGCGTGGTCTTTTTCACGATCTTCACCGTCTCTGAGCGCCACGTCGCCAGGGAGCGCCACGGCAGACCCGAACAACTCGACCAATTCCGGGTTTACGGTAATCAGGAACTCGGCAGCGGAGCCATGGGAGTCCGCCCCGGCAATATCCTGGTAGCGGTGCGCGATCCCCGCAATCTCTATTACTTGCGGCACGTGCTCGGCCACACCCATACGGGCAAGCAGGATGTCGTGGTCATGAGCGCCCGCCTGTATCATCGCGAGCACAGTTTCAGTGGCAGCACGGTTTTTGAAGCGAGCCAGGTGTTCGACCACTACGAGCAGGAACTATTCACGGCGGCGGTTGCGGTGGCCGAAAAAGAGGGCAAGCCGATCTCGTTGCTGGTTGTCCCCGCGACCGACGTGTTCGAAGCCATCATGGTGACGGCGCAGCGGCTCGATTCCAGCCGCGTGATCTGCGGACTCTCTAACAAGCTGACGTCCGACGAACAAGCCAAGCTTACCGGAGACGCCTGGGAGCGCCTGCCCGAGCCGCGGCCACGCCTCGCAATGGAGGTCTGCGCTCCGGATGGAACTGTGCGCGAATACGCCCTCGGCCCACACACGCCCCGCATGCGCCCGCAGGATGTCGAACTCATGCACAAGCTCTGGCTCGAAATTACCGCCGATCCCAAATTCGCCGGAGCGCACCACTACCACATCGTGGCCCTGGCTCTGGAGGAATTGAAGCGCGAGTTAACCACCCACGAGCGCGCGCAGCTCCTGCAGAAGCTGCACGATGAAATGAACCCTCCCAACCCGCTATGATCAGCATCTAGCTAAAGGAGACTCT
Organism: Candidatus Sulfotelmatobacter sp.; assembly: GCA_017883385.1. Lineage (GTDB taxonomy): Bacteria > Acidobacteriota > Terriglobia > Terriglobales > Acidobacteriaceae > Sulfotelmatobacter. The sequence continues at coordinate 24,582 of JADGNQ010000038.1, forward strand.
ATGGCGCGCATTCCCGGCGCTCCCCGCAATCAGGGCGGCCCGATTCGACGGCTGTTTGTAGGGGTTGTTTATTTTCTGACCCAGCGCAGACTGGGCCGGGTCATCATGCCCATTCAGGTGACCGCACATCACCCAAGAATCTTTTGGGGATATCTCCAGATGGAGCAGTCGCAGATGGGAGCCAAGCTTGTTGACCACAAGCTGAAGGGATTGGCGGAGCTCCGCGTTGCGACCCTCGTCGGGTGCCCGTTTTGAATTGACATAGGCTCTGCCGTGGGCAGGGCGGGCGGCATCTCGACCGAACAAATCGCTAACCTGGCTCACTACCGCACAGATTTCAACTTTTCGGAACTGGAGAGACTCGTGCTGGAATATGCCGACAGCATGACCCGGACTCCAGTCGAAGTCTCCGATGCGCTGTGTGCCCGGCTGCGTGAGAAATTCAGCGAAGCCGAATTGGTGGAACTCACATCGGCGATCGCATGGGAGAACTATCGGGCCCGCTTCGATCATGCCTTCGGGATGGAAGCAGAGAGTTTCAGCGAAGGGGCGGTCTGCGCGCTGCCGGTTCGGGTGGGGTCACAATCGTGATGCGGTCTGGCGCGGTTTTACTTCTTCAGCACGTTCTCGAGCGATGCCCGCAGATCGCTGAAGCGGAAGGGGTAACCACTGGAGATCAACTTGGTGGGCTCGACGCGCTGGCTGGCCAGAAGCAGTTCGTCCGCCATCTGGCCAAAGGCCAGCCTCGCCGCGAAGGCGGGCATGGGAAAAATTGCAGGCCGGGAGAGCACGGAAGCCAGCGTCTTAGTGAAGTCCGCATTGGTCACAGGTTTCGGCGCGACCACGTTCACCGGCCCGGACAGCAAGTCGGTCCGCAAGATGTGATGAATGGCGCCGGCAACGTCCTGCACGTCAATCCAACTCATCCATTGGCGGCCGTTGCCCACTCTGCCGCCAACGCCCATCTTGAAGGCGGGCAGCATCTTCTGCAGCGCGCCTCCTGTTGAGCCAATGACGATGCCAATCCGCATCCGAACTGTCCGAATTCCGGCGGCAGCTGCGGATTCGGTGGCGACTTCCCAGTCCCGAGCAAGATCCGCCGCGAATCCGGTGCCGAACGAGCTCTCCTCTTTCAGGACTTCGTCTCCGCGATTCCCGTAGTAGCCAATCGCCGAGGCACAGAGAAAGATCGCAGGCTTGATCTTCGCCTGCGCCAATGCCTGCGCCAGGTTGCGGGTGGCCGGGATCCGGCTGTCGCGAATTCTAGCTTTTTTGGCTGCCGTCCAGCGCCCGACGACGCTTTCCCCTGCCAGGTGGATGACAGCATCGAAGCCTGAAACTGCATCGGGAAAGATGGCTTGGGATGGGTCCCATGGGATCTGCTCTTCATCGTCCCGGGCGCGAGACGGAGCACCCGCGCGCACTAACCGCACAACCTGGGCCCCACCTGCCTTGAGCGAGGGCACAAGCACGGAACCGACAAGACCTGACGCACCGCTTACCAGCACACGCGCCATGCGAAGACTGACCATCTTTGGTCACTGTAGCAGCTTGCAGCGTCGGCTCACCAATCTGCGGCGAATTCGACGGATTCAAAACGTCTGAACCAGCCGTCACGATGCAAAGGCGGCGTCTCTCGTGTTCGATATCTGGCTGCAGGGAAACGCCTTAGCTTCGGTTGGTATAATCGACGTGGCATCCCGTTGTACCCTCTGCCCGGAGCCCCTTTCCTCGCGGGTATAATCCATCATGGCGAGCTTGCGCCAACAGATCGCGACCACTGCCCTCACGCTGACCAAGTTCCGCGACCTGATGAAGCGGATGCAGGAGAACCGTCCGCAGGACGATCTGACGATCGTCAAGAAAGCCTACGATTATTCCCTAAAACACCACGAGGGTCAGAGCCGGGCCTCCGGCGAACCCTACTTGGTGCATCCCCTGGAAGTTGCCCTCGTGCTCGCCGAAATGAAGATGGACCCGGTCGCGATCGCCGCTGGCCTGCTGCACGACTCGGTCGAAGACACGTCCGTCACTATCGTTGACATCCGCAAGGAATTCGGCGAGCAGGTCGCGCACATTGTCGAGGGCGTCACCAAGATCAGCAAAATCGACTTCGCCACGCGCGAGGAACAGCAGGCCGAGAACCTGCGGAAGATGATGCTGGCCATGGTCGATGACATTCGCGTAGTGCTCATCAAACTGGCCGACCGCCTGCACAACATGCGCACGCTGGAGCATCTGCCTCCCGACCGCCAGCACAAGATCGCCGAAGAGACACTGGAGATCTATGCGCCCATTGCCCACCGTCTCGGCATGGGCAAGATTCGGGGCGAACTCGAAGACCTGGGCTTTCGCTTCCTCGATCCCCTCGGCTACGAGCAGGTGGAAAAATCGGTCAACGCCCGCCGGAAGCAGGGCGAGGTCTTCCTCGCCAAGATGGAGCAGACCATCACCGACAAGCTGAAAGAGGCGGGCATCCAGGCGCGGGTGGAGAGCCGCATCAAGCGCCTGTTCAGTATTCACAAGAAACTGCAGCGGCAGCGTATCTCCGTGGAGCAGGTCTACGATCTGTGCGCTATGCGCGTCATTACGCGCTCGCTGCAGGATTGCTACGCAGTTCTCGGCATCATTCACAACCTATGGCGGCCAGTCCCCGGGCGCATCAAAGATTTCATTGCCATGCCCCGTCCCAATTTCTACCAGTCGCTGCACACCTCGGTCATCACGGAAGACGGGACGCCGTTTGAAATCCAGATCCGCACCGAAGAAATGCACAAGATGGCGGAAGAAGGCATTGCCGCCCACTGGAAATACAAAGATGGACCGGTCTCAGCGCAAGACGAGCAGAGGCTCGCCTGGTTGCGGCAAGTGGTCGAGTGGCAGCGTGACGTCAGCGATCCCAACGAATTCCTATCCACGCTGAAAGTCGATCTTTATCCCGAAGAGGTCTATACCTTTACGCCCAAAGGCAAAGTCGTGGTACTGCCGCGCGAGGCGACGCCGGTCGACTTTGCCTACAGCGTTCACACCGAGGTCGGCCACACCTGCATCGGCGCGAAGGTCAACGGACGCATGGTGCCGCTGCGCCACAAGCTGCACTCGGGGGACATCGTTGAGATCCTCACCCAGCCCGGCCACAAGCCCAGCCGAGACTGGCTTGGCCTGGTCAAGTCTTCTCGCTCGCGCAACAAGATCAAGCACTGGCTTAACGTCCACCAGCGCGAGCGTGCCATTGAAATCGGCCGCAAGCTGATCGAGAAAGAAGCGCGTAAATACCGCATCGCGCTCAAAGAAATCAAAGACGACGAACTGCAGAAGGTCGCCTCCGGATATGGCTTGGGCAAAGTCGACGACCTGATGTCCGGAATCGGCTACGGGAAATATTCGGCGCGCCAGGTGCTGGCGCGCCTGCTGCCGGCGGGCACGACGCCATCGATTTCAGCCGACATCGAAGCCGAGGGCTTGACCTCGCACCCCGGCGGCATCGCCAGCGTGGTTCGCCGAGTCTTCGGCGATCACAACGCCATCACCGTCCGCGGACAGGGCGACATGATGGTCTACCGCGCGCGCTGTTGTAATCCCATCCGTGGAGAAAGCATCGTCGGCTACATAACCCGCGGTAAAGGCGTGGCCGTGCATTCGATCAGCTGTCCCAACGTTACAAATCTGATGTACGAGCCCGAACGTCGCATCGATGTGGAGTGGGCCCGCGACGAAAGCACTCCGACCGCTTATCCCGTAAAACTTACCGTTTTCTGCGACGATCGCTTCGGCATGCTGAAGAACATCACTGGAGTGATCGGAGACGCCAAGAGCAATATTAAAAACATCGCTGCGCATACCGCCAACAGCCAGGCCAGCGTCGAAGTCGTCCTCGACATCTCCGACCTGAAGCACCTCGAGCAGATCATAGCCGGCCTGCGAAAAATCCCCGGCGTACACGAAGTGCAGCGACTGCAGAAAATCTAGAGGCAGTTCTCAGTCGTCAGTTCTCAGTTCTGAGTGAAAAGCCTAAGATCGTCGTGGTAGATTAAATTTTCTGAGTTTTCAGGGTCTTTTACCTGAGAACTGACAACGGAGAACTGAGAACTGCCTTATGCGCGAAGTCATTTCTACCAAAGACGCCCCTCAAGCTATCGGCCCTTATTCCCAAGCCATCAAAGCCAACGGATTCGTATTTGTGTCGGGACAGGTGGCCATCGATCCTGCCACGCAGGAAGTCATTGCCGGAGACGTTGCGGCGCAGACCGACCGCGTGCTGCGCAATCTGTCGGAGATTCTGGAAGCCGCGGGCAGCGGGCTGGGGAAGGTCGTTCGCTCGACCGTCTTCCTGAAGAATATGGGCGACTTCGCCGCCATGAATGGCGTCTACGGCAAATACTTCAGCACCGTGCCTCCGGCCCGGTCGACCGTCGAGGTCGCGCGTCTGCCAAAGGACGTTCTGGTGGAAATCGATGTAATCGCACTGGCATGACAGGAAACTCGGCACGGAAGCACAGTAAGCACAGAGGAAACTCAAATGCCTCCGTTCCCGCGGCGATTGAGATATGTTGGGAGGAACCAAGCATGACGAACAGTCTGGTTGTGGCAGCAGTTGTCGTTCTCGTTCTGGCGGTTGCGGTCGTCGCGCAAACGCCCACCCACAAACCGGTTCAGGTTGTCCCGAACACGAAGGCTCCAACCAAGGTCACCGGTGACGGCGTTAAAACCGACTCCGGCTTGCAGTACTGGGACATCAAAGTCGGCCTCGGCCCCTTCGCCAAAGCGGGGGACCACGTGAAGGTGCACTACACGGGATGGCTGACCACGGGCAAGAAGTTCGACAGTTCGGTCGACGCGCACCAACCCTTTGAATTTACTCTGGGACAAGGCGACGTCATCAAGGGATGGGATGAAGGAGTAGCCGGAATGAAAGTCGGCGGCAAGCGGCAACTGCGCATCCCGCCTGAACTCGCCTACGGTGCGAGCGGCACTCCCGGTGGCCCTATCCCGGCGAACGCAACGCTAGTCTTCGACGTGCAGTTGCTCGCAGTGAAGTAAACCCCGAACCACGGAGGACCCCCTTGCTTCGCTTAGCGCAGGGCAACGCAGAGGAACAAAGCACCTTGGTGGAACTCAGTGTCTGTGGCTGAGCGGTGGTTACGCCTTGACGACTTTGCCGCTGCGCAGGCAGGACGTGCAGACGCGCATACGCTTCCCTTGCCCAGCTACCTTGGCATGCACCGGACGCAGGTTGATGTTCCAGCGCCGCTTGGTGACGTTGTGCGCGTGGCTGATGCGGTTTCCCGCTTGCGGCTTCTTGCCGCAGATATCGCATTGTTGTGCCATAGCTACTCCCGGAGAAGTTCAGATCTTGTAGGGCAAACCTAGATTTTACAGGAGGTTGGCCACATTCGGCAAACCCGCGGGCCTCGGCGCATCATCTTTTTTCGAGTGAGATCCAGCGATCGAGAGCTCGTCTTCCGCGCTCTCCATCCCCCGTCACCAGGTAGACAAGCATCGCGCCTTGAAACAGCTGCAATAGGGTCTCGACGGCGCCAGCATCAGGCAGGAACTCCCGCAGCATTTCGGTCCACAGCCGCTGCTGTTCTTCAAAAAATCCTCGGGCCCGCTCGGACCCGCTCCAGCTTCGCCGCGTCAGGTTCATCGCCAGCAGTACAACGCCGCGGGACTCGGCACTGGTCGTCTGTTCCCATAAGGCTGAAACCACCGATTGAAGTGACGCGCCGGCGGGGAATGCGCTTGCGCGGAATCTTGCCCGCAGCCGGTCTTCCAATAGTGACATGGCCATTTCTTCGAGGCCCTCCCGGCCACCGAAGTAGTGGACCAGCATCCGCTTGCTGCTTCCGACTGCTTCCGCCAGATTATCCAGACTAAGGTCCAGCGTCCCTGCCCGGATGAAAGCCGCCAGGCAGCCCTCCAGCAGCTGTTCGCGGGTGCGGCGCTGTTTTTTCTTTGGCGGCATCTTGCTTATCGAATGTACCATATGGTACAACATTCAATGTACCATGTGGTACATATGTCACCCGGGGGCGAACATGACAACGCAGGATAAGTTACTCTTCGGCCTATTTGGCGCAGGCTTTTGGTTCGTCGGAACGATTTGGTATGAGCTGCGCGGTCCGCATGTGTTTGAGAGCAGCAGCCTGCGTTACTGGATCAACTTCGTGATCACACCCATCCTGACGGCGGCCATCTGTATCATCCTCCTGAAATGGCGTCACGTCGCCGCGGCGGATTGGGCCTCGGCTGCCCTCCTCATTGCGCTTCCCGGGATGTTCGGCGAAGCCGCGCTGCTCTCCGACTTCGCCAGATTCATGCCCCGGATGCATCCCGAGACGGCCGGGCGATATGGCGCATTCCTTTTCGCCAGCTACGCTTTGTTTCTGACGATTGCCGAGATCATCACGCTACGAGCGGGCGGACCTGTTAAGTACTAGCGTGATGGGTCTCGCGCGAACGTCGATCCGATTCGTGGGGGCGGATGCAGCGGAGCACAGCGCGGAGCTATGCGATACTTAACCTATGCAGTCTCCGCTCCAGGCCGCCAGCGCGGCCAGCGATCCCAAGTCGGTAAAGGTGAATCTCACGACCGGCACCGGCGTCGACATCGAATGGAACGACGGCCACGTCTCGCACTACAACTTCGCCTACCTTCGCGACGCCTGCCCCTGCGCCATGTGCAACGAGGAACGCGACAAGACCGGACGCAAGCCTGGCGATCCCGTCACCGCCGCTCCTGGCGCGCTGCTGATCTTCAAGCCCAACGCCAAGCCCGTCTCTGCGGAGGGCGTGGGCAAGTACGCCATCAAGTTCAGCTGGAACGACAACCACGACCTCGGCATCTACTCGTGGAAATTCCTGCGGGAAGTCTGTCCGTGCGCGGCATGTAAGGCGGCGGGAACTTCGCGATCGTAAAGCAACTTCCCCAGTGGCAACCTCCAATCCTCAATCCCGCGCGTTGCCAATCCCCTGTAAAATTCAATCATCACCATCGGAGTCGTTTCCGCATTGTCTTTTCTTGACCAACTGAACCCGCAGCAGCGCGAGGCCGTCGAAACTACCGAAGGGCCGGTGCTGATTCTCGCTGGGGCGGGCAGCGGCAAGACGCGTGTCATCACCTACCGCATCGCCTACCTGATCGAGCACAAGGGCGTGATGCCGGAATCCATTCTGGCGATGACTTTCACCAACAAGGCCGCTGCCGAAATGGGCGAGCGCGTCGAAAAGCTGGTCGGCGGATTGAGCATCGCCAAGCCCGTTATCTCCACATTCCATTCTTTCTGCGTCCGCGTGCTGCGCCGCGATATTGAAGCCTTGCGCATCCCGTCAGCCGTGCCTGGGCAGCCGCCGATCGGCCACACGAAGAATTTCGTCATCTACGACGAAAGCGATCAGCAGGCCGTGGTCAAAGGTGTGATGAAGCGTCTCGGCCTCGACGACAAGCAACTTACGCCACGGACTGTGCTGGGGCGAATTTCCTGGGCGAAGAATCACATGCTGGATCCGCAGGAACTTTACCTGCAATCCGCCGACCCCAAGACCGAGCGCATCGCCCACTTGTATGAGGAGTACCGCAAGGAGCTGCGCAAAGCGAATGCCCTCGACTTTGACGACCTGCTGCTCGAAGCTGTGCGCCTGCTGAAGTCCGCGGCGGCCGTTCGCGACTACTACAATCGCCGTTTCCAATACTTGCTGATTGACGAATACCAGGACACGAACCGTCCACAGTACGAACTCATGCGCATGCTTGCCGGGGAGCGCCACAACGTTTGCGCCGTGGGTGACGAAGATCAGTCGATCTATTCCTGGCGCGGCGCCGACATTCGAAACATTCTCGAGTTTGAGCAGGATTTTCCTGAGGCCAAGATCGTCCGCCTCGAGCAGAACTACCGCTCCACCCAAAACATTTTGCAGGCGGCATCGGCGGTGGTCGCGAACAACATCCGGCGCAAAGGTAAGAACCTGTGGACCGCGCGCCAGGGCGGCACGAAGATCGGTTACTACGAAGCTCCCGACGGGGAGAACGAAGCCCTATTCGCCGCCGACCACATCGCCAAATATCTGCGCCAGGCCGATCGAACAGAAAACGACGGCGGCGACCGTCCACGCGCCGCCGTGCTCTACCGGACCAACTCGCAGTCGCGGTTATTTGAGGAAGGCATGCGCCGCTACGGCTTGAAGTACAAAGTAGTCGGCGGGTTCTCGTTCTACGAACGCTCCGAGATCAAGGACCTGATCTCGTACCTCAAAGTGATCCACAATCCGGACGATTCGATTTCGCTGTTGCGCGTAGTCAACACGCCGACTCGTGGTATCGGCAAAGGCACGATCGATACTCTGGAGAATCTGGCCCTCGAAACCGGCCTGTCGCTGTGGGGCGCGATCGGAGAGGCCATCCGCCGGCAACTCTTGCCGCCACGAGCCCTGACGTCACTTAAGAATTTTCAGCAGTTGATCGAAGACGCGCGCGCGATGCTGGCGGGAACCTTTGCGGAGCAGGTGGACCAGGATGTGGCGCGGGCGCCCGAGCAGGCCGGCAACGAATCAGCACAGGGGCGACCGCCGGAGGCAGTCGAGTACCTCGCAGCCCAAGCTTCCGATGACGAATCGCAGCCCGAAGACGCCACTGCCTTCGATCCGACGGAATTCGGCAACTTCTCGTTCGATTTCGGCGCTGCTGAACCCTCTCCGGAAGCTGGCGCCGAGGTGCCTGCGGCCGACCTTCACGAGTCAGAGCCACCGACCAGCCCGCCGGATCCTCAGATCGGATCGACTCCCGATTCATTTCCCGCTCCCACCGTCAGCACCGCCGACATCCTGAAATTCCTCATTGATCGCACCGGCTACATCAAGCTGCTTGAGGAAGAGGACACGCCTGAAGCCTTCTCCCGTATTGAAAACTTGCGCGAATTGGTGAACGCTGCCATGGACTCGCGCGATCGCGGCGAAACCCTCGACCAGTTCCTCGACCATGCCGCCCTCGTCGCCGACGCAGATGACTACGACGAGCGCGCCCAGATCACGCTCATGAGCCTGCACGCAGCCAAGGGTCTGGAGTTCCCCCTGGTCTTTCTCAGCGGCCTCGAAGAGGGACTTTTTCCGCATTCCCGTACCATGCTCGTCCCCGAAGACATCGAAGAAGAGCGACGCCTCTGCTACGTTGGCATGACCCGCGCCATGGACCAGCTCATCCTGACGCGTGCCGTCTACCGGCGTCGGTACGGAACCGATCTGCCGGAAGCGAGCGTTCCGTCACGCTTTCTGGAAGAAGTCCCCGCACCGCTGCTGGAGGAGTTGGGTGGCCGCCGTCCGGCTCGCGTGGGGGCAGCCAATGTGGGGACGGGCGCATTCGCCCGTCCCGCGGGGCGAAGCCCCGCAGCTGCTGAGAGCGCTCACTATTCCTACGAAGACGAGGACCAGAGCACCGCGTGGCACGCGGGAGATCACGCCCAAGGCAAGGCCGGTGCTCCGAAGCCCACGCCCCAGGCCCGTCCTTACAACTCCATCGAGAACATCGCCGAGTTTTTCGCCAGCCGCGGGAAGAAGTTCTCCGTTCCGAAGACTCGGGTCGAAGAGCCCACGGGCAAGCGCGGATTCCGGCCCGGCCAGAAGGTCCGCCACCCGAAATATGGCGAAGGAACGGTCTACCAGCGCGAAGGAGAAGGCGAAGAAGCCAAGATTACGGTACAATTTCCACGCTTCGGATTAAAGAAGCTGGTGGAGAAGTACGCCCAGCTGGAGCGGGCCTGAGATAATTGAGTAATTGGGAAACTGAGTAATTGAGAAATTCTGATGTCGCCCAGTTCTTGGGTTTTCAATTGTTAATTTACTCAGTTACCAAATTACACAATTCAAAAGGATTCATGGCAAACACATCAAAGCTGACCAAAGAAGAACGCAAGAAAGCCAAACGCACCTCCCGCAAGAAACGGAAGGCGGAAAAGCCGCTCAAGCCCCGCGATTATCCTCGCGGTTCGAAAAAGCCTAAGGTCAAGAAGTTGGCTCGCGGCCAGGCGAAGCGGTAACGGTAAGAGCTGCCGAGCTACGCTCGGCGGACAGCCGAGGGCGGCTGTCCCCACATGTTCGGTTCGCATTCCGGCATTTAGCTGGCGATGTTCTGTGTGGCGGCAAGAACATCCGCCGGCTAAATGCCAAGTGCTAATGGCTAGAGGCTCGGTTTTTCAGGAGACCACGACCGCTTGTCACAACCCACGGAACCCGCTGCCGTCATCCGTACTTCCGACAAACAGATTTTCTGCTGCAAGTCGATCGACAAGCTGATCTCGGAATCCGAGCACCCGGAACACCGGCTCAGCAAATCCCTGGGTCCGTGGTCGCTAACGGCGCTCGGCATCGGCGCCATCATCGGCTCAGGGATTTTCATTCTCACCGGTACGGCAGCCGCCGGAGAATATTTCCAGGCGCCTTCCATCCTGCACGCGCAGGCGCTCGACGTAATCGTAAATTTCGTGCGCACCGGCAGCACGGCGGGAGCGCTCATGCATGGCCGCCCGCCGGCCGGGCCTTCCATTGCCATTTCGTTTCTCCTGGTCGCGATCGCCTGTAGTTTTGCCGGCTTGTGCTACGCCGAGCTGGCCTCGATGATTCCCATCGCAGGCAGCGCCTACACGTACTCCTACGCAACACTCGGCGAAATCTTTGCCTGGATCATCGGCTGGGACCTGATTCTCGAGTACGTAGTCTCGAACGTGGCGGTCGCGGTTGGCTTTGCCGGTTATACGAAAGCGCAACTGGCGGTGTTCGGCCTCAACTTGCCGGACAAATGGGCGAGTCCGGTATGGGCTGGCGGGCAGTGGACGGGCGCCTATTTCAATCTCCCCGGTTTCCTCATCGTTTTCATTCTCACGCTGCTGCTGGTGCGCGGAGTGAAGGAGTCGGCGGAGACCAATAACATCATGGTGGCGGTCAAAATCGGCGCCATCCTGACCTTCCTGGTCGTCGGTGGAATGCTGGTGAAGCCCGCGAACTGGGTGCCCTTCGCGCCTTCTGGCTTCGCCGGAATTGTCACCGGAGGGGCCATCGTTTTCTTTACCTACATCGGATTCGATTCGGTCTCCACCGCCGCCGAGGAATCGCGCAATCCGCAAAAAGATTTGCCCTTCGGCATCATCATGTCGCTGGTGGTCTGCACGCTGCTCTATGTCGGGGTTGCCGTCGTACTGCTCGGCATGATGAAGTACACGACCTTTGTGTCCGGTGCAGCCGCCGAAGCGCCCGTGGCCTACGCGATGAAGTATCTGGGGGTGCACCCGTTCTTCCGCTCGGTCATCGTGATCGGAGCGCTAACGGGCATGATCTCTTCGTTGCTCGTGTTTCAGTACGGGCAGGCACGCATCTGGTACGCCATGTCCCGCGACGGCTTGCTGCCGAAGTTGTTCTCCGCAGTGCACCCGAAATATAAGACGCCGCACTGGTCCACCTGGATCGCCTGTTTCGCCGTAGGAATTCCCGCCGGCCTGGTGGACATTGGAGATGCCGCCGACCTGGCCAACATCGGGACGCTGTTTGCCTTCGTTCTGGTTTCGCTGGGAGTGATCTTCCTCCGCCGCAAGCAGCCCGATCGCAAGCGTGCCTTCCGCGTCCCGTTTGTGCCGTGGTTCCCGCTGATTTCGATCCTCCTGTGCGGAGGCCTCATGTTCGGGCTCACCCTGATTACCTGGCTGCGCTTCGTGATCTGGCTGGCCCTCGGCCTGCTCATCTATGTCTTCTACAGCCGGCATCGCAGCGAGTTCGCAAAATAGCTGTCAGCCATCAGCTCTCAGCCGTCAGCCAAAACACGTTGTCATCCTGAACGAAGCAGGCCGATTCGCGCATGCGAATCGGCCTGCGTAGTGAAGGACCCCTGTACTCCCACTCGCCACCCAACAGTCTTACAAGGAGTTCTCAATCGAAATCTGGCGCTCTCGCCCTACTTCACCCACGCTCCCGTCAGGAACAAGTACCGCTCCCGCAGATCATCCTTGTGCGCTGCGGACTTCGCATCCAAATACATGACTGGCCATCCGTCCGCGGACGAGTACACGGGCCACTTCGGCAGGCCCGGGCCGTTGGGATCTCCGCTGCGCGCGAAGTTTGCCCAATACTTCTGCATCTCTTCGCTGAGCTGACGGTCTTCTGCTCTCCACGCGATCCCGGCTTTGGAATCAAGCTGTCCAAATACGTACTCGATCTCTGCTGAGTGATATGCACCCAGTTGTGGTCCCTTCGGATCGGCGGGCGGGCCCAGGTCGAAACGAAAACGGTAGATCGGCTGTTTGCCAGTCTTGGACTGGGCCTCCATCCACCACCAAGTCGACCAGGAAATAAAGCGGTCGCTTGCGAAATCCAGCGCGGAGCGCTGGGCCTGCGCGTCTGTAGTTGCCGGATAGAGGCGCAAGAACTCGTCGGCCTTCGCGCCGAACTCTTTCTGCGCGGTTGCTTTCAGGTTTTCAGCCGTCGGCTTTTGCGGCGAAAAAGCGATTTCGAAACTGCCTTCGTCGCGGTTCCAGCCCGCCAGCAGCGGAACGTCATTCTGCTTCCCGGCCGCGAAGAGCGCTGGCGGGGGTTCCGGCAGAAAATATCCGTCGACGTCTGGCCCGAAAGCAAAGTTGTTTTCTCCTCCAGGCTTGAAGAACGCGTTCAGCAGTTTCTCCGCGGTTATCGCGCGCAGTTCCGCCAGAGTTTGTACTCCTAGGATCGAACTGGCCAACTTCAGATCTTTGACCTCACGGAACTTTTCAGCGGCGTCTGGATCAGGGCGTTCACCGGCGCCTCCGCTCTCTCCGATTGCCTTCTGGAACAGGTCCTTGGCAAGAGGCGAAGCCATCTGTGCACTCACTGAAAATGATCCGGCGCTTTCGCCGAAAATGGTGACATTTCCGGGATCGCCGCCGAACGCCGCTATGTTGTCATGCACCCACTTGAGCGTCGCCACCTGATCGAGCAAGCCGTAATTGCCCGCTGCGTTGCGCCCCGACTCCTTCGCCAACTCTGAATGCACGAAGAAACCGAAGACTCCTAGCCGGTAGTTCATGCTCACCACGATTACGCCCTGCTGCGCCAGATGGGTGCCGTCCTGGCGCGCCTCGGAGGTGGCTCCCGCCTGGAACCCTCCGCCGTAAATCCAAACCATGACAGGCAGCTTCGCCCCCGACGCTTTTGCCGGAACCCAGACGTTGAGGAATAGGCAGTCTTCGCTGCCGCCGGAATCGCGAAAGGTCATGTCTCCAAATACGTTTCCCTGCATGCAGTGCGCGCCAAACTCGGTCGACTTGCGTACGCCGGACCATTTCGCAGCGGGCGCGGGAGGCTTCCAGCGCAGGTCGCCCACTGGCGGAGCGGCGTAGGGGATTCCCAGAAACGCGTGCACCGCCCCATCATCTTTGCCCTCGACCAGGCCGGAGTCGGTTTTCACTTGCGGTGCCGACGACGCACCCAACAAGGCGAACGGCATGGCCAGCATTGCCCATACAACCAGCGACCTCCAGACTATCTTCGCGTTCATGCGACCTCCTTGGGCCTGATATGAGAACTCCGGATTGTAACCGAAAGAATCGTCGGAACGGCGATCGCTGCTCCCTCGCAAATCTTCCGTCAAGTATCTACAATCAGATGTGATGACTTCCGTACCGCTCCGCCCGCCCAATGCCTTCATCCGTCAACTCCCCAAGGCGGAGTTGCACCTGCACCTCGAGGGCGCGGTCGAACCCGCTACGCTGCTCGAACTCCGCCAGCGCCACGGCGACCGTGCCACACTCGCTGAAGTCGAGGCGCTCTATCGATACACGGATTTTCAGAGTTTCCTGATGGCCTTCAAGGCGGTCAGCGAACACCTGCGCGGCCCCGACGACTATGAGTTGATTACTTACCGCCTCATGCAGCGGCTGAAGGAAGAAACCGTGCTGCACGCGGAGGTATACGTTGCAGTCGGCGTCTGCCTCTACCGAAAGCAGGACTTTGCGGCCATTTTCGAGGGCTTGGAACGCGGCCGCGCCTGCGGCGCGCGAGATTTCGGTGTCTCCCTACTGTGGATCTTCGACGCTACGCGCCACTTTGGAGTGGAAGAAGCGCAAAAAGTTTTTGAGCTGGCGGTGCGTTATCAGGACCGCCATGTCATCGGCGTGGGCATTGGTGGCGACGAGATGAAGGCTCCGCCTGAACTTTTCCGCAGCGTCTTCGGATACGCCGCCGACAATGGCTTACGACTCACGGCGCACGCCGGCGAGACGGGACCTCCGGAATCCATCTGGGGAGCGCTCAACCTCCGCGCTGAGCGCATCGGCCACGGATTTACCGCCAGCCAGGATGCCGACCTGATCGAAGAACTCGCGCAACGTCAGATTCCGGTCGAGCTGTGCATCACCAGTAACCTTCGCACCGGAGTGTGCAAGGCTGTTGCTGAGCATCCCGCGAAGAACTATTTCGATCAGGGCGTCATGATCACGCTCAACACCGATGACCCGGCACTGTTCGGCACCACGCTGTCCCGCGAATACCAGCTCGCCCAGGAAACTTTCGGATTCACCGATGAACACCTCCGCGAACTGGCCCGCAACTCGTTCGAAGCGTCCTTCTTACCCGCAGAAAAGAAACTGGAGTTGCTAAGCCTGTTCGACGCCGCCGCGGCAAGGTGAAGGCTGGCCGGAATGAAACATGTGGCGGCAGCCGCCTCGGCTGTCCGACTGGAGCGCAAGCCCGGTCGACTCGGTCCTGCCGCCGATTCTCTCCCAGCCTGCGGTGGCATCTCAGCGCTGCGGATGTTGTAGAATCACCCGACGCTTCGCGGCTTGACGTTCATTCGGCGGCCATGAGAACTCTGAAGATCAGTCTGGTGGCGACGATCGCATCGATCCTGGCCTGGTGGCTTCGCTTTCCGCACAGGATCTGGCCAGCCCATCCCCAACTCGCGGATTTCCTGCTGGCGCTGATCGTGTGTCTGGTGCTTCAGTTCGCCTGGTCAGATCCGAGAGCTGAAACGAAAAAGGAGAAATTGTGACCGTGGGGAGTCTGCAGAATTTTGAATCCAAAATCAACACTCGCAACTCGCTTTAACTGAGAACTGAGAACTGAGAACTGAGAACTGAGAACTGAGAACTGAGAACTGAGAACTGAGAACTGAGAACTGAGAACTGAGAACTGAGAACT